>NZ_CAKKTM010000138.1 GCF_920888515.1 Protofrankia sp. CiP1_Cm_nod1 | reverse complement strand
CGTCATTCAATAAGTTGATCACTTGATCTATGTTTGGGATTCCCCTGTGATCGCCTCGGTAGGGTTATATCCGTGGTGGACGAGCGTTCGGCGAAGTTTGTCGCGATGAGGGGCCGTCTGGAGATGCAGCGACCCCATCTGGACGAGCGGCAGTGGCGGATCGCTATGGGCGCAGAGGCGGATTCGTGGGGGCATGGCGGAATTGCGGCCGTTGCCCGGGCGACGGGTGCGGCCCGGAACACGATCAAACGTGGGATGGAGGAGGCCGCAGGCCCGTCGCTGGCGCCTGCCGGCCGGGTCCGGGCGCCAGGCGGAGGCCGTAAGAAACTTGAGGAGGCCGATCCGGACATCGTCGGGGCTCTTGACGGGCTGGTTGAGCCGGAAAGCCGCGGGGACCCGATGACGCCGTTGCGGTGGACGACGAAGTCGACCCGGAAGCTTGCCCTTGAGCTGACCGGGATGGGGCATCCGGTCAGTCATGCCGTGGTGGCCGAGATCCTGAAGTCGATCGGGTACAGCCTCCAGGGGACGCGCAAAAGGCATGAGGGGCGCGGGCACCCGGACCGTGACGCCCAGTTCCGCCACATCAGTGCCACCGCGGCGGCGTTCCTGGCGGCCGGAGACCCGGTGATCAGCGTGGACACGAAGAAAAAGGAGCTGGTCGGGCCGTTCCACCAGGGCGGCAGGGAGTGGCGTCGCAAGGGTGAACCGGTCGAGGTGAACGCCTACGACTTTCCCTACCTCGCCGACGGGAAGGCCATTCCCTACGGTGTCTACGACCTTGCCGACAATTCCGCGTGGGTCTCGGTCGGGGTCACCAGCGACACGGCGCAGTTCGCGGTCGCGACCATCGCCAGGTGGTGGGACGAGATGGGCCGGGAGAAGTACCCGGACGCCAGGCGCCTCATGATTACCGCCGACTGCGGCGGGTCGAACGGGAACACGGTCTGGTTGTGGAAACGGGAGCTCGCGAGGCTCGCCGCCAGGACCGGCCTGGAGATCACGGTCTGTCATTTCCCGCCAGCGACCTCGAAGTGGAACAAAATTGAGCACCGGCTGTTTTCCTATATCAGCGTCAACTGGCGCGGCCGGCCGCTCACGACCTACGAGACCGTGGTGAGCCTCATCGCCAGCACGGCCACCACGACAGGCCTCGTCGTCCGGTGCGCACTCGACCCTGCCGACTACCCGACAGGGATCAAGCTGTCCAAGAAGGAACAGGAGGAGATTCCGTTCGAGCGGGACGGTTTCCACGGCGAGTGGAACTACAAGTTCTCTTCCCATAGACCCGATATCGAATAATCAAGTTATTTTAATACGAATCCTATGGGGACGCCGACCATTTCGCTGCTGGGGTCCGTAGGCAGCGCGACGCGGGCGCGTTGCTGGACGTCTACGTCTCGGACCGCGTGCGAACGGAGTTCCCTGCGCTGGCCGAGGCCGCGCCGGATGCCTACGCGGGCGGCGTGCTGGTGCGCGGGTTCACCCTGAACGTGCACGATTTCATCGCCCGGTTACTGGACAGGTTGGAGGCTGCCGGAGTGCGGCTGGGGTTCGATGAGCAGGTGGACACCATGCTGCACGATCGCGCCAATCGGGTGGCTGGGGTACTCACCGCGCGCGGCAACTTCCACCGCGCCCACCACTACGTGGTGTCCCCGGGCGTGCATGGCGAGGATCTTCTAGCCAAGACCGAGTCCGCTGGACAGATCCACGGCGTCCTCGGTTGCTGGCTGACCGTGCCGAATCTCCGACCGCGACTTGAACACTCGCTCAAGGTTGCCCGCCGCGGGCACATCGCCGAGGACGCTAATGTCACCGTCGCCCGCGACGAGCACGGCGCTGAAGTACTAATGTTCGGCTCTGGCTACGGCTATACCGGCGCGGACCTGACCAACATCGACCGCGCTGAGCTGGCTGCGATTCACGCCGCGATCGCAGACACGGCACGACGGTTGTTCCCCCGAGCATACGCCGCAGCCGACATCACCCCCGGTGATCCTGACGCGCGGTTCTGCGTGCGCCCGTGGACTGCATCCAACCTGGGCCTGTTCGAGACGCTGCCCGCTGCGAACGGAGCGTTCGTCGTCACGGGCGGGCACAACACCGGCGGGTTCGCGCAGGCTCCGGTCATCGCCGAAGCCGTGCTGGACGCCTTGGCCAGACGCCCGCACCCGATGCACATGCTGTACCACCCGCGGCGGTCCCGCCACGTCTTCAGCGACCTTCCAGCGGCGTCCCCCGCTTCAACCGAGGCCCGCCCACCGAGGGCAGTCCCCGCCTGGGAGCAGGCGCAGCCGGTCATCTGACCGCGATCCCGTTCGCATGTTCCCCAGTTTGACAAGGATTCGGACACTCTGATGGGTATCGTTCGCGACGGCGACACCGTCCGCTTCGACTCCGACCACCCGCATCTGCGCGTCGTCCTGCTGATCTGCGACGACCCGCAGCATAGCTACCTGCGCCGTCTGGTCGGCACCCGGCTGAACCTGCTTGCCACGATCGTCGAATCCGGCGCAGACCAGCAGCGGCGACTGTGGCGGCATCACCGCTACCGGGATGCGCTTTACCGCGCCTACCAGGGCAGACGGCAAAAGCTGACGGGTCGGGCGCGGTACCGCCGGGAGTATTTCGGGGCCTTGTGTGCCGATCTGCCCGAACCGGACACGCCTGCGCACCGGGTCGCCAACGTCAACAGCCCAGAGGTGCGGGAACTCGTTGCCGGGCTGCGCCCGGACCTCACTGTGGTGTGCGGTACCGGCGTGCTCGGCCGGAAACTGATTGGGACCGTACCCGGACTGATGGTCAACATCCACACCGGATGGCTGCCGGAGTACAAGGGCAACCACTGCATCTACTTCGCCTACCGCGCGGCCGACTGGGACCGCATCGGCGCGACGGTGCATGTGCTGACCCCGGCGCTGGACTCCGGCGCGGTGCTGGACACCACCGTCCCGCCGATGTTCCCCCACGACAACGACGAGCACCTGTACTCGCGGTCGGTGCACTACGGCGTGCTGCGCACCATCGAACTCGCGGAGCGATTGGAACGCGGCGAGACGATATCGCTGCGCAAGCAGCCCGACCGCGGCACCACCTACCGGCATCGAGACCGCACCCCTCTGCCGGAACTCGCGCTGTGGCTGCGGCGGATCAGCGGTCGGCACCCAGTGCCGCTGCGGGCGGCGGCACCGCCCGCAGCCAACGTCCCCACCCCGACTTGAACCGGCGCCGCTCCCACTCCGGCGACAGGACCGAATTCGTCGGCACGACAGGGGCATCCCGCGCCCGAGAGGAAGGAATCGTGACTTCATCGTGCCAACACACCGGACCGTCGACGGCGGCTGGGACGGCGCGCACGTCCTGGGGGGGCTATGGGCTGGCGCTGGTGGCCGTGGTGATCTGGGCCGGGAACTTCGTCGTCGCACGGGGGCTGCGCGACGAGGTCTCCCCGGTCGCCCTGTCATTCTGGCGTTGGGCGATCGCGAGCGTCGTGCTGGTGCCCTTCGTGGCCCGCGCGCCCCGGGCCCAGTGGTGGCTGGCCCGCGCCCATCTCGGATACCTGTGCCTGACCGGATTCCTCGGGGTCACCGCGTTCAACACGCTGGTCTACGTCGCGGGTCGTACCACGTCGGCGACCAACCTGGCGCTGCTGGCAGTGGCCGCGCCGGTGTTCATCGTGCTGCTCGCGCGCGTGTTGGACGACACGCCGATCACCTGGATGCGGCTGGTGGGCATGATCGTCGCGCTGGTCGGGGTAGTGGTACTGATTACTGACGGGTCGCTGACCGGTCTGCGGTTCCACTCCGGTGACCTGTGGATGCTGCTGAGCACGTTGACGTTCGCCTGCTACTCGGTGCTGGTGCGACGCAAGCCGCCGCAGCTGCGGAGTTCAGTGTTCCTGGCCAGCGTGTTCGGCGCCGGCACGGCGTTTCTGCTGCCGCTGTACCTCGGGGACGTGCTGCTGGCGGACGGCCGGATGTCCCTGGACGGCCCGGTGTTGTGGTCGCTGCTGTACATCGGAGTGCTGTCCTCGGCGGTGGCCTTCACGGCGTGGAACCGGTCAATCGCCGTCATCGGCGCCTCGCGTGCGGGGTTCATCTACTACCTCGAACCGGTCGCCACCGCGTTGGTGGCGTGGCCGGTGCTGGGGGAGCGCGTGGCATGGGTGCAGGGCGTAGCGATGCTGCTGATCGTGTGCGGCGTGTTCGTCAGCAACCAGGGCCCGACGATCGGTACCACCACCAGGGGCACGACGGTGACGAATGGCGGGGAAAGTGAGCGTACATGTGCGGACTGTTCGGGATCGCCGGGACCGCCCCTGCGGAGCTCGATCCAGGGGCGAACGCCCGGCTGACCTGGGCACTGGGGCTGGCGTCCCAGGAACGCGGCGTCCACGGCGCCGGTGTGGCGTGTCTGTTCACCAGCTCGGCCACCCCCGAGGTGACCCCCACCGACCCGGCCGCCGTCGCCAACCTGAGCACGTCGCGGCTGCGGATCGTCAAGACCACGGGAGCATTCGAGACCATGCCATCGGCCACTCCGCCGGGTAATAGTGCTGGGTTCCTCAAGGCCGGGGTAGATCGGGCGAACCGGGGTATCAGCTCGCTTTGACCAGGGAGCACGTCATGCCCGCCTTCCTCTCCGCACGGCCACCCCGGAACCCGGCCGAGGAGAAAAAGATCCGTCAGCTGGCGGGTGCCCGGCACGCCCCGGCCGACTGGATCCTGCGTGCCAGGATCATCGCGGTCAGCTGGGCCGGCCAGCGCACCACACAGATCGCCACCGAACTGGAGTGTCATCCCAAGACGGTGCGGCGGTGGCTGCACCGGTTCAACCTGTCTTCCGCACGTGCGTGCGGTGAGACAGGTACGTGGTTTCTTGTTCGGATCACGTCTGGATGACCGTGATCTGTAGTGGCGGGTCTAGGACTGTTCGTGGCTGTGTCGGTCGCGATGGACTACGGGCCACCGAGCGTGGAGAAGCCGCTCGGCGCGCTCCCCGTCGTGCGTGACTACCTGGCCCGCCTCGATGTCGCGGGCACGATCGACCGGCTCGCCCCGATGCGTGACAAGGTCAACCGGGCCACCCACGGCGAGGTGATCGCCGCGCTGGTCGCCAACCGGCCGACCTCGCCGACACCGCTGCTGCACGTCGAACGGTGGGCACCTCACACCGCGCGTCGCGGTCGTAGGGGGAGGCCAAGCGACGATGCCCAGGCGGGACACCCTGCTTGTCGGCGTCCCGCTTCACGATCACCTCCCGTCCCCGGCTGTCGGTGGACAGGTAGTAGGTCTGCACCAGCATCTCGCGCAGGAACGCCACCGCGGGGATCTCGGGCAGCCAGCCGGGTGCGGTGGGCGTGCTCACCGCCCGGCACAACGCGAGCGCGTCTTGGCCGAACACCACCGTGAGGCGGTCCCGGGCCGTCGTCGACGACGGCATCGTCCACCCGTTGACACGCTCGCCGTAGCGGTGCGCCAACTCGTCGATGTCCAGGGTGTCGGCCAGCCAGTCCGGGGCCGCGACCGCGAGGGCCTCCAACGCCGCCCGCACACTCTCCCCGGCGAGTTCGGTCCGGTTCAGGTCCCGCACCGCGCTGATCACATGGGTGGAATCGGTGCGCGCCCGGCCACCGGCGCTGATCAGGCCCTGGTCACGGCAGATCTGCAGGAGCCGGTCGAAGACCACCCGTTCCAGGCCGTGGCCGGCCAGCCGGGCCCGGAACCGGGACAGCACGGTCGCGTCGAACCCGGTGTCAGTCAGCTCCGCGCCGAGGGCGTACTTCCAGTCGATCGCGCGGACCGCCATCGCCGCGGCCTGCCGGTCGGTCAGGTTCTCGGTGAACTGCAGCACCGTGACCAGCGACAACACCGCCGGCGGCAGACCCGGCGCTCCCCGCCGGCCGAACGCCGGGGTGAACGACTCGTCGACGAACACCTCGGCGAGGCGGTCCCGTAGCCGCATCGCCAACGTTCCCCGCGGGAACGCCGCCCGCGCGACCGCCACCGTCTGCGCCGGGATCTCCGGCAGCCCCTTCGGCTGCAACGACATGTGCCCTACCTCCCGCGGCCCATGAGGCGACCCGGACCGCACAGGAGATCATGCCGCACCCACGACACCCAGCCGAATTAAGCAGCAGAGTCACCCGCTACCTCAAAGCCACCACCAGCACCGACCCGGACACCGGGAAACCGGCCCCGACCTGGCACTTCGACCAGGCCGCCCTCGACGCTGAGGCCGCCACCGACGGCTGGTACGCCCTGCTGACCAACCTGGCACCCGATATCGGCCCGGCCGAGGCCCTCGCCCGCTACAAAGGCCAGGAAGTCGTCGAACGCCGCTACGGCGCGTTCAAGGGGCCGCTCGCGGTCGCGCCGATGTTCCTGCACTCCGACCAGCGGATCCACGCCCTCATCCACGTGATCTGCCTGGCCCTGCTCATCTTCTGCCTGGTCGAACGCCAAGCCCGCCTCGGCGCCGGCCCCGACGGGAAGATCCCCGGCCTCTACGCCGGTCGGCCCGCCCGCCCCACCGGAGCACTGCTCTTCAGCACACCGAGCAGGCTGCGCCTCGTGCCCGCCCGGGGCGACCAAGCCGCCTGCATCCCCCGCCCATCGGCTTTGCACCAGCACCTGCTCACCATTCTCGGCGTCGACCCGACCCGACCACCTTGATCGGAAACCGGGCCGGTCAAGGCATCGAAATCCCATGTGCGGAAGACGGGGCTAGACGGTGCCACTACCGTCGTGGCTACGTGAAGGGAGAAACGCGGTGTCTCAGCATGCTGTCCGCCACACCTCGGTCGTCAACGTCTGCGTCGTGCTGCGCCGGCCTGACGGGATGGTCCTGCTCGCAGCGCGGGCGTTGCGATCCGCGAGATGATCTCGGCAATGTGGAGAGGATCGCTGCGGTTTCCCTGGCAGGACCGGGCGTCGGCCGGGCCGGACTACCTCTGCGAAGATCGCGTTCATTCCGGCAGCGGACGGTTCGGTGCTGGTCCGAAGATCTCGCGAAGCCTGTGGCGATCGTTGATGCCGATCTTTGCGAAGATCCGGCCCATGTGGCTCTCGACGGTACGCTCGGACAATTCGAGTTGCCCCGCGATCTGCAGATTGCTCAGCCCGCCGGCCGCGAGCGTCGCGACATGGCGCTCTCGCGGTGTCAGGTTGAGTGTCCGTGCCCGGAGTACGGCGGGGGACGGGCTTCCGTCGATGTGCTCGGCCAGCAGGGATGCCCGCGCGTGGGCGACGGCGGCGTCCTGGGGGCGCCCCGTGGCTTCGAGGATGGCTGCGGCCTGGCCGGTCGCGTCAGCGGCGAAGGGCCACAAGTTGGCGGCCGCCCATCGATCGGACACCGCGCGGAGGCTGTCGGCGTCGGCGGCCGCGAGCGCGGCGGCGTGTTCGAGGGCGATCTGAGCGAATGGTCCCTCGACTCTGCCGATGACCTCGATCGCGTCGGGCGGTAGCACCACGTTCAAGCGGGTCAGTTCGTGCCAGGCATGCGCGGCGACGACATAGGCGCCGCGTTCTGCCGCAGAGCGTGCAAAGGCCTCGGCTGCCTGGGCTGCGTCGTCGGTCCTCCCGCCTTGGATGACGAGGCGGATCGCGGCGAACCGGTGGGCGTAATCATGGATACCCCACGACTGCTCGGCCAGGCCTTCCGATTCGTCGAGGGCTGCCGCGGCCGCCGCATGGTTGCCCAACTGGCTGTGGCAGTGCGCGAGTTCGCCGAGCGCCGAGCCGCGCACATCCTGCGAACGCGCCACCATGTCACGGGCGACGACGAGGGCATCCGCGTAGCGGCCCTGCAACCGCGACGACCAGCACTCGACAAGGCCGAGCACGCCCTCGGCCACCGGCCAGTCGCCGGACGGGGCCAACGCCGACCAGGCGGCGAGTTCGCTGTCGGCGTCGGCCGGACGGCCGGCGACCACATCGGCGACGGCGATCGTCATGACCAGGAACGGGGCGAGGCTGGGTCGCGCGTCACGCCAGCCCTGCCACTCGGACAGTGTCTGCTGGGCCAGTTGGACGCCCTGCGTAAGGGAGCCGGCATGGACGAGCATCCAGGCCGCGACCGTCTGCAGGTGTGCTCGCGGACCGGGAAGCAGCTGCCGGTCCCGCTGTTCCAGATGCCTCAGCGCCAGATCACGGGCATCGTGGACGCGCCCGGCGAAGCCCCAGAGCGCAGTACGCCCGCACACCATCTCATCCAGCGCCGCCTGAACCTCCTCTCCGTCCGCACCGCGTGGCACAGGCTCGGCCGACAGGGCCGCCTCCTCCTCGTCCAGCCGTGCTTCGGCCGCGGCGAGCTTTCCCAGCCCGACGCCGAGCTCGAATGCCTCCGCGTATACCGCTGCGGCGCGTTCCAGCGGCGATCGAGCCTGCAGAAAGGCGCTGCGCGCGACTTCGATCGCGCTGTGCCACTGCCCGGAGGAGGCGAGGATGAGCGACATATCGACTGCGGTCGAAGCATCCGCGCCCGCGGCAAGGGCAGCCCGAGCCAGGCGGTTCGCGGCCTGGAAGTCGTACAGCGCGAACGCCTGCCGTGCCGCACCGGCGAGTGTGGCCGCGTGGCCGGGCAGGTCGCCGTCCATCTGCCAAAGTGCGACGCGCAGCAGGTCGCCGCGGCGTCGAGCACCGAGGGTCTGGACGGCATCTGCCAGCTCGCGGGACATCCGGCCCATCCGCGTGACCGGCATGGCCTTCCGGAGGACGGTCGCATACAGCGGGTGTTGGAGCCGGGCTTCCAGCCGGTGGTCGTTCCGCTCGACGCGGATCAGTCGCGCGGCCTCCGCCTCTTCGACTGCGGCGGCCGAGGTCAGCGCGACGAGGACGGTGACGCCGATCGGCTCCGACAGCGCCAGGTACTCCAAGACTGTGACGGCTTCGGCTTCGGCTTCGGCTCCGGCACGCTCGAACCTGCCCGACAACGTGTCGATCGCCGAGTTTCCCAACAAGGGCTGACCGCTCCACACCCACACGCCGTCGTGCTGTCCGAGCGTACCAGCGACCTTCCCCGCCGTGATCAGCGCTTCCAGTAACACGAGATTCCCACCGGTAATGGAGCGGAGCTCCGAGACCGTACGGGCGTGCACCGGCCCGCCGAGAACCCGTTGCAGCAGGTCCCTGACATTGGGATCGCCCAAGGGGGCTAGATCGTGACGGACCAGGACCCGGTCCCGCCACAGATCCTTGACCTCGTCGTCGGCGGGCTCGTCGACGTTGACCGTCGCAAGGATGTGGATCCGGGGTTTGCCCGCGACCAGGTGCAGGGCGGCGGCTGACTGCGGGTCGAGGAACTGCAAGTCGTCGACGACCAGCACGAGCCGCCCGTCACCAGTCAGTGACTCGGCATACCGCCGGATCCGTTCAGCCTCCCATTTCGGCGTGTTGTGCGGCCCCCGCCGTGACGACCCGGCTGGGTAGATCGCGTCGAGGACCTCGAACGACATCCGATGCAGAATCCGCGTCGGGTGCATCCTGACGGTCACAAAATGCGGCGGCAAGGCGCAGACGGCCTCGTCCACCAGCCTGGTCTTCCCCACCCCGGACGTCCCGGCCACGATCAGCCCCGGGCTTGCGCTGCGCTTCAGCGTCGCGACGATCTCGCGCACTTGGTCCGCGCGCCCGATGAACGGCCAGGCAAGCGTCATGGCCGGATGCTATCCGCAGCGGCCGCATCCCGACCAGTGTCGCAGAGTTCTTCAATACGTACTCCAGTACGCAAAGGCCGCGGAGTTCGCGCCTAGGTACCGGACGGCCGACCATCGCCGACAGTAGCTTCGAAATGACGCATCGATCGAAGGAGCGGCTATGGCGGCAGTGATCCAATGCGACACCTGCGGCACCGTCGGGCCCGAGCTCAAGATCAAGGGCTGTCCCCACTGCGGCAGGCACATCTGTCAGGACTGCGGCCGCGCCGCGGTGGGCCAGGTTCCGAACATCGGAACGGTCAAAAGAGTCTTGCTGCTGCTCGTCGGGGTCTGCCCGAGTTGCCGTGACCCCGACGCTCCGCTCGTCTCGGTCGTGCTGTCGAGCTGGTGAGGCCCAGCATGGCCGCGTCTCAGGTAGCCAAAGCAGCCAAGTCGAGCATCCGGCCGGCGGGCACACGGCGATTGGGAATCGAATTCCACGGTCACCCCGCAGCACGCGCCGTGAAAGCGCGTGCCTACCACGGCATGCACGAACCAGAAGAGGAGAAAGCGAGTGAAGACTCCACCGAGGGCGGCCCATCGATGTCGGAACAGATCCTTCGTTCTCCGCGTTGCAGCACTGGTGGTCGTCAACGCCACTTTCCTTGCTGCGTGCGGAAAATCCGCAGTGCCGTCCCCAGTCCACAGCGATAGCGGCGCCAGCTCGGCCGGGCTGGCATCAACAATCAGCCATTCTGGTGGCCCGTCCGGCACGAATGTTCCGTCCACTAGGTCGGCCGCCTCAGTAACGACTGACAGTGATGCGTCGGCGAGCATACCGTCGAGCCTGGTCGGCGACTGGGCGATCGTCGGCTCCGGCGTCACCGGGCATGGCGCGGCGAACGAGTACTCCTTCACCGCTGACGGCAAGGTCATTCATACTCTCACCAACGACCTCTTCAACAGCCAATGCTCCGGCACTGTCTCCGTTGCCGGCGACACGCTGCGATTCCACTTCACAAGTGCGAACTGCCAGGGCGGAGACGCCGTGAAATGGTCCGTTCGCGGTTCACTGCTAACCCTCGGCGGGAACCGTTACACAAAGAGCGGTGCTCCGCTGCTGGCTGCGGACTGCGCGACTGGCTTGTGGAGCCTTGAGGACGCCGGCTCCTGGTACGAGGAGGATCCCATGTCGGTCTGGGATCGCAGCGCTACCGGCACCGTCACCGTCCAGGCCCACGACGGAGCCACCCGCACGGTTGAACTCCGTCCGGACGGTACGGGCAGTGACAAGTTCGACGCGAGGCTCCTCGGTTACGGCGACGACCACCGGCTATACGAGATCTACGAGTCTGGGAACATCTCGTTCCGCTACTCGATCAGCGGCAGCACACTCACGTACTCGTCCGTGAGTGGCGCGATCTCGGTGATGCTCGCGCTGGATGGCTCTCATGGCAGCCCGAAGCAGGCCAGCCTCTCAAAGCTCGACCCCGAAAACATCGACTGCTCAGCAGAGGAGATGACCTACCAGGACACCGGGTCCAACGTACTGTTCGTCAGGAATCAGGGCTAGCAGTCACACGTATCTCCACCATATGTCCTTTGTTCCCTGGTTCGAGCGTTGGCACCGTGCAGCTGTCAGCCCCGCTGTCGCAGAACCAACCCGACTGCACCATGGTCGGCCTGGGCCTCTCCGCCACCGACTACAACATCTGATGGCTACGAAAGACGAAGACCACGCGCACCCGCACCCGCAGACCCGGCCGCGGCCAGCATGTGGACTACCGATGGGAAGGATTTCGATGTCCGACTACCAGTACGAACAAGCACGCGACGATCAGCGTCGTCTTGACGAGCAACGTGAGAACACACGGATCTTCGACCAGGTGACGCAAAGACAGCTCGACGATGCCCGTTCGGCACGGGAGCGTGACGACGCTTTGTCGGGCGGAAGCACGGTTCGCGGCACGCTCCCGTCGTTCCCGGTGGTGTACCCCGGAGGGAGGCCATCGCGGTCTACTTGGCGCCGAGAGAACCGGCCGCTGACCCGCGACATCACCAAGACGATGAAGGACCTGAGGGCGCTCGCAAGCGGCACATCTCCACCTAGCTGGTGGAAGCGCAACCATGTCACTGGATGGCTGGCGGCGGCCGCCGCAGCCATTGTCGCGGTCGCGGCTCTAGCGGAGGACCAAAAGCAGCGTGAGGCCGAGGCGACCTCCGGCCAGGCCGCGTACGACGAGTCGGACCATGACGAGACGGAGTACGTAAGGACCCGTGCGATCGCAGCGGAGCACGAATCGAGACTCGCCGCCGAGTGGGAATACGGAAAGGCATATGCGGCAGCCGAGGACGAAGCAAGCCCGCTCCCGGCACCTCCGCTTTCTTCAGGGGACGTGCCCCCGGCCTCGTAGGCCACTGCCCTAAGCTTGTCGTTTAACTGG
>NZ_CAKKTM010000137.1 GCF_920888515.1 Protofrankia sp. CiP1_Cm_nod1 | reverse complement strand
AGAGACGGGACAGGGGCTCGTGGTGCGCGGCACGGTTGCGCACCACGTGCATGCGACTGACCCGTCCGTCCACGTCACGGCGGTCGGTGCCAGCAGGAAACGCGCGGTGCAGGTAGGGGACCCACAGGGTCTTCTCATGGCTTGCGGACGACAGTTGAGCCCCGGCCTCAGCCCCGGCAGGGTTGATCGTTTACAGGCCCCGGAGGCTACCGTTCACAGAGCTCGAACGCTACCGTTCCGCGGAACCGTCATGACGACAGGCGCCCTCGGCTCGCGCCGGCCGGGCCTTCGGGCCGGCCCGGCCGGGCGTGGCGGGCGGTGCTGCCGCTGGCCGTCGTCGGTTCTGGATATGCCAGCTCCGGATGTGTCGTCAGCTCTGGCCGGGAGAGCGGGGCGCGGGCGCCGTGGCGGTGGCCGCCGCGGCGCTGGCGAGCAGGTCGCGGATCTCCGTCAGCAGCCGGATGTCGTCGCTGACCGGCGTGGGCTCCGGCTCCGCGGCCCGCCCGTTCCGCTTGCGCAACCCGCTCGCCCTGGCAAGCGGGAGGACGATGAGAAAGTAGATCACGGCCGCGACGATCACGAATGAGACCACGTCGTTGACGAACGAGCCGTAGTTGAACCGGCTGCCGTTGACGGTGAAGGTCAGTGCGGAGAAGTCCGGCTGCCCGCCGATGGCCGCGATCAGCGGGGTGATCAGGTTTTTCACCAGCGAGGTGACCAGCGCGGTGAAGGCAGTACCGATGACGACCGCGACCGCGAGGTCGACGATGTTGCCGCGGGTCAGGAACTCCTTGAAGCCCTTCAGCCCGGGGGCGATCAGTCGGGTCGGCGCACGGCCCTTGTCGACAGCTTCTCGCAACGCGCTCACACAGATCCCCCAGGAGGCCGGCCGAGTTGTGTGGGGCGTCCGGGTTGGCCCGGAGCTACCCAGTACCACGGAGGTTACAGCCCCGCCCTACAGGGAAAAAACGGCCTCCCTCTGATGTGCCGCGGGCTCTTGTGCGGAGCGGGCCGATACGGCGCCTGTCATCCGGTGGGGATGTCCTCGCCGAGGTATGCCTGGCGGACGCGGTCGTCGGCGAGCAGGTCGGCGCCGCTGCCGGTGAGGGCGACCTGGCCGTTTTCCAGCACGTAGCCACGGTGCGCGATCCGCAGGGCCTGCACCGCGTTCTGTTCCACCAGCAGCACGGCCACGCCGGCCCTGTTGATCTCGACGATCACCTCGAAGATGGTCTGGATGATCCGGGGGGCGAGCCCCATCGACGGTTCGTCGAGCAGCATCAGCCGAGGCCGGCTCATCAGCGCCCGGCCGATGGCCAGCATCTGCTGTTCCCCGCCGGAGAGGGTGCCACCCAGCTGGGAGGCCCGCTCGGCCAGCCGCGGGAACAGGGTGAAGACCCGTTCGGTGCCCTCCCGCACGTGCCGCCGGTCATGGTAGGCGCCCATCAGCAGGTTCTCCCGGACGGTCATGCCGGCGAACACCCGCCGTCCTTCGGGGACGTGGCTGACCCCCAGCCCGACAAGGGTGTGCGCCGGGATGGACGACAGCGGCCGGCCGTCCAGGTAGATCTCCCCGCGGCGGGGGCGGAGCAGCCCGGAGATCGACCGCAGGGTGGTCGTCTTGCCGGCGCCGTTCGCTCCGAGCAGCGTCACGATCTCGCCTTCGGCGACCTCCAGCCGTACGCCGCGCAACGCCGGTATGGCGCCGTAGCTGACCTCGACGTCGGCGAGTTCCAGCAACATCAGCGCACCTCCCCGCCGGCATCCACGCCGGTCTCCACACCGAGGTAGGCCTCGACCACCGCCGGGTCGCGCTGGACCTGGGCCGGGGTGCCGTGGGCGATGACCCGGCCGAAGTTCAGCACCACCACCGTGGTCGCGACGGACATCACCAGCCGCATGTCGTGCTCGATCAGCAGGACCGAGACCCCGCCCCCGGCGATCCGCCGGATCAGCGCCTCGAGAGCGCGCTTCTCGGCGGGGTTCGTGCCGGCGGCGGGCTCGTCCAGGAGCAGCAGCCGCGGGCCGGTGCCCAGTGCCCGGGCGATCTCCAGCCGGCGCTGTTCGCCGTGGGACAGCGACGAGGCCAGGTCGTGCGCGCGCCGGGACAGGCCGACCAGGTCGAGGAGCTCGAACGCCCGGCTGACCCCGGCCCGTTCCTGCCGCCGCGCGCCGGGCAGCCCGAGGACCGCGCTGAGCGATCCGTACCGCTGCCGGACCTCGGTGCCGATCTGCACGTTCTCCAGCGCCGACAGCGCGGGGAAGAGCCTGATGTTCTGGAAGGTCCGGGCGATTCCGAGGTGGGTGATGGCGTGCGGGCTGCGCCCGACGATCCGCGCCGGCCGGCGGGACGTCCGCCAGAACGTCACCGAGCCCTGCTGCGGCCGGTACGCGCCGGTGAAGCAGTTGAACAGGGAGGTTTTTCCGGCCCCGTTGGGCCCGATCACGGCCAGGATCTCGCCCCGGCGCTGCCGCAGCGAGACCCCGTCGAGACTGGTGACCCCGCCGAAGCGCAGCGTCAGATCACGGGCTTCAAGCACCAGGTCGGACGGCGTTCCACCCGGCACCCCCGCGTCGGCCGGCCCGGCCGCGGCAACGGCGCTCATCCGGTGGCCCTTCCGGGACGCGCGGCCCCGCGGCGGCACACGGCGTCCTCGCCAGGAGACACCGCATGCAGAAACACAGAGTGTCTGCTGAGAGACGAAGCGCGGCCGGCAGGTGTGAGGACCCCCGGACACACAGAGCCGTCGACGTGCGCGGTCAAGTGATGGTCCTTCCGATCGGGGCCGCGCCGAGCTGGTCCGAGGCGCCGGCGGTGGTGCCGGCGAGCTCGATCTCCCGGCGTCGGCGGCGGGACGGCACCAGGCCCTGCGGGCGGAAAATCATCATCACGACGATGACCGCGCCGAAGTAGATGTACCGGTCCGTCGGCGGAACCTTGTCACGCAGGTAGAAGGCCAGCCCCTGCAGGACGACGGCCCCCGTCACCGCGCCCAGCCGCGAGCCCATCCCACCGAAGATGACTATCGCCACCACGAGGAACGACGACTGCAGGCTGAAGCTCTGCGGGTTGAAGAACTGCTTGGTGGCGAGCAGGACACCGGCGAACCCGGAGACCGACGCCCCGATCGCGAAGGCGAGCAGCTTCATCCGCAGGGTCGGCACGCCGGTGGCCTCCGCGGCGATCTCGTCCTCCCGGATCGCGGCCCAGGCCCGGCCGATCCGGGACCGTTCCAGCCGGCCGAAGGCGATCATGACGACGACCACGATGCCGAGCAGCAGGTAGTAGTACGGCAGCGGGTCGATCCCCCACCGGTAGTGGATCCCGGGCAGGTCGACCGACAGGTGCGGCACCCCGAACACCCCGCGCGAGCCGTTCGTGACCTCGTCCGAGTTGTTCGCGAGCAACTGGATGATCTCCCCGAAGCCCAGCGTCACGATCGCCAGGTAGTCGCCGCGCAGCCGCAGCGTCGGCGCGCCGAGGATCACGCCGGCGAGCGCGGCGATCAGGAGCGCGATCGGGAAGACGAAGAACGGGTTGATGACGAACGGCGCGTGCCACGGCATGGCCGACGACGAGCTGAAGTAGGCGGTCACGTAGGCACCGATCGCGAAGAACGCGATGTAGCCGAGGTCGAGCAGGCCCGCGTAGCCGACCACGACGTTCAGCCCGAGCGCGAGCAGCGCGTAGATACCGATGTCGTTGACCATCGACTGCTGCGCCGCCGTCGAGACGAGCAGCGGCGCCACGATCGCGGCGGCGAGCAGGACCGCGTTCAGGCCGGTGGTGGCGTGCGGCCCCCCGAGGGCGGCCGCGACGGGCCGGCGGGCCCGCGCCGCCGCTGTCACCTCGGCGAGCAGCGGGCGTAGCCGCGCCACGGCGATCAGCAGCACCCACAGGCCCACCGCCAGGCCGATGAAGATCCCGATACGCGGGTCGACCACCGAGCGCCGCAACGCGCGGAACGGGTGGGCGGAGTCGCCGCCGGGCCCGGTCACCACCGCGGCGAGAACGCCGAGGGCGAGGCACACCCAGAGCTGCCGCAGCCGCGCCGGGGTGAGCACGCCGGCGTCCCCTCGAAAGACCCGCGCCGGCACGGCGGGGACGGGCCCGGCGGAGGGGCCCGGGCCCGGGTGAGGCACCGGGCCTGGACGGGACGCCGGTCGGGAAGCGGCTTCCGGCTGCCGCCGCGGTACCGGCTGCGTCGGCGGCTGCGACTGCTGCGTCGGCTGCGGCGGCTGCTGCTGCGGCGGAGAAGGGGTGGACGAGGCCGACGCGGAGGGTTCGGGTGATGCCGAGGAGGGCGGGCGGGCGGTCACGCGGCCCTGCCCAGCCGCACGCCGAGCAGGCCTGACGGACGCACCATGAGGATCCCGACCAGCACCAGAAAGGCGATCACGTCCTTGTAGGACGCCTGGAAGACATACCCCCCGTAGCTCTCCACCAGCCCGAGCAGGATGCCGCCGAGCATGGCCCCGCGGACGTTCCCGATGCCGCCGAGCACCGCGGCGGTGAACGCCTTCACCCCGGGCACGAAACCCATGTTGTACGAGGCGTTGAAGGTCATGGCATAGAGGAATCCACCGGCACCGGCGAGCAGGCCACCGATGACGAAGGTCAGGATGATCACTCTTTCGACGTTCACCCCCATCAGGACGGCGGTGTCCGCGTCCTGCGCGACCGCCCTGATGCCCTGCCCGAGGCGGGTCCTCGCCACCAGCCGGTCCAGCAGGACGAGCATCACCACCGCCGCGCCAAGGACGACGACGGTCTGGGTGGACACCTGGGCGCCAAAGACGTGGAAGAGCGTGCCGTTGGTGAACAGGTCGGGAACCGGCACGTTCTGCCGGCCGAACTCCTTGCCGGCGAGGTTCACCGCGAACAGCGACGCGCCGATCGCGCTGATGAGGTAGGCGAGCCTGGGCGCGGACCGCCGGCGCAACGGCCGGTAGGCGACCCGTTCGAGGATGAACGCCGCCGCGGCGCCGCAGGCGGCACCCACCGCGAGCCCGGCGGCGACCAGCCCCACCGAGGCCGGCCCGGACGGCGTGGCGCCGCCCGGCAGCAGGCCCCTGGCGGCGAACAGCCCGCCGAAGGCCCCCAGCATGAACACCTCGCTGTGGGCAAAATTGATCAGCTGGAGCACGCCGTAGACGAGCGTGTAACCCAGGGCGATGACCGCGTACAGCGAGCCGACCATGAGACCGTCGACGGTCAACTGCCAGAACTGGTCGGCAAAACCCATGCGTCTCCTCGTCGTGGTCGTGTCCTCGTCATGATCGTGGTCATGATCGTGGTCATGCTCGTGCCCTTGTCATGGCGTGGGTGGTGGCCGCCGCGCCCGCGGAGCGCACCGGCCACCACCTCACTATCCGGCAGGACCGTTCGGGCGGCCCGTCAGGACTTGATCAGATCCACGGTGTTGCCGAGAACGACGATCTGCCCGTTCTTGACCCGGTAGATGAAGTCGTTCGCGCCTTCGACCTCACCGTTCGGCTGGAACTTGACGAGCTTGGTGACACCCTGGTAGTTGACCTTCCCGAAGGCCTCCGCCACCGACTCCCGGCTCAGGTTGTCCCCGAGGTTCTTGAACACCTCGATAAGGGCGTTGGTCGCGTCGTACGCCTCACCGGAGTACGTGCCGGGCCTGGCACCACCATTGATCTTCTTGTACGACTCGACGAAGGCCGCCGCGTTCGGGTCGCTGTTGGCGTCGCTGCACGGGCAGGTCAGGTAGGTGCCCTCGGCCGCCGCGGCACCGGCCTGCTCGACGTACTTGGCGTCCAGTGAACCGTCACCACTCACCGTGACGCCCTTGAAGCCCTTGTCGTGCAGGGCTTTGGACAGCAGCGCGAGCTCGGCATAGTAGCCCGAGTAGAACAGGACGTCCGGATTCTCCGCGATGATCTTTGTTGCCTCGGAGGTGTAGTTCTTCGTCGGGTTGATGCCGTCGTGGACCACGGTCGCCCCCCGAGCCTTCAGCTCCTTCTCCAGCGCGGCGGACAGGCCGGTGCCGTAGTCGCTCTTGTCGTCGAGGGAGAACACCTTCTTCGCCTTCAGCACGGCGGCGATGTAGTCGGCGTCCGCCGTGCCCTGGACGGTGTCCGGGGCGATGACCCGGTAGAAGGTCTTGAAGCCCAGCGTGGTCAGCGCCGGGTTCGTCGCCGACGGGCTCACCGAGAGCAGACCGGCCTGCGAGTAGAGCGGTTCGCTGGCCTTGGTGGCCCCGGAGAACATCGGCCCGACGACCGCCAGGATGCCCGAGTTGTCGATGAGCTTCTGCGCGGCGGTCGGGCCCTGGTCCGGTGACCCCGCGTCGTCGGACTGCACCAGCCTTATCTTGAAGGGCAGGTTCGCGTTGGCGTTCGCCTCGGCAACGGCGGTCTCCACCCCGTACAGGGCGTTGATACCAAGTTGCTGGTTGTCACCGGAGAGGACGCCCTGGAAGCCGATGGTGATCGTCTTCTTCCCATCCGACGACGATCCGTCATCGCTACCGCACGCCGCGGCGGTCAAGGCCACCACGCCGGCTAGAGCAACCGCTCCCAGAAGTTTTCGCCTGGCCATGCATCTCCTCCTACCTGTCCCGCTGCGCGTCCCGGAGCCGGTGCGCGGACGGCACACGTGGTCACGATCACGGAATGCCGCTGGCCCCGCCAGCACTCATCCGCGCATCCCCACCAACATCTACGCATCCCCACCGACATCCATGCATCCTGACCGAATGTCGGCACCGTAGCCCCTTCCTGAACGCATCGGAAACGCACCCTGCGTGCCGTCCAAGGTACCGGCCATCCCGCTTACACCTACTATCCGCACAGGTGTGTCAACCTTGGGTCAGGTCGGTCCGAAGCAGGTCCCGCGCGGCCACCAGCCATCCCACCAGAGGCCACCCCACCAGGTGGGACGCCGCCCCGGGGCCCAGCCCCCATAAACGATCAGTGACGAGCCCGCGGACGCGCATCAGGGCGGGGCGTTGAGCAGGTAGCGCAGCAGGACGACGTCGCCGATCCGACGGGCCTCGGCCAGCGCCATCCGGCGGCCCGGATGGTGCGGGAAGGTGCCGGCGCCGACGAAGCGGGGCGCGGCAGGGTCCCCGACGAAGAACGGCGCTATCACCAGATGGATCTCGTCGACGAGCCCGGTGGCGAGGAACCGGGTGTGGATCGCACCGCCGCCCTCGACCATCAGCCGGCGTATGCCGCGCGCGGCAAGGTCCGCCAGGACGGTGTTCAGGTCGAGCGGGTCGCCGGCGTCCACGACGGATGCCACCCCGGCGAGCCGCCCGCGCGCTCTGTCCGCCGCGGTGCTCGCGGCATAGACGATCTTCTCGGCCTGCCCGGTGGTGAAGAAGCGGGCGTCGCGGTCGAGGTCGCCACGGCCGGTGAGGGTAACCTTGGCCGGGCTCTCCGGCCGGCCGCGGGCCACCCGCTCCTCGCGGCGGGCCGCCGAGCGGACCAGCAGCCGGGGGTTGTCGCGACGGATGGTGTTGGCGCCCACCAGGATGGCGTCGACACCGGCCCGGACCTCGTCGACCCGGTCGAGGTCGGCGTCGTTGGACAGCAGCAGCCGCCGCTCGCCGGCATCGTCGATACAGCCGTCCACGGACATCGCGACCGACAGCAGGACATACGGCCGTTGGCTCACACGCGGCGCTCCGGGCTCGTCCTGGCCTGCCATCTCACCGAATGTACCCACGCCTGGCCCAGCCGGGAGCGGGAGCCCCGCGGGCCGGGATCCGTCGGGTGCCCACGGGTGCGCCCCCAGGCGGACCGGGCCCGCCCGAGCCTCCCCGGAATGCCCACCGACCGCGTTTCCGGTGTTCTTCCCGCCGCCCTCGGTGGCCGTCAGCCGGAAAGCACGGGAGCAGGATTTCAGGAATATATGCCGACGACGCTCCCGGTGCCGTCCGGAGCGCCCAGGGCGGTATAACGTCCAGCTGGCGGTAAAAACCGCCTGCACGGCGCCGAAAACAGGGTGTGTCGTTCCTTCCGTCGGTGACACGCTTACGACCGACATCAGTCGCGACATTCTTCGACGCCGGCCGGAATCTGATTCGTGAAGCGCCGGCACCCACCGGCGCCCGGCCATCCGCTGCCAGCCGGCTGGCGTCGCCGGCAGCTACCTCGGCGGCGCCGGCGTCTACACTCGTAGCTCGTGGCGTCGCGCGCCGCCGGGGCCGGAAATTCGCCGGTGATGAGCAGTTCCGAAACAATTCCGGGGGAATTCCGGGGGAACGGAGCAGTCATGCCCACAGCGCTGATCATTGGTGCCGGGATCGCCGGCCCGGTCGCCGCGATGGCCCTGCGACGAGCTGGGATCGACGTCCTGGTGCACGAGGCGTACCCGGCCCCGGCCGCGGAGGCCGGTTCGTGGATCGGCCTGCAGACCAACGGCCTGGACGCGCTGCGGGCAATCGGCGCCGACCGTACCGTCCGCAGGCTCGCCGTCCCGACACCGTCGATCGCCTTCCGGACCGGCACCGGCCGGCCACTCGGCGAGATCCCGACCGGCCGGCCGCTGCCGGGTGGGACGGCGGGAGTGTCGATCAAGCGTTCCGACCTGCACCGCGCCCTGCGGGACGAGGCATCCCGCCGGGGCGTCGAGATCCGGCACGGCCAACGCCTGGTGAGCGTGGCCAGCGGCGCCGACGGGGTCGTCGCCACCTTCGCCGACGGCAGCACCGCCGTCGGCGACCTGCTCGTCGGCTGCGACGGCATCCACTCCCGGGTGCGGGAGTCGCTGAACCCGTCCGGCCCACGGGCACGCTACGTCCCGATACTGAACGTCGGCGGCTACGCCGACGTCACACCGCCGGGTGACCGCCCCGGCGTGCTGACGATGACCTTCGGCAGGCGGGCGTTCTCCGGCCGCCTCGTCACGCCCACCGGGCAGACATGGTGGTTCGCCAACCCGCCTCGGCGGGACGAGCCGGCCAACGGCGAACTGAGAGAGATCAGTGACGCGCAGTGGCGGGACTCGCTGCGCCAGCTCTACGAGCCCGACCGCTCCCCGATCATGGATCTGATCGGTGCCACCCCCGGGCCGCTGACCGGCTGGGCAACGTACGACCTGCCCACCGTCCCGGTCTGGCACGACGACCGGGCCGTGCTGATCGGCGACGCCGCGCACGCCACCTCACCCTCGTCCGGCCAGGGTGCGTCGATGGCGATCGAGGACGCGGTCGTGCTCGGGCAGTGCCTGCGCGACCTGCCGGTGCCGCGGGCGTTCGCCCGGTTCGAGGCGCTGCGCCGGCCCCGGGTGGAGCGGGTCGTCGCCGAGGGCCGGAAGTCCAGCCGGCTGCGCTCGGTCGGGCCGGTCGGCCGGCTGGCCCGCGGCCTCGTGCTGCCGCTGGTGCTCAGGCACGCCGCCGGCAGCGGCGCCGAGTCACTCGCCTGGATGCACCAGCATCACATCGACTGGGACACCCCGGTGACGACCACCGGCGTCCCAGCCCCGACTCCCGCGAAAGACATCCCGACGAACCTGCCCGGCTGACACCCACCGGCCGCGGTCACCGCCAGCCCGATCCCGCCGGCCCGATCCCGCCGGACCACTCCGGCCGCGGGCGTCCGGCCACCGCAGTTGTGATCATGCGTTCGCATGGCCGGGGACGGCTGCCTCGCCGGCCGCGGCCCGACCGACCGACATATCGTCCTGTCCGGTGCCTTGCCCGGCCCGGCGGCAGCGACTAACGTACAACTCGATGGTTGTATATCAGGAGTCCGCCGAACGTGCCGACCGGCTCTTCCATGCCCTGGCCGACGCGACGCGGCGCGAGATCGTGGCCCTCACCCTGACCGGTGAGCACTCGGTCTCGCAGCTCGCCCGGCGGTTCCCGATGAGTTTCGCGGCCGTCCAGAAACACGTGGCGGTGCTGGAGCGCGCCGGGCTGGTCAGCAAGCAACGGCAGGGCCGGGAGCAGCGGGTACGGGGCAACGCGGACGCCCTGCGCGAGGCCCGTCGGCTGCTGGACCAACTGGCGGACGTATGGCGGGGGCGTCTCGACCGGATCAACATGATCCTCGCCGATCCCGATCCCGATCCCGGCTCCGGCTCCGGCTCCGGCTCCGGCTCCGGCTCCGGCTCCGGCTCCGGAAACAGCGAAAACAGTGGGGAGCACGCACATGCCAGTGATCGACATCCAGAAGGACCCTGAAGCCCTCACACTGACGCTCACCGCGCGGTTCGACGCGCCGCCGCCGCGGGTGTGGCAGGTCTGGCAGGACCCCCGCCAGCTCGAGCGGTGGTGGGGCCCGCCGGCCTACCCCGCGACCGTCGTCGACCATGACCTGGCCCCCGGCGGTACGGTCACCTACTTCATGACCGGGCCGGAAGGCGACAAGCACCATGGCTGGTGGCACGTCCTGTCCGTCGACGCCCCGCACCGCCTGGAGTTCACCGACGGCTTCGCCGACGACGCCGGCCGCCCCAACCCCGACATGCCCGTCACGGCCGTCCGTGTACAGCTCACCGCGGACGGCGCGGCGGCCACCGTGATGACGATCGAGAGCGTCTTCCCCACGCTCGCGGTGATGGAGCAACTCGTGTCCATGGGCATGGTCGAGGGCATCTCCGCGGCCGTGGGCCAGATCGACACACTGCTGACCTCGCTCACCGTCTGATCCCACCGTCCGATCTCACCGTCTGACGAGGCCTGCCCCGGCAGCCCCGGCAGCCCCGAGCGTCGGCCAAGCAGCGTAAATCCGCCCGCGACCACCCACGCAGGCCATGATCGGCGTAAGTTTGTCGTTGTGTACGCTTCTGCGACCAAAAAGCGTACACAACGACAAAATCTCCTGGATCATGGCCTGTACGGCTGGCTGTGGAGGGGATCCGCGTTATTTGATGGGCTGTCAGAGGATTTTCCGGTAGCCGCCGACGACGGGGGCCTCCAGCTGCGGAAATGGCTCGCTGGCGCTGGGTACTACGCCGTTGCTCGGGCGCTCCTGGTCAGCCGGCAGTGGTTTCGTGGGGTGGGATCACCGCTGTAGGAAGACGACCTGGTCGGGGCCGAGGGTGCCCGGCTCCTGTAAGAGCTTGTCGAGTGCGCTCACGACAGCGCCTACAAAGGCTCTGTCCTGCGGAAACGCCTTTGTCGAGATCAGGACGATGCCGGCGTGGGAGCGTCCGCCGGCCCGGTACTGGGCGTCCAGCGGCAGAAAATCCCTGACGTTGAGTGTGACGAGCGCACGTCCCTGGCGCGCAGCCTCCGCCAGCACTTGATCATCGGGTAGCGAGACCAGCGCCGGGTCAGCGACGACCGAGGCGACGTCGTGTCCCTTCCCGACGAGCTGGGCGGCTGTCCGCTCCCCGAGCATCTCGTCGAGTAACAGGGGGTGGCTCATCCGGCCAGCAGGTCCTGCTCGCGACGCCAGGCCCGCTCGGCCGCCTGCTCGGCCTCGTCAGCGGCGGCGATCTCGGCATCGACCTCCAGCGGGTAGGCGGCCCAGTACCGCAGCGCCGTGCGGAGCAGCCGCGGCGGCAGGCCCGTGTTGTCCGCGACCAGGGACAACAGCCCCTGCTCGGCCAGCTCCGGTTCGGCCGCCCTGGCGGAGCGGACCGCCCGCACGACCTCCCAGACGTCAGGCCCGCCGACCAGGCCCGCCCGCCGGCCCGCCGGCCCTTCCCGGAAGGTGATGCCGGGATGTTCCGTCGTCCGCAGCCCCTCGTCCACCAGCCGGTTCGCCGCTGACGACAGCGAAAGACCTGGATGGGTGGCCACGTACGCCTGTAGGCGTACCGCGACGGCGGCATCGAACCGCACCGGTGTGGGAGCCTTCCTCGCCATACGACTACAGTGTAGTCGCCATCTTGACAGTCACCAGCCTGACGGCATGCGGGCTCCGCACGGAGATCCGTTTTCCCGACCTGACAACCAGCGACCTGACCGAACGAACCGGTCAGTCAGCGCGGGGGGCGACTCCACAGCCCCGGTCGACTACGGGGCCCAGAGCGTGTCGACGGGCAGGACGTGCAGGCGGTCCTCGAACGTGTACGAGCGTGCTCCCAGGTAGAACACGACACCGGCTGTGAACGCGTCGCCGGTGGTGTCACGGAGTTTGCGAAGCGGGGCGAAGTCCTCACCCGGTACCCGGCCAGCCGCTTTGACCTCGAATGCCACCAGCGCCCCGTCATCGCGTTCGACAACAAGGTCGACTTCGTCGCCGTCACGAGTGCGCCAGTGGCCGGCCCCGCTGACCCAGTCCGCCCAGGACGCCTGCTTGAGCAGCTCGGTGACGACAAACGTCTCCAGGAGATGTCCGAACTCGGTGAGCGTGGTCGGATTACGGGCGGCCAGTTTCCGCGGCGTCAGCCGCAGCAGCCGAGCCGCCACCCCGGAGTCCAGGATGTGGATTTTCGGCGACGCCGTGGACCGTGTGGTAAGCGTGTTCCCCCATGCCGGGAGACGGTAAAGCAGGAACACCGCCTCGAGCAGCCGTAGATAGCTGTACGCGGTCCTCTCGTCGAGACGGACGCTCGACGCGGCCCGAGCGATGTTGAGTACCTGCGCGGTCTGGCCCGCCAGCCGCTCGAACAGGACCGGCAACGAAGCCGCCTGGCGGATCCTGGCAAGCTCCCCCACGTCGCGTTCGAGGCCGAGCCGGACGTAGTCGTCGAGCCAGCGGTTCCGCGAAGCGAGCGAGGCCCGCGCGAGCGCCGACGGGAACCCGCCTGCCGTAACGCTGTCGATGTACTCCTCACGGCTGGTCACCGACGGCCGGGCCGCGGCTACCACGGCGGCCGGGTCTGCGAACAGGTCCTCCAACAGGTGCTCGTGAGCTCCCCGGAGCTCACCCTGTGACAGCGGATATACCGGCAGCCGGTGCAGACGGCCAGTGAGCGCCTGCGCAGCCTGGGGCAACGCCTCGTGACGTGCCGAGCCCGTCAGGACGAAGCGACCGGGCCGGCCGTCACGGTTGAGCTCAGCCTTGATCGCGTCAAGGACAAGCGGGACGTGCTGGTACTCGTCGATACAGACCGGTCGTGGGCCCGCGACAAACGTGCCCGGGTCCCGGGCCACCGCGTCGCGCACGGCCACGTCGTCCAGGTCGACCAGCTCCGCGCCAACCGCGCCGGCGAGGTTTCTGAGCAGGGTCGACTTGCCCACCGACCGGGGGCCCTGAAGAAGGACCACCGGCTCCTCGAGCATCCGACCCGCGACGATGGGAGCAAGCCGCCGTGGCACCAGGCCGCGCAACCGTGCACTCACAGCCGAGATTCTATCTGATCTACGGATCCGTCGGAGGTCGAGCTACGGATCCGCCGAGGGTCGAGCTACGGATCCGTCGGGGCTTGTCGCGCCGAGGCCGAAGGCGCCAGGCGCTGCCGGCCGGCGCGCACGATCGTCCTGCCGTTCCCCGGGCGTAGGCCCTTCCCGCCTGCCGGGAGCCTCCGGACAGACACTTTCCGTGATGGCTTCGACTGCCCAGGCGATCCCTTCGGTAGCATGTATCTATGTAGATGGCATCTACATAGACGGGATTCAGGTGTGACGACGGGTTTTGTCGGACGAGCGGCCGAGCTCGCTCTCCTGCGGAAACGGCTGGACCGGGTCGCCGCCTCGCATTCCGGGGCGGCGCTCGCCATCCGAGGCCGCCGCCAGGTGGGCAAGTCACGCCTCGTGCAGGAGTTCTGCGATCAGGCCGGCGTCCCGTACCTGTTCTTCACCGCCACCAAGGGTGCCTCACCGGTCGAATCGGTGGCCGCCTTGTTCGCGGACCTGAAGGAATCGTCCCTGCCGACCGATCGTGAACTCGTCCCCGCGCGATCCACGGGAAGCTGGCCGGACGCCTTCCGCGTCCTCGCCTCGGTCCTGCCGGACGCGCCGGCGATCATCGTCCTCGACGAGCTCCCCTGGCTCGCCGAACAGGACGACCTGTTCGACGGCGCGCTGCAGACGGCCTGGGACAGGCTGCTCGCCGGACGGCCGGTGCTCCTGCTGCTGCTCGGCAGCGACATCCACATGATGGAACGGCTCACCGCCTACGACCGCCCGTTCTTCGGCCGGGCCGACAACCTCGTCCTCGGCCCCCTCAACCCGCTGGAGACCGCTCACGCTCTCGGCCTGGACGCGGCCGACGCCATCGACGCCCACCTGGTCTCCGGCGGACTGCCTGGCATCCTGCGGAGCTGGCCGCACGGGACCCCGCCGCTGCCCTTCCTGGAACAGGAGTGCGCCGACCCGGCCTCGCCGCTGTTCAGCGTGCCGGAATCCACGCTGATGGCCGAATTCCCCACGCCCGACCAGGCGCGGCGCGTCCTCGAAGCGGTGGGTGCCGGGGAGCGCACCCATGCCAACATCGCCGCGGCGGCGGGCGGCCGGCAGGGTGCTCTGCGTTCGGGGTCGCTGTCGCCGCTGCTGCGCCGGCTTGTCGAGGAGAAGCGGGTGCTCGCCGTCGACGAGCCCCTCTCGACACAGCCCGGCAGGCCCGCGCTGTACCGGATCGCCGACAGCAACCTGCGGCTGTACCTCGGCGTCCTGCGATCCGCCCACGAGCAGGCGCGCCGCGGACGGCCCGAAGCGGCCTTCCGGCTGGTGCAACGCCGCTGGTCGGCATGGCGGGGCAAGGCGGTCGAGCCGCTGGTCCGCCAGTCACTCGAGCTCGCCGCGACCGCGGGCCTACTGCCCTGGCCCGACGTCGAAGCGGTCGGCGGCTGGTGGAACCGCCGGTTCGACCCGGAGGTGGACCTGGTCGGAGCCGACCGGTCGCCCGTCGCGAAGCGCATCCACTTCGCCGGGTCGATCAAATGGCTCGCCAGCCCGTTCGACGACCACGACCTCGCGGAACTCACGCGAAGCGCGGCCGAGATACCCGGTTTCACCCCCGGCGACACAGGACTGATCATCGTGTCCCGCTCCGGCACCAGCCCACGTCTGGATCCGGCCAGGGCGAATCTCGTACAGGACCCGTCCGACCTTCTCTCAGCCTGGCAACCAGCGACCTGACCGGGACGGACCGGTCGTCAGTCAGCGGGGCGGCTCCACGGCCCCGGCCGGCTACGGGGCCCAGAGCGTGTCGACGGGCAGGCGTCCTTTTCTCACGTTCCGGCCGGTGGTGGCGTCGGGGCCGGTTGTCGGGACGGGATGCGGCGGGTGAGGAACAGGGCAGCCAGGGCGATTACGGCGAGTAGCGACAGGGAGGCGCGCAGGCCGGCGATGCGGGCGTCCGCGTTGTCGGTGGTGATTGCCTCGGCGGTGTCCGGCGGGACGCCGGCCTCGTCGAGACGGGTCTTCAGGTCCTGGTCGGACAGGAAGGGTGCGCCTTCGGACAGCCGCACCTCGGCATGCGTGGCCAGGTCCGCCGGCACGGCGGGGTCCTGCTGGACGCCGGTGAGGAACGACGTGGTCAGCGCGGAGACGAGCACCGCGCCGGCCGCCGCGGTGCCGATCGAGGCGCCCAGGTTCGTCACCGTGTTCTGCACCCCGCCGACCTCGCCGCTGCGCTCGTCGGCGACCGCGGACACGGTGACGCTGCCGAGCTGCGACGCGAGCGCGCCCACCCCGAGGCCCGCGAGCAGCATCGGCCACGTAACGATCTCCGGCCCAGCACCGACGTCGAGCGCGGCAATCATGATCGTTATACCGGCGAACAGGGCAAGGAAACCGCTCCGGACGACGCGCCGGGGCGAGGCCCGCGGGAAGGCCCGGGGGATGCCGACGGCGGCCACCAGCAGGGCGACGGACAACGGCAGCAGGCGGACGCCGGTCGCGACCGCCGAGAGCCCGAGTGCCACCGACAGGTACAGCGGCACCACGAAGAAGAGACCCGCCTGGAGCAGGTACTGGAAGAAGAACGAGGTGAGCCCGGCCCGCAGCGTCCGGTCACGCAGCAGCGCCGGGTCGAGCAGCGCGACGGCGTGCCGGGCGAGCCGGTGCTCCTGCCACCGGACGAAGAGCCACAGGATGGCCCCGCCGGCGAGGATCAGCCAGATCACGGGCGAGAGGCCCAGCCAGACGGGTGCGCCGGGCGCCGGCCGGACCAGCCCCCAGCTCCCCGACCGCAGGACGCCGTACACGACAAGAGCCAGGCCGGTCGCGGACAGCGCGGCGCCCACAAGATCGAGACGCCCGCCCGCCGCCGTCGTCGTCGTCGCAGGCGTAGCCGCCATCCCCCGGGTCAGCCACAGGATGACGCCCACCACGAGGACCTCGCCGGCGAAAACCCAGCGCCAGGACAGATAGGTGGTGAACAGGCCGCCGACGAGCGGGCCCGCCGCGACCGCGATCGCGCCGGCGGCGGCGACCAGCCCGTAGGCGCGCGGCCGCTGCCCGGGCGGGAAGTTCGACGCGACGAGGGCGACGACCGCGGGCATGATCAGCGCAGCGCCGACCCCTTCGAGGAACGACCAGCCGAACATGAGGACGGCGAGGTTCCCGGCGACGGATGTCGTCAGCGACCCGCAGCCGTAGACGACACAGCCGAGGGTGAACACGCGCCGATGCCCGAGGATCTGCCCCAGCCTGCCTCCGGTGATCATGAATGCGGCCATCACCAGGGTGTAGAAGGTGATGGCGGTCTGGATTCCGGTCACCGTGGTACCGACGTCCGCGGCCACGGTGGCGATCGACACGTTCATGACCGAGCTGTCCAGGGTCATGAGGAACTGCGCCGCCGCCAGCGTGGGGAGAACGGCCCGGCCGGCCGCGACGGCCCCCGGCCCGGCCTCGGGGAGCCGGTTCCCGGCGGTCCGGCGGCGCGTCATCGTCCGCGCCCGCCCTGACGTCCGGTCATGTCAGGGCTCCCGGTTCCGGCCGCCGCGGCCGGTACCCCGTTTGGCACGCGTTCTGGCCGTGCGGTGGGTGGCCGGTTTCCGCGTCTCGTTGTGCCACATTCCGACGATCGCCCCTCCGGTGAGAACAACGCCAAAACCGATCAGCCAGGAAAGAATCGTGAAAACGACGCCGATGCTCCCGTAGTTCCGCTCGTTCGAGACGATGGACGCGGAAAAGGTCAGCCTGCTCACCACGCCCAGGCCGGTCAGGCCGACCGTCGTGAACGCAGCGGCCGGCCAGGCCTCGCGCCACCCGAGCCGGCCGAGAGTGAGCACTCTGACACCGGCCCAGACAAAGAACAACAGCCCCGCGGTGTTGAGCAGGCCGTAGCCGATCTGACCGGGAATGGTGCCGGTGAGCAGCGCCCCGGCGGCGGTGGTGCCGGCGAGAAAGACAATGAGCCCGCCGAGCCAGCCGACCTGGGCCGGGACGCCGCGAAGCCCGAGCGGCCGGAGCCCGAAAACCCTGACGTAGACGGACTGTACGGTCGTGGCCAGGCTCAGGCCGCCGAGAATCAGCCAGAGCGCGCCCAGTACCGACCAGCCGTTGCGGACCGTCCCGTCCTGTGGCGCGAAAAGCCGTTCGACGGCCTGCGCGGCCTCCTGATTCAGACCCATCCGCCTGATGATCACTTCTGCCGCGCCCCCGGAGCGCAGCGGTGACAACGCGGCCAGCGCGATGATGAACGGGAAGAACATCATCAGAATGAGCGCGGCGAGGTTCATCGCGCCGTTGATCAGATCACCCTGACGCAGCCTGGACGCCAGATCCTCCGCCGCGCCGCCCCGCAGCCGCGCCCGGACGCGCCGGACAGCCGTCGCCATCCGCCCGGACAGCCGCCGCACCCGGTCCGCGGCGGCACCGCCGGCGCCACGGACGCCGCTGGCTCCGCTGGCTCCGCCGGTACCGCCGGCACCGCCGGACGGCCGAGGGGCGCCTTCGGATGGCCGAGGGGTACGCCCCGCACCGCGCGCGCGTCGGCTCCTGGGCATGACCCCCTCCAGACCGCGCGTCCCCACCGCCGGCAGCCGCCGCGATCGTCCGCCAACCGACCAACCGACCGGCCGACCGGCCGACCAACCGGCCGGCCGGGCCGTGCACCTCAGCATCTCGGCACGTGGGCGTCCTCGCACCTCCGGCGCATCCGAAAGCAGCGGAAGGTGCTCCTCGCGGCAAAGGCACCCGATTCCCGGCACGGCACACGGGTGTCGCTGTGACGGTTTGGCCGCCGACCGCAAAATTCGTCGGTCTCAACCGGGTTGACCCGTCATGGACGAGGACGGGAGGCGGTGCGCGTGGCGCGGGCCGAAGCTGGCGGTGGACCCGGACGCCGGGGTGAAACCCTCAGCCCCAGTCCTCCCAGGGAGGTCCGGCCGCGAGCAGGGAGGCCCGCTGCCAAATAAGCAAATACTGAGACCCCCCCCCCCGAGAAGTCGCTGTTCCGGCGGGAACGCTGGGCGTCGTGGCGGCGGTAACGCAACGTCGGGACGTCGAGCAGAACGCCGGTGGCGAGCGCGGAGCCGGCGATCAGGGTCGCGGTGTCCTCGACGCCGCGCAGCGCGGCCCATCCCCCGACGGCGAGAAGCAGGTTCCGCCGCCACATCACCCCTGCCGGATGTACGGGTGGCAGCGTGCGGTCGGGCAGGGCGGACGCCCAGGCGACGGCGAGCGCTCCGCGTGCCAGCGGTCCGGCGGGCACGGCCAGCGGCATGGTGCGCAGGGTCCCGTCAGCGTGCAGGTCGCGGGCGTGGCCGACCGCGTAGCCGGCGTGGGCGTGGGTGGCGAGCGCGCCGCTGAGGGCGGCGAGCGCGCCGGGTTCGAGCTCGTCATCGGCGTCGAGGTTCTGCACCAGCGGCGCGGTGCACGAGCCGAGGGCGATGTTGCGGGTGACCGCGGGGCCTTCCTCGGTGCCGTGCGCGGCGATCCGGACCCGGCCGTCGTCCGCCGCTCCGCAGGCGGCCAGCGCGTCGAGAACCTCCCCGGGAGGCCCGTCGACCTGGACCCGCCACGTCCAGTGGGGATGGTGCTGGCGGTGCAGCGAGTCCCACGCCGCCGGCAGGTATCCGGCGTACTCGGCGTGTGCCGCGGTGACCACATCCACCCACATGTTCGCAATATGTATCAGTCCGAGCCGAATTCGTGTGATAGATATGCCGATGAGATCCAGCGGAGGGGGCACATGGACGTCGCATCGATCAACACGCGACTCGGTCGGGTGGCCTCGGCCGACTCCCGCGAGCTGGACCGGGTCTGCGAGGAGGTCGCCGCCGAACTGATCGACGCGGACGTCGAGCCCCCCTTCCGCGTCCCGTCGGCGGACTTCGCCACCGACCCCTGGCTGATCTGCGCCGACCGGTACTGGCGCCGCCGGCTGCTCCACCAGCCCACCGTCGAGGTCGCGGCCCGCTGCGCCCGCTGGCTACACGACCACACCGACCCGCCCGTCCGCCCGGACATCATCGAGAAGTGGTCGCTGGGCTACGCCTTCATCACCAAGGACACCGTCGAGTCCCGCCACGACCTCACCCTCGCCACCGGCCGGATCGTCGAGACCTTCCAGGGCTCCACCGACATCTGTTACTTCGCCACGCTTTACCACGCCGGCAAGCTGCGCGCGAACTTCTGGTTCGACGAACTCCACCAGTTCCTCGAGTCCTCCCTGCTCGCCGTCGCCGCCGGCCAGCACCGCGACGACCCGCTGTTCACGGGTCTACGCGCGTTCGCCGCCTTCGGCAGCCGCACCATCACCACCAGTCACGCGCTCGAGCTCCTCGACACCGCCTGGAGCGCGGCGCCCCGCTCCCGCGCCGTCGTCGACGTCTGCCTCAACGCCCTGTGGGCCGCCCCGCCGTTCCCCGGCCAGGGCGAACAGCTGCGCCGGCACGCCGCCGAGGCCGTCGCGGAGTACCCCGACGACCACCTCTTCCGGTTCCGCCTCGCCAGCGGACAACGCATGTGCGGCGACTACACCGACGCGCTGGCCACCATCGACACCGCGCTGCGGCTCCTGCCCGCGATCGGCGCCAGGATCAGCCACGAACTGCTCCAGGGACAGTACCTGCGGGAGCGGGCGACGATCCTGGAAGGGCTCGACCGCGCCGCCTGGACCAGCGACCAGCAGACCCGCTGGCTCGACCAGGACACCGCCAACCGGGACCTCCGCCGGACCCTCCAGACCTCCGCCATCCGCGCCGTCGAACTCGTCACCGTCTTCACCGCGGCCATCGCGTTCGCCGTCGGCTCACTCCAGATCACCCTCACCGGCACCCTGCCCCTGCGCGACCGCGCGCTCCTCCTCGTCCTCCTCGGCGCCGGACTCCTGCTGTTCGCCCTCCTGACAGTCGCCGGCACCTGGATCATCACCGGCCGCCACCACCCCGGCCCCCGCACCACCCCACCCGACCCCGGCGGCACCCAGCGTTAGAAGCCGTCTGCCGCTTTCGCCAAATCGGGTCGGCGGACATCGAAGGATGTGAGTTTTAGTGCTGCTGGACAGCACTGGACTCACATCCTTCGGCCTCGGGGACCGCCAGCTTGGGCCGGAGCGCTCCGGCCCACCCGGCTCCGCCGTGACAGGGCCGCCCCGGAAACGCCGGAACGTCAGACCCGTCGCGGTCATGCCCGCGAAACGACCGTGACCATGTTCGCGGAACGACCGTGACCATGACTTCAAACCGACCGCGATCATGGTCGCGGAACGATCGTGATCATGGCGTTAAACTGACCATGACCATGCGTGTGGCCGACCGGAGGAGGGTGGGATGACAGCCGGGCTGCCGGCTGCTGGCCTTTTCCCGAGACATGCCACGGACATCGCGGAACTGGTCCCGCTCCGACGCCGGACCTTCGTCCCGGCGGCACAGGTGCTCGCGATGTTCGCGCACGAGGCGCCACTCGACTCCGACCGGTTCTTCGCCGACCTCGACGGTGTCGTCGATCAGGGGCTCCTGGGTGAGTGAGCGCCCCAAACACCACAGCCGGCGCCTTCAGCTCGCCGGAGGAAAAACCGCCGCGGAACGGGCATCCATTCGATCCATGAGCCTGGCTGGGGCCGGGTCCTGCGGCATGCTTCGCCGTGCGTGTGATCGTGACCTGGCGCCTTGCGCGCCACCTCTACCGTGTCGACCGCCTGTTGCGCCATCGCGGCAACCACCGACGCCTACGCTGCGTGATAGCGTCATCGCGCGGAAGGATGGCGGCGTCCTCGATACCGGCCGCCGGTACACGTTGGCCCCGAGGACCGGCAAGAACCTCGAAACGAAAGCCGGCTCCACGGACACCTCATCTGGGAACTGACTGGTTTGACCGCTTGTGCGCAAACCCTGAGCGGAGTCCGCTTATCCGAAGACATGAGCCTTCTCCTGCTTCAGGGATGACCCCTGGCCATGTGGCGCTCAGGGAGCGCCCGGCTCGTATCCGAGCGGTTTATGCGCTTCCGCGCGTCCTATCCGCTTTGCCGCGACGAAGAAAAAGACCATGAAAATGCCGGGATCCCCGGCGGACAGCAAGTGCCGGCCGTCCCACATGCTCGGTCGGCGACAGTGAGAGGACGGGCTTCGTGAGCCACCCGCAGGAAGACGGCACGATCAACGCGGTCACCGCGGCACAGTTGAGCCGGATCGCCGAAAGCGGCATCTATACCTCGGCCACCTCTCTCGACCCGGCCGCCGTCAACGTCGCACAGGCGCTGATCGCCACGCTGAGCGGCACGGCCGAGAAGGCGCTGCTGACCCCCGACCTCCAGAAGCTGACGGAGCAGGTGCGGCAGGCGGCGAGCGTCGACTTTCCCCGGATCACCGCCACCGACGGAGCACGGCTGTCGGCGCACACGATCAGGCTCAGGACCTCGGAACCCCGACCCGTGGTGATCGTGCCCTCGGGCTGGACGCCCTTCGGCTGGGCCCTGTTCGAGTACGCGTACCTCCAGCTGGCGCTGCGCGGCTACCACGTGCTGGCCTACACCCCGCGTGGAATCGGCTTCACCGGCAGCCCGTTCACCTCCGAGGGCACGATCGATGTGGCCGGGCCCGCGGACTGGGCCGATGGCTCAACCGTCATCGACTACGCCCAGCAGTACTTCGACCCGAGCCGAATCGCCTTCCTGGGCGAATCGTACGGTTCGGGTATCAGCCAGCTGGTCGCGGCGCACGATCCGGCGGGGCGCGTGGACGCGGTCGTGGCCCTGAGCACCTGGGGCGACCTGGCCGCGAGTCTCTACCAGCACGACACCCGGCATCTGGCGGCGGTGACCGCCCTGATCAACTTCACCGGCGGCCCGGTCGAGCAGAAGTTCGACGCTGCCACCCAGCAGATCCTGGCGGATTTCCAGGCCGGCCAGAACCTCGACGACGTGGTGGCGTGGGGCACGGAGCGGGCACCGTCGTCGTATGTCGAGCAGACCAATGCCCGCGGCATTCCCACGTTTTTCTCCCACACCTGGCACGAGACGCTGTTCCCGGGCAACCAGGTCGTCGAGCACTTCGACCGGCTGACCGTGCCGAAGCGGCTGAACCTGTGGATCGGCGACCACGCCGCACCCGAGGGCGCCGGTCTGACCATCCCGTTCAGCGGGCCGAACCTGCCGGTCGACGAGGCATTCGCCTGGCTGGACCACTATGTGGGCGGGCTCGCCAACGACGTACCCGGCTGGTCCCCGGTCAACAGCCAGATCATGTTCACCTACCGGACCAGCACCGATCCGCAGACCGGGAAGGACATCATCACCGAACCGGCCACCCGCGAGCCCAGGGCGTCCTGGGACGATGTCACCACCTCCGCCGAGCGGTGGTACCTGACCGCCACCGAGCCGGGCAGCCGTGACGGCGGTCTGCGCACCGCTCCGGAAACGGGCTGGACGCGGGAGTTCACCGCCGGGCAGCTGACCGAGGCCACCGCGGTGGACGCCATCATCACGACCGGCCAGGCCGAGTGGAATGGCAACCCGAAGAGCTACAACACGGACAAGTTCGACCGCCAGAACCTCGCGGTCTGGGCCAGCGCTCCGATCACGGCAGACAGCCACGGCAACGCGGCCCGCCGGATCCGAGGCATCCCCGAGCTCGCACTGACCGTGCGCAGCTCGGCCCGGTCCACGACCCTGGTGGCCTACCTGTTCGACGTCAGCTCTGACAACACGGCCCGCATCATCACGCACGAGCCCTACACACTCACCGACCTGGCTCCCGGGCAGGACCGCTACATCATCTGGAGGCTGCAGGCCGCCGGCTACGACCTGGCCCCGGGCCACCGGCTGATACTGGCCGTCACCAGCAAGGACCCGCTCTACTCGGACGCGAGCGTCGACGGCAGCACCACGACGATCAGCTCGCCCGACGACAGTCCCGCATACCTGACGTTGCCCCTGGGCTGACCCAGCAGCACCGCGGGCCCCTACCTGGACGAGTCGCACAGACTGATCGACCGGCTGCCCGAATCGCAGCGGCTCGGTTGACGCCCGCTGTCATCGCGATCGCTGAAAGACTTGGAACAGATGCCATAGCAACCCTTGATCGACACTTTTCCGTCGTGCGCCGGTGCCGGCGCCTCGGACGGCTAAATGATCATATAGTTGGTAGCCATGGCCCTTTATATGCAGATTGCTGATGATTTAGCTCGTCGTGTGCGGTCCGGGGAGTTGGCGGCGGGTGAGGAGTTGCCCGGCGTGCGGGAGTACGCCCGGACTCTGGGAACGACGTCGTCGACGGTGGTGCGGGCCTACCGCTATCTGGCGGATGCCGGAGTGATCACCATGGCGGACCGGCGGCGGGCGCGGGTCGCCGGTGAGGGTGCGATCGCCGCGGCGCGCCTGTTGGAGCCAGAGAGGGTGTTCCGGCTGGCGGGCAGCGATGACCCGGCGCTGGGTGTCCTGCTTGACCGGCTCGGCGCGGCGGTCGTGCCGGTAGGGGCGCGGGGGAGTTTCCAGGGGCTGCGAGCGGTCGCGCGTGGCGAGGCCGATGGCGCGGTGATCCACCTGCGCCATCGGGATGGCGTGTACAACGAGGCGTTCGCGCGGGCGGTGCTGGGTCGCGACAAGCCGCGTCTTCTGCATCTGTGGCGGCGTGAGCAGGGGCTGATCGTCCCGGCGGGCAACCCACGGGGCCTGGCGTCCGCCGCCCAGCTCGGTGGTCTGCGGGTGGCCAGGCGTGAGTTGGGCGCGGGTACTCGGCTGCTGCTCGAACAGCTTCTACTCACCGACGGGGTCGCGCCGCACGAGATTGCCGGGCCCGAACTGCATTCGCATATGGAGATCGCGTTTGCCGTTGCCACGGGTATCGCCGATGTCGGTCTGGGGGTGCGGGCCGGGCTGGCGGATCTGGGGCTCGACTTCGTCCCGCTGCTGTGGGAGCCCTACGAGATCGCTCTTGGCCATGGCGCGTTGGGGGCGGTCCGACCGCTGATCGCCACACTTCGGGATCCGCTGTTCCAGCGATCTGTCGCAGATCTGGATGGCTATGACCTTCAGCACACTGCCACCGTCCGGCCGCTGGTCTCGGCCAATCGCTGAGCCGGTAATCCTTGCGATTGCTGGTTCGCTCAGTAGTAGCACAGACCGAAACTAATGATCAGTATATAGGGCACCCGCCAGGAAAAACAGTCTGCATCTGCGGGACCGCGTGTTGTCTGATCCCACCTGTGAATACTGAGACCAGTACAGCGCCAGCCGAAACCCCTGCCGAGACATCTATCGCCTCGGGGCGGCGGCCGTGGCTGACACCAGGTGTCGGAGGGATTGGGACGGCGAGCTTCCTCGCCGATGTCGGGCATGAGGTGCCGACCTCGCTGATGGCGAGCTTTGTCACCACGACCCTGGGCGCGCCGGCCGCGGCACTGGGCGCGATCGAAGGAGTGTCGGAAGGGCTGGCCGGGGCGGGCAGGTTCGTCGGCGGCGCGCTGGCGGACGATCCCGGCCGGCGGCGCGCGGTCGCGGTCGGCGGCTACACCACCACGGCGGTGTTCTCCGCACTGATCGGGGCGACCACCTCCGTAGCCCAGGCGGGGATGTTGCGGGCTGGCGCCTGGGCGGCCCGCGGACTGCGGGTACCGGCCCGCAACGCGCTGCTCGCCGACGTGGTGCCCGCCGTCGCCTACGGCCGAGCCTACGGGTTTGAACGGACCATGGACAACCTCGGCGCGATCATCGGCCCCTTGCTGGCGCTCGGCCTGGTGTCGCTGGTCAGCGTGCGCACCGCCATGCTGATCTCGCTCGTTCCCGGTCTGCTGGCGGCGCTCGCGATCGTCTACGCGATCCGGCAGGCAAAGCTGCCACGGGCCACCGAGCGGCGCCGGTTGCGGTTCCAGATCCGGCCGGTGCTGCGCGGGCAGCTCGGCCGAGTGCTGGCGGGGTTCACCGCCTTCGAGGTCGGCAACGTGGCGGGCACCCTGCTGATCCTGCGCGCCACCGATCTCCTGGCCGCCGGCCACGGCACGGACGCGGCCACCCGGATCGGGATCGCGCTGTACATCGCCTACAACATCGCCGCAACGGCCGCGTCCTTTCCCGCGGGCGGGCTGTCCGACCGGATCGGCCGTCACGGCCCGCTCCTGGTCACCGCCGTCGGAGTAGCGACGTTCCTGGTCTCCTACCTGCTGTTCGCGGTCGCCGGACCGGTGATCTGGCTGCTCGGCGTGGCCTTCGTGCTCGCCGGAATCGGGATCGGCTGCGCGGAGACCGCCGAACACGCGGCCGTCGCGGCCCTCGCGCCCGACGAGATCCGAGGATCGGCGTTCGGGCTGCTCGCCACCGTCCAAGCGGTCGGGAACCTCGCCGCGAACGTCGTCGCCGGCCTCCTGTACACCCTCGCCTCGCCCACCCTCGCCTTCAGCTATCTCGCGGCCTGGATGGTGCTCACGCTCGCCCTTCTCCTGTCGGTGACAGTGGCGCCGAGCGCCAGAAAAACAGCCTGATGCCCGCCATACACGGCCCCTCACCTCGCCGGAACCACGCAAGCCCCTCCGAGCCCCACCCGGCTCCGCCGTGGCAGGGCCGCTCCGGAAACGCCGGGACGTCAGACCGGTCACGGCCATGCCCGCGGAACGACCGCGATCATGCTCGCGGAACGACCGTGACCATGGCTTCAAACTGACCGCGGGCATGTGTTTGGGCCGGCCGGAGGAGGGCGGGATGGCAGTCGGGCAGCCGAGTCCTGACCTCTTCCCGAGGCATGCCACGGACCTTGTGTCGGCGGCGCTTGGAGACATCCGGGTGGTCGTCGGCGGCGCGCGGTAGGTCGGCAGGTCGGCAGGAGCACGCTCGCCCAGATCGTTCTACCCACCAAGATCGCAAGATGGGATGAGACAGGAGATGCCCACCCTGACAGGGCCACAAGGTCGTACGCCAGTGGATCTGGCGAGTCGGCCGCTGCCCGCGGCCGTATCCTGTGATCTGTGAGCATCTTGCGGGACGAGCTGCATAGATTGATTGACCGGCTGCCTGAATCGCAGGTGGCGCCGATCCTGGCTCTCGTGCGCGAGAGCACCCCGACCGAGGACGGCGGCGACGAGTGGCCGCTGCCAGACTTCGTGGGCGCGCTGTCCAGCGGCAAGGGCGACCTCGCGGCCCGCTCCGGCGAGATCCTGCGTGCGGAGATGGGACGCGAACCCGAGTGATCATCTGGGACACCGGCCCACTCGTCGCCGCCATCGACGCCGACGACAAAGATCACGCCCGGTGCGTCGCGCTCATGCGACGTACGCCCCGCCCGTTACTCGTTCCCTACCCCGTGCTCACCGAGGTCTGTTACCTGCTGGAGCGGGAGAAGGGTACCCATGCCGAAGCCGCGTTCCTGCGCTCTATCGGTACCGGACAGATCACCCTGATCCCGCTGGCAAAGACGGACATCGATCGGATTGTTGAACTGATCGAGAAATACGCGGACTTCCCTCTCGGCTCGGTTGACGCCGCTGTCATCGCGATCGCTGAAAGACTTGGAACAGATGCCATAGCAACCCTTGATCGACGGCACTTCTCCGTCGTGCGCCCCAGAAGCCCCGTCACGCTCCTACCGTAGCCGCGAGCCCCTCCCCTTCTCAGCGAACGAACGCTACGACCTTCACCTGATCGGGATCGAGAGGAGGGACTACCGATGACAACGATGAGATGGGACGACGTCAAACGCCAGGCCAAGCAGGCACGTGTCGCCGCCGGCCACCCGGTACCGCCTGCGCTGGGTGCCTGCTACAGGAGTGCGTCGAGTTCGTCAGGACGCAGTCCCGCCTGGCGGAGAACCGCTGCGAGCGTGCCACGCTTGATTGTGCTGTGGAGCGGCACGGTCACCCCGCGCCCGTTGTCCAGGTTGCGCATCACAACGTGGCTTCCCCTGCTCCGGACCTGCGTGAACCCGGCGTGCTCGAGCGCCTTGACCAGTCGCGCGCCGGACAGGACAGAAAGGCCGCTCAAGCCACACGCACCTGCACCGCGGTGGTCAGAGGGTGGACGTCAAGTGCGGCTCGATCCGCTGGCGTCGCGTCTTCGAGGTAGAGCTCGGCGGCTTCGCGAATGTTCGCCAGTGCCTCCTCCACGGTGTCGCCCTGGCTGATCACGCCCGGCAGCTCCACAATCTGGACGACATACCCACCGTCCAGGTCTGGCGTCAGTACCGCTGTGAGCAGTCTCGTCTCAGCCACGCAACGAGCGTACAGCGCCACGTGACGTCGATCCGCCAGAACGATCATTCCGGCAGGGCTCCCTGTCCGCCGCTGTCTACCGGTCCAGGTCCGGGCTGGCTTTCCTGCCGCTGTGTTCGGTGGCGGTTGACGGAGCTGATGTCAGGCGACGATGTAGCTCGAGTCGCCGAACTCGGCGGTGAGCTTCAACCGTCCGCCGAGAGCCTCGACGTAGGCGCGCAGGACCGACACCGACACCACATCCAGCTTTCCGCGTTCCACATCGGAGATGCGGGGACCGGATACGCTCATGGTTTCAGCGACCTCGCGTTGGGTCAGGGCGCGGCTGCGTCGGACCTCGGCCAGCCGGTAGGCGTGGATCTCGTCGTCGAGACGGCGCTGCCCGGCCTCACGGTCGGCGTCGGTCCGTACCGGGTGGCCGGCGGCGACACGTGCCTGCTCGGCCTGGTGTTTGACGTCGTCCCATCTCATCGTTGTCATCGGTAGTCCCTCCTCTCGATCTCGGTCAGATGAAGGTCGTAGCGTTCGTCCGCCGCGGGTATCGCGGTCTCATACCAGTGCTGCCAGTTGCCGGACTTGTCTCCGGCCACCAGCAGCACCGCACGGCGGACCGGGTCGAAGGCGAACAGGATTCGGATCTCGCTCGTGCCTGCCGAGCCAGGCCGTAGCTCTTTCATGTTGTGACGACGTGAGCCCTTGATCCGGTCGACCAGGGGCCGGCCGAGGGTCGGGCCTGCCCGTGGTACCTGTCATGCCGGTGCGACGTAGTGTCTCTCCGTCATCGGCAGTGACCTGCCGGGCGTAGGCGTCGAACTCCTCGATCGACGCGAACGACCGCAAGCGTCCCGCTGCCTCCACGAGCACTGTGTCGAGCCAGGCAGGTGGATCAACAAGTTCGACAT
>NZ_CAKKTM010000136.1 GCF_920888515.1 Protofrankia sp. CiP1_Cm_nod1 | reverse complement strand
CTCGACTAGTCGTCGGCAGCGTCAGATGTGTATAAGAGACACTCGGACTCGTCCAGGTAGCCCTCCCCGCTGGATAACACAGGCCGCCTCACCCGGCACACGGTGCGCCCCTGGCAGGAATTCGCACCCACGTTGCGCGCCCTCGTGAGATACCGCGTGGATGATAGTCGCGCAGAGCGCGAAACCGGGGGTCCGGGGGTCGTCCCCCGGGTAGACATCACGTCCCTCGGCGAAGCCGATCAAAGATCGGCGAGCATGGCAAGCCGGCGGGTGCGCCGCCAGGGACTTGAACCCCGAACCCGCAGATTAAGAGGAAAGAGCGGTTCGTCCATCGATGTCCGTAGATGTCCGTGGTGTCGGCGTGGCCTGCGCTCGCCGTCCACCGGTGTTCGTGCTCGTCCGTCGACGTGCGCCGGCTCGGGTACACGACCGGGTACATGACGTCGCCAACCTCATAGGCCTTGCCCTATACAGGCAAGAGCCTATAGTTAGGAGGTGCGCTGGGATGTCCGGCTACTCGACGAGGTCGAGACGTGGCTGTTGAGCCTCGACGACAGTAGCTACGACCTGGTCGCCGCCGCGATCGACAAGCTCGCAGACGACGGCCCGGCTTTAGGCCGGCCTCTGGTCGACCTCATCAAGAGATCCCGACACCACAACATGAAAGAGCTACGCCCGGGATCATCCGGCTCGGGAGAGGTACGCATCCTGTTCGTGTTCGATCCACAACGACGGGCAGTACTGCTCGTCGGCGGTGACAAGTCCGGTGACTGGAGTGGCTGGTACACCCGAAATATCAAGATCGCCGATGATCGGTACGACGAGTGGTTGCGTAGTGAACATGGAAGCTGATCGGGAGGAGGCACACACGATGACAAGTACATGGAACCAGACACGAGCCAAGCGGCCTCCTAGGGAAGACAGAGTCGCGGAGCATCGTGCTCGTATGGACGCCGAGGTGCGCGCCTTCAGACTCCGAGAGATCCGCGAGGAGCAGGGCCTGACTCAAGTGGAGCTGGCCGAGCGCATGCACGTCAAGCAGCCGTCGGTCTCCGAGCTTGAACGCGGTGCGCTCGACCGTGCAGGACTGTCCACGATCAGGGCCTACGTGGAAGCTCTTGGCGGAAAGATCGAGATCGTCGCCGACTTCGGTGATCGCAGAGTCGTCCTCGGCTAGGGATGTGCCCAACGACTCGATGGATCCGCATCATCGCTGCCGGCCAGCAGGCTCGCGCAGCTACCCGAAGCAGATCAGCGGTTCCTCTCCAGATGACGGAATCGCTGGTCAGAACGGGTGCGCCGCCAGGGACTTGAACCCCGAACCCGCAGATTAAGAGTCTGCTGCTCTGCCAATTGAGCTAGCGGCGCGTGTCGCGTGCTGTGCGTTGCGACGGGTCCGAATGTACCAGGCTCCGGCGGGGTCGGGGCCCACGGGTAGGCCCCGACCGGACCAACTTGGCCACATCGGCCTCAGGGCTTCTCGCAACCGACGCCGTCGTGATCGCTGTCGAGGCCGAACGGGTCCGGGGAAAGCACCCGGACCGGCCCGGTGACGTAGTTGGGGCCGTTCCCGGAACCGCCCGCGCAGTCGTAGTCGCCGATCCCGTCCTTCAGGCACACGTCCGGATAGGCCGGATCGCAGACGGCGAGAGGCGCGGCCGCCGCTGTGGTGGCCGTCGGCCGCGCGGGGGCCGCGGCGGCCCGTGCGGGTGTCCGCGCGGGCACGGTCGTGTGTGGCGCGGATCGTGGCGTCGAGATCGTGGCGGCGGGAGGGGCGGGAGGGGCGGGAGGGGCGGGCGCCGTCACGACGGGTACAGGCGGTTGTGTCGGTGGGCTGCTGACGGCCAGCGGCTCGGCCGGAGGCAGCGGAGTGCCGACGGTCGACGGCGTGGACGTGGGCGATGAGCTCACGGACGCCCTCGGAGCGGCCGACACCACCGTCTGGTTACTCTCCGGAGCCAGCGCCGTGAGGACGAGAAGCCCCAGGAGACTCGCTCCGGTGACGATTCCGGCGCTCCGGCGGTTGTGGATTCGCGCCTGGTGCAGGCGACCGCGCACCAGTCCGACAAATCCGACAATCATGGCGATTGTAGTTAATAATATACAAAAAGCCAGCATGTGGTTCCCCCCATGTGTGCGTGGCCAGCGACTTTACAGGCGGGTGGATCGCGCTCGGCCGCCGGGCAGCCGCAGAAGGGCTGCCCGGGCCTGCACACATGGCGCTCGCGGGCGTGACGGCCCGCCGGGATCCCGCGCTGCCGCGGGCCCGGGTCGTCTCGGGCCTCACCGGCGCCGGTTGGACGTCCGGTCGCCCCCACCAGGGACCCGACGTTCAACCGGTACCGGTCACCGGCCGCCCGGCCCGCGGGCGTCGCGGGCGCCGTCCGCGCGGCCTGACGGGTGCTACGCGCTGACGGCGGATTCCGCCGGCAGCGGGTCGCCGAAACGCCAGCCGGGCGCGATACGGCGCTGGAAGAAGGCGCGGAACTCGCGGACGGACGGGCCGTCCGGCTTCACCCAGAGGGTTTTCTCGGGATGCCGCAGCCAGCGCAGCACGTCGATGTCGGCGTAGACGTTCCGCCGGACCGTCAGCCACATCATGCGCGCGATGAGGTGGTTGAGCGGCGCGAACAGCGGGCCGGGGAGTATTTTGCGGACAATGACCCGGTAGCCGAAGAACATCAGGTCGTCTCGGACGGGGGTGCCGCCGAGAACAATTGTCAGCAGCGGGCCGGAGCGGTCGACCGTGGCGTCCTTCTGCGTCCGGTAGAGCGACGCGGACGGCCCGATCATCTCGATGAACGCGTACGGCCGGAACCAGCGCTGGACCTTCTTCATGCCGGTTTCGTCGGCGGGCCGCAGCTGGTATTCCAGGCGGTCCTCCTTGTTCACCAGGATGGAGTACTCCAGCCGTCCCGCGCCCTTGTGCGCGACCGGGAAGTGGTAGATGTCGGAAACGTGCTCCGCGACCGGCAGCAGCGTTCCCCGGGCGGTGTAGATCTGGCCCTTGAGGTTCAGGTACTTCTTGGAGTCGGCGTAGGGCACCTCGACGAACTCGCCGACCGGTTCGGGGCCGTACCAGAACCAGATGTTCCCGGCGTGCTCCCGGACGGGGATCGCGCGCTGGCCGGCCCGCGGGGGGATCTTCGCCTGGTCCAGCCCGGGGATGACCTCGCAGCCGCCGTCGGTCCGGAACTCCCAGGCGTGGTAGCCGCACTTGATCCGGTCCTCGACCACGGTGCCGCAGCGGCCGAGGTCGGCGCCCATGTGGCAGCACTGGCTGTCGACCATGCCGACCCGCCCGCTCTTCCCGCGGAAGAGCGCGAACTGGTGCGACATGAACTCGACCGGCGCCACCTGGCCCGGCTCGAGATCCTCACTGTACCTGGCGAAATACCAGCCGAACGGGTAGTCGGTCTTCTGTTCCTCGCCGAAGGACTGACCCTCAAGCAGCCGCCTGTCGTATTTCTTGAGTTGCTTCTGCCATTTCGACTTCGCCACGGATCCTCCGCGAGTAATACTTGGAGAAAAATGAATGTACACGAGAGATGGACGGCGAGATGGCCCTGTATTATCGGCCGGTCGACCGCACCGGGCGGTAACGCATGATCGACGTTAGCATGCGGCCCGCGACAGATCCCGGGGATGTCAATGCGTGACGGAAACAACAGACGACGCACGGCAGCGAGGTAACATGGTAACGGCCGTGTTTCGGACGGAGGGCACCCACCCGGGCGCAACCCGTCACCCTGCCGCGCCCCCGCGGCGGCGGGTTTCCAGCGAGGTATGATCTACCCGTCCAGGACAACGGCAAAGCGCTCGCGCGGCCGTATGTCGCCTACCGCACACCGGCACCGCCGGCACGATTGTTCCGGCTATTCCGCCGTGGCTGGAACCAGCGGAATCATGACCGTTACCGACCACCGGGGCCGGGGTCCACGTCCACCCAGTCCAGGGTGCGTTCGACGGCCTTGCGCCAGCCCGCGTAGCCGCTTTCCCGCCGGTCCGCCGACCAGCGGGGCTCGAAGCGGCGCCCCTCCCGCCAGTGGGTGGCCAGCTCACCGGTGTCCTTCCAGAAGCCCACGGCGAGGCCGGCGGCGTACGCGGCGCCGAGCGCCGTCGTCTCGGCGACCACCGGACGGCTGACGGGGACGCCCAGGATGTCCGCCTGTATCTGCATGCACAGGTCGTTGGCGGTCACCCCGCCGTCGACCCGCAGGACGTCCAGGGCCACCCCCGAGTCCAGCCGCATCGCCTCGGCCACGTCCCGGCTCTGGTAGCAGATCGCCTCGAGCGCGGCGCGGGCCAGGTGGGCGCCGGTGTGGAAGCGCGACAGCCCCACGACGGCGCCCCGCGCGTCGGAACGCCAGTACGGCGCGAACAGCCCGGAGAAGGCCGGGACGAAGTAGATCCCGCCGCTGTCGGGCACCGTCGCGGCCAGCGTCTCGCTCTCGGCCGCGCTGCCGATGATGCCGAGCTGGTCGCGCAGCCACTGCACGGCCGACCCGGTGACGGCGATCGAGCCTTCCAGCGCGTACACCGGGTCGTCGTCGCCGAAGCGGTAGCCGACGGTCGTGAGCAGCCCGTGCCGGGAGGGCACCGCCCGCGTCCCGGTGTTCAGCAGGAGGAAGTTGCCGGTGCCGTAGGTGTTCTTGGCCTGCCCGGGGGCGAAGCAGACCTGCCCGACGGTGGCGGCGTGCTGGTCGCCGAGGTCGGCGGTCAGCGCGACCTCGCCGCGCAGCGGCCCGGCGGCGGTGGTCGAGCCGTAGCCGGCCGGGTCGGCCGACGGCCGGATCACCGGGAGTATCGCCCGCGGGACGCCGAAGAGCTCCAGCAGCTCGTCGTCCCAGTCGAGGGTGCGCAGGTCCATCAGCATGGTGCGGCTGGCGTTGGTGGCGTCCGTCACGTGCAGCCCGCCGCGCGGACCGCCGGTGAGGTTCCACAGCAGCCAGCTGTCCACGGTGCCGAAGACGGCCTCGCCCCGTTCGGCCGCGGCGCGGACGCCGTCGACGTTGTCGAGAATCCACGCGATCTTGCCCGCGGAGAAGTAGGTCGCCGGTGGCAGGCCGGATCTGCTCCGGATCACCTGGCCGCGGCCGTCGCGCTCCAGCGCGGCCACGATCCGGTCGGTGCGGGTGTCCTGCCAGACGATCGCGTTGTGGTAGGGCCGGCCGGTGCGCGGGTCCCACACGATCGTGGTCTCGCGCTGGTTGGTGACGCCGAGCGCGGCCAGGTCGGCGGCGCCGAGGCCGGCGTCGGCCAGCGCCGCCGCGACGACGGCGGCCGTGCGCTCCCAGATCTCCACCGGGTCGTGCTCGACCCAGCCGGCGCGCGGCAGGATCTGGGCATGCTCGAGCTGGCGGCGGGCGACCTCGTTACCGTCATGATCGAAAATCATGAAACGGGTGCTCGTGGTGCCCTGGTCGATCGCCCCGACGAAATCGCCCATCGCCGTCCTTCCGTCCCATGCGGCCGTCACCTGTGGTGGCCTCGCCCATCCGGGTGGACGCGGCCAGCGGCGACGTCCACCGGAGTAACGGCCACCGGTAGTGGCGACCGCTGGAAGTAGCCACGACGTAGGAGCATGGCCCACCGGGCACCCACGGTCCATCAGCGCGCCAGGCCGCCGGCCGCCCGGCCGGGCAGCGCGCCAGGCCGCCGGCGCGCCGTCGGATGTCCCGTGCCCGACCGGGGCGAGTATTGACATCAAGCCCACATCACACGCATTGTGGACCGTGTGCATACCGAGTCCCGCCTCGTGACCCGCGGTCACATTGATCTGTTGCGGGTCGCGTCAGCAGCCTGTCCGGGCCTTCTTTTCTTCCGTCGATAACCACACGCCCGCTCGCTGCCTGACCGCTCACGGACTGTCGCCTTCCTTCCGCAGGACGAAAGCACGTGTTTCCCGCACGTTTCGTTTCCATCCCCCATGGGACGCGGAAGAAAAACAACGGCACGCATCCACGCCGGCCATCGCGACAGCTCCCACCCGACGACAGGAGATGCACAATGACATCCGCGCCGCCCGTGACATTCGCGTCGAGACGGCCATCCACCGGCATCCACGGACACGCGGCCGGTAGCGCCGCGTCACTGACCACCACGCTCGAGGCCTCGCCCGGCGTACCCTCCGGCCGCGGATCCGTCCTCATTCTGACCGGTCGGGACGAGACGGTCGCGTCCTTCGAGGGGCTCCGGCTGCGGCTGGCCCTCGACGGCTACACCACCACCGTCTCGGAGGAGCCCGGCGCCAGCGTGTCGACACTGGCCGAAGCACGTATCCCCGGCGCGCCCTTCATCCTGCTGGGCTCGGACATCGGCGGGCTGCGCGCGCTGACCCTGGCGGGCTCCCCGGCGCTGCGCCCGGACGGCGTGGTCCTGCTCGGGCTGCCGCTGCTGCAACGCCCGCTCAGCGCCGACGGCGGCGCCAGGAACAGCGAGGACGTCGCCGTCGACGGCGCCTACCCCTACGCCTCGGTGTACCCGGTCCCGCGGGCCCTGCCCGATCTGCCCATCCTGCTCATCCACGGGGTGGACGACCAGGTGAGCCCGCTGCCGCTCACCCAGATGATCATTCGTACCGCCCCCCGCGCGCGGCTCACCGTGGTACCCGGCCAGCACGATGTGATCACCGGGCCCGGCCACCGGACGGTGGCCGCCAGCACGCTGATGTTCCTGGAGTCACTGCGACACGATCCGCCGCTCGGATGAGCGGGGAGCACGCGGGAATGCCGGCAGACGGTGCGCGTGCCGCGACGACGGTCCTTCCCGAGATTCTTTCCGAGGTCACGCCAAGGAGATCAGGGCATGTCCACCAGCACCAGCCTCGCCCCCAGCATCCGCGAGCAGTTCCGGCGGACCCCGCTGCGCGTGGCCGACCAGAAGAACGTCCCGAAACACCCTGAGCCCGAGGGATCCGTCGAGGAGATACGGCTGCACCGCAAGCAGCGGCTGGCCGCCGCCTTCCGGCTGTTCGCGAAATTCGGCTACGACCACGGTATCGCCGGCCACATCACGGCGCGTGACCCGGAGCTGCCCGACCACTTCTGGGTCAACCCGCTCGCCGTGCCGTTCGCCCAGATCAAGGTCTCCGACCTGCTGCTGGTCAGCCACGACGGCGACATCGTCATCGGCGACCGTCCCGTCAACACGGCCGCGTTCGCCATCCACTCCCAGGTGCACACCGCCCGTCCGGACGTCGTCGCCGCGGCACACGCGCACGCCCTGGCCGGCAAGGCGTGGTCGTCCCTCGGCCGGCTGCTCGACCCGATCACCCAGGACGCCCTCACCTTCTACGGCAGCCACTCGCTCTACGCCGACTTCAACGGCGTGGTCCTCGACAAGGCCGAGGGGCGCAACATCGCCGAGGCGCTGGGACCGAACAAGCTCGTGATCCTGCAGAACCACGGCTTCCTCACCATCGGCCGGTCCGTGGAGGAGGCCGCGTGGCTGTTCGTCACCGCCGACCAGAGCGCGCACGCGCAGCTTCTCGCCGAAGCCGCCGGCCGCCCGAAGCTCGTCCGGCACGAGGTCGCCGAGCCGCTGGGCCGCAGCCGCTCCTTCGGCGGCTTCAGCTTCGCCCCCTACTGGGACGTCATCACCGCCGAACAGCCGGACCTGTTCGACTGAGCGCGCCGTGCGGATGACGCGGTTCCCGCCCGCGTCACCCGCACGGCCGTGTGCGGCCACGGGGGTGCTACGGAACTCGGCGGATCACGCCCGGCATACTGAACGACGACGGACCGACGACGAGAGGACCACCTGGTGAGCGGGCTGAGTGAGTACCTGATCGGCAAACGCGACGCCGTCCTCGCCCATCGGGAGCGGGTGACCGCCGGCGAGGCCAAGCCGCTGGCCGTCTCGGCGACCGTCACCGCGGAGGGGCGCACCGGCGTGCGCCGCATCCGGGCCCGCGAATTCCAGATCATCAGCGACAGCGGGCCGGATCTGGCCGGACACAACCTGGGCCCGACCTCGCCGGAGATCCAGCTCGGCGTGCTGGGCAGCTGCCTGACCCACACCTACCTGATCCAGGCGGCCACCCTCGGCGTCCCCCTGGACTCCCTCGACATCGACGTCACCGCCATCTTCGACCCGCGCGCCGGCGAGCCCGGCTACGAGGACCTGCCGGTCTACCCCCACGACCTGCGCTACGCCGTACGGCTGTCCTCCCCCGCGTCCGACGAGGAGATCAGCAGGCTGCGCGAGGCGGTGGAACGCACCTGCCCGATCCTGAACCTGCTGATCAGCCCACAGCCGGTCCAGGGCACCCTCGAGCGCGTCCCAGCCCTGCCCTGATCAGACGCTACGCGCCGTCCACGTCTCCCGGGTGATGGCATAGACGACGCTCGGCCGGCCGTGGAGCGACCATGCGCCGTCGAGGGCCAGGCCGACCTTCTCCATGACCCGGCGGCTGCGGGCGTTGTCCGGATGGCAGATGGAGACGACCCGGTCGACGCCGACGTGGAGGAAGGCGAACTCCACCGCCGCCGTCCCGGCTTCCGGCGCCAGGCCCTGCCCCCAACGGTCCCGCCGTACCGTCCAGGCGACCTCGACGCCCGGCCAGCCCAGCTCCTCGTACAGCCCGGCACGGCCGATGAACTCACCGGTGAACCGGTCCCGGACGACCCACATGCCGAACCCGCGCAACGCCCAGTGGCCGAGCTGGAACGCGGCATGACGCCACACCGCCTCCTCGTCCATGGGACCGCCCCCGGTGTACCGGGACATCTCCGGCTCCTGCGTCATCCGCGAGTAGGGCGTGATGTCCTCGGCACGCCAGTCCCGCAGGATCAGCCGTTCGGTGAGCAGCGTGGGGATCTGCCGACCGGGGGACGGCGGTCCGAAGTGCAGGGTCACAGGGCGCTCCCGGTGGTCAGGGCGAGACGGGGCCGGGCGGACAGGGCGAGCAGGGCATGGCCACGTTCCTCGAAGCCACCGCAACCGGAGTCGTACAGCCCCACCGCGGTCCGGGTGACCGGCTCGGCCTCGGCCCCGGCGCCGATCCGGGCGAGGACCCCGCCAGCGAACATGTCCGCCGCCGCAGGTCCGAACGGTGACATCCCCGGCCGTGCCGGCAGCTCGACCGCCGCCCGGCGCATCCGGTCCAGCGCATCCCGCGCGGACCGGATGTCACCGGCCGCGGCGTGCCCACGCGCCTCGACCGCGGTTTGATCGTCCACCTGTGTGCCCTCCTTCATGGCGTGACGACACGTGCGTGAGGTGTGCGTGACGGGTGTGTCAACGGCAGCTCATCCCGTCACAGCTGGTCGACTGTCGCGCACCGTCATGGAATGTGGCGCGTCGGCACGATAACCGGCCGACCACGCGGACGAGACACGAACAGGAGATGTCGTGGCACCGCCGAAGACCTGCACCCGTCGACCGCCCGTGGCGGCACGGATCCACCGGCACGCCTTACCCCCGACCGGGACCGACGCTGGCAGCGGTGTTCCGGCGGACGCGGTGTTGTACGCCGTCGTGGTCTACGGGCCGGAGCAGCAGCCCATCGAGGTCCGCCTGCCGTTCCCGACCGCGGCCGCCGCGGATCACCACGCGAGAAGCCGCGGGCTCGACGGCCGCGTGGTCCCGATCACCTTCCCGTTCCCCTCTCCCCGTACGGGGACCTGAGACGCAGGCCCCCTGCCGTCCGCCTGGTGAGCAGGACAGGGGGCCTCTGCCCGAACACGCGCCGGCCCGCGCACCACGCCTACCCCCCGATACCGCCGTGGTTGTGGCCGCGGGCCGGCGCGCGTCATCTCCCACCCGACGTCGACAAGATCGCCCCGTGGCGGGCCCTGCCCGGAACCGCCGGGCAGGGGCTCCGTTCCTTCTCCCATGAGGAGTTCGCGCTATGACTGCTGTGGTTGCCCCGGAAGCAGCGATGACGGCCCGGTTCCTGGTCCGCCCGGACGCGTTCGACAGGCTGGTCGACCGGGTGGTGGTCGAGGCTGCGGGAGACCGCGACCTCGCCATCCGGATCGTTGATCAGATGCTGGCGTTCCTGGCCGCCAGCGCGCGGAACCCGGGCGTCGGCCTGGCCCCGAGCCGGCTGGTCGACATCGGCTGGCACGTGTTCGTGCTCGACACCCGGGAGTACGCCGTGTTCTGCGACCAGGTCGCGGGCCGGTTCATCCACCACGTCCCCAACGACACGACGAACGAGCCGGCCCGGCAGATGGACGCTCGGGCCCGTACCCTGGCCGCGATCACGGATGCCGGCTACGCCGTCGACATGGATCTGTGGCCTCCGGCAGACGCGGGAAAGTGCGGCTCCTGCGCCGATGAGGGGAACTGCTCGGCGTCCGGTAAGGAAGGTGACGAGAATCAGGGATCGCGAATCCCGCGGTGATCCAGGAAGGGGCCGGCATGGTGGACCTCTGGGATTCGCTTCCCGATCCGGTGCGCGAGGCGGTCGGGCGTCACCTCGGCCCGGTGGGCTCGGCGGCCGCTGTCGACGGCGGGCGGAACAACGATCTGACAGCCGTCGTGTACGGCGAGGACGGGCCGGTGTTCGTGAAAGCGGTCCGCGGAGTCAGCATGCGGATGCGCTGGCTGCGAAACGAGGTCACGGCCGGGACGCTCGCCGCCGGCATCGCGCCGGCCGTGGCCTTCGCGAAGGACGTCACCGCGGACGACGACTGGTTGATCGTCGGGTTCGAGTACCTGCCTGGCCGGTCCGCCGACCTCACACCCGGTTCGGCTGATCTTCCAACGGTCGGGCGCACGCTGGACCGGCTCGGTGGCCTGCCCGCGCCCGGGGTTGCCGGGCTGCACCAGCGGTGGACCGTGCGGGACTGGTGGAGCCGCCTGTGCGAGATCGCTCCGGACGTGGTGAGCGGCTGGGACGTCGAGGTCATGGACCGATGGACGGCGCGGGCGCCCGAGGCGGTGGCAGGTGATCGGCTCGTCCACACCGATCTACACGGTGACCAGTTCGTGATCGGCGCCGGCGAGTCGATTCACGTGATCGACTGGGGGTGGCCCGCCGCGGGTGCCGAGTGGGTCGACTCCGCGTTCATGATTATCCGGCTCGTCGAGGCGGGACATTCTCCGCGGGACGCCGAGGCGTGGGCGGCAACACGAGCGTGCTGGACAGTAGCGGACGACGCGCTCACCGCCTTCGCCGCCTTCGTCGCCGGCCTGTGGACCTACCGGGCGGTGACCGGCGGGCCGGGAGCCTCGGCTACCCGGGCACGGGTGGCACGCCGGTACGCCAGATGGCGGCTTGCGGACTGATGCGAACCGCCCCGAACCGCTCATTCCGAACCTTGCCGCTCAGCCCACAGCCGATTCAGGGCACGCTCGAGCGCATCCAGGCCCTCTGGCGCCTGGCGGCACGCCCCGGTGTCGGTGACTCGATACCGGTGGCCCGCCGGTACGGATAACGGCCGTGTCGGCACGCCCGGTATGCTGAGCGCGACATGTGCCATGTCTCACATGTCGTGTCTGTCGTCCTGCGTCCGCTGTCCAGTGCGTCCGGCGTCGCTACACCGTGACCAGTCGGCTACACCGGCCAGTCGGTACACCGGCCAGTCGGTACACCGTGGCCAGCGGTGGGACCGGTCTCGGGGGAGGCTTCTGCAGCATGCCGGGCTACCGGTTCGACGTGTTCCTGAGCTATCGGCGGGCGGGTACCGTCCTGCCATGGGTGCACAACCACTTCCACCGGATGCTCGTGAGGTGCCTGACCGACGAACTGGACCGCAAACCGGAGATCTTCATCGACGTCGATCAGATCCACGCCGGGGAGCGCTGGCCGGACGCGCTCGCCCAGGCCCACAGCCGGTCACGCCTGCTGGTGGCGGTCTGGACCCCGTCCTATTTCGGCTCGCGCTGGTGCGTCGCGGAATGGCGCAGCATGCAGCGGCGTGAGGCGCTGCTCGGGCTGAGCACGGCACCGGACACGCACCGCCTCGTGTACCCCATACGGCTCAAGGACGGTGACAGGTTCCCGCACGACGCGAAGCGCACCCAGCAGCGGGACATGAAGGACTGGAACGTCTCCTCGACGTCCTTCGAGCAGACGCCCGCCTACGCCGGGTTCGAGAGGAAGGTGGCGGAGATCGCGGAGGAGCTGGTGGCGCGGCTGGACGTGGTGCCGGACTGGCGTCCCGACCTGCCGGTCCTGCGCCCGGAGCCGGAACCGCCCCACCGCGCGGCCGTCCCGAGGCTGTGAGCACAGTGATCGGCGCAGAACGCGGCGAGCGGCGCGGAAACACGACTTGCGGCGAAAAAACACGGCGAGCGGTGCAGACAATGAGCGGTGCAGACAATGAGCGATGAGAACAGTGCCCGCTGAGCACGCGAGGAGCGGTGCGCGCACGCGCGGCACGGTGGTGACCTTCTACTCCTACAAGGGCGGGGTCGGGCGCACCTTCGCCCTGGCCAACACCGCGGCGCTGCTCACCTCGTGGGGCTACCGGACGCTGTGCATCGACTGGGACATCGACGCGCCGGGCATCCCGTTCTATCTCAGCCGATGGCTGCCCGAACCGCCCGGGACCGGCCTGGTCGACTTCATCGACGACTTCGCGCGGGGCCGCGACCCGCGGGTCGCCGACTACGTCAGCCGGATATCCCTGCCGGGGCGGGACCTACCGCTGGACCTGCTGCCCGCCGGCCCGGCCGACCGCTCCTACGTCCCCCGGGCCCAGACGATCGACTGGGCCGGGCTGTACGGCGGGAAGGACCTCGGCGCCTTCCTGGAGACCAGCCGGGAACGCTGGGTGGCGGACTACGACTTCGTCCTGATCGACAGCCGGACCGGGATCACCGACATCAGCGGGATCTGCACGGCGCAGCTCCCCGACATCCTGGTCGTGCTCTTCACCGCCAACGAGCAGAGCCTGCGCGGGGTCCTGGACGTCGTGGAGCGCGCCGAAAAGGCCCGCGACGACCTGCCCTACGACCGTTCCCTGCTGCTGACCCTCCCCGTCCCCGCGCGTTTCGATGCCCGGGAGGAGTACCGCCGGGCTCAGTACTGGCAGGAACGGTTCGGCCGGGAGCTCGCCCCGCTCTTCCGGAACTGGGCTGTGGAGAAGGTGCCGCTGGAGGGGGTGCCGGTCGAGCGGCTGCTCGGCCTGCTCACGATCCCCTATGTCTCCTACTGGAGCTTCGGCGAGGACCTGCCGGCGCTCGAGGAGGAGGACCCGACCCCGGAGAAGATCGGATACTCGCTGGAGACCCTCGCGGCCACGATCGCCCACCAGCTGGACCGCAGCGACCTGCTCGTCGAGAGCAGGGACTCGTTCGTGGACGCGGCCACCCGGCAGGGGCTGCGCTCACGCGGCGACGGCTACGACTTCGACGTCTTCATCAGTTATGACAAATATCCGGAGAGTGAACAGCTCGTGAGGTCGCTGGAGGCCCTGCTGACCCGCCGGGGCCTGCGGGTGCTCGAGCCGTCGTTCCGTCCCGGCACGGACTGGTCGCGTGCGCTGAGCACTCTGCTGGCCCGGTCACGGCACCTCGTCGTACTGGTCGACCGGTACGTCGACCGTTCCCAGCGCCACGAAATCGACCGGTTCATGCGCCAGACGCTGGACGACCAGTCGGACCGCGCGGTCCTTCCCGTGCTCGTCTCCGACACCGAACCGGATAATCTCCCGAGCCCGCTCAAGCACTTCCGGTACCTGCGCATAACAGACCAGGAAGATCTTTCTGGCGTCGCGGACGGAATTGCTGCCGCAATCACGGAAAGGGACCAGGGCCCGCCGGAACCCGGCTGACCACCGGCATATATCTCCTGCCGTGGAGCGCCCGCCAGAAAAGCATTAAGCGGTGAAAAGAATCACGGTGGACCGGTGGAGCGGCAGGTCGTACCGGTCGCGACAAGATGCCGATCAGGCTGCTCAGGATGATTCGTGCGATGTTGCCCGCAGGGGAGATCTGCGGGGCCGTCGGGCGTAATACGTTGACATCGTCATGGATGCAGAGACTGGCGGCGGGAATGCCGTACAACCATATGGTGAAGATTTCGTGACTCACCGGGTCGACCAGGCCAAGGACCTGATCGTCACCCAGAGTCGCCTGCGTGGTCTGCTGCGGGCGAGCCGCATGGTTGCCTCGGACCTGAGCCTGCCCGTCGTGCTGACCCGCATCGTGGAGGCCGCGTGCGATCTTGTGGACGCCCGCTACGGCGCGCTCGGAGTGATCGCCCGCGACCAGAACCTCGAGCAGTTCATCCACGTCGGCTTCGACGAGAACATGGTCCGCCGGATCGGCGACCTGCCGCGGGGCAAGGGCATCCTCGGCCTGCTCATCCGGGAGCCCTACCCGCTGCGGCTCGACGACATCACCACCGACCACCGGGCGGACGGCTTCCCCGCCGGGCATCCGCCCATGCACAGCTTCCTCGGCGTCCCGATCCGGATCGGCACCAAGGTGTTCGGCAACCTCTACCTGACGGACAAGCAGAACGCGTCCCGTTTCACCGCCGAGGACGAGGAACTCGTCCAGGCGCTGGCCGCGAGCGCCGGCGTCGCCATCGAGAACGCGCGGCTCTTCGAGGAGTCCCAGCGCCGGCAACGCTGGCTGCAGGCGTCCACCGACATCACCCGGCATCTGCTGGCCGAAGGGCCGAACCCGCTGGAACTCATCGCGCGCCGGGCCCAGGAAATCGCCGTCGCCGACTTCTCCGCCGTGCTGCTCCCCCGCGGGTCGGCCGAGGAACTCGTCGTCGAGGTCGCCACCGGCGCATACCCGGACGGGCTGGTCGGTGCGGTCGTTCCCGCCTCGGATCCGCTGGCCGGCCAGAACGGGCCGTCCATGGTGATCCCGCTCATCGCCTCCGGGGAGAGCGTCGGGGCGCTCGTGCTCGGCCGGCGGGCCGAGGGACGGCTTTTCACCGACGCCGACATCGACATGGCGTCGGGCTTCGCCGGGCACATAGCGCTGGCGCTCGAGCTGGCCCAGGCCCGCGCCGACCGCGGCCGCATCGCCGTCCTGGAGGAACGCGACCGCATCGCCCGCGACCTGCACGACCACGTCATCCAGCGGATCTTCGCCACGGCGATCGGGCTGCAGGGCCTGGTCTCGCGCACCGGCGGGGGCCAGCATGAGGACCGGCTCGCCGCCTACATCGACGACCTGGACGAGACCATCGGCCAGATCCGCACGACGATCTTCCAACTGCGCCGGCGCGGGCGCGACGACATCCCGAGCCTGCGGGGACAGCTCCTCGACATCGTCGACGACGCGACCGTCTCCCTCGGGTTCGCGCCGCACCTGCGCTTCGAGGGCGCGCTGGACTCCAGCGTGTGCAGTGTCGTCGGCGAGCATCTGGTGGCGGTGCTGCGCGAGGCCCTGTCGAACGTCGCCCGGCACGCGTCGGCGACCCAGGTGTACGTGACCGTCTGGTCCACCGACGGCCAGGTACGGCTGGAGGTCATCGACAACGGGGCCGGCGGGGTGAACCCGGAGGGCCGGGACGGCTCCAGCGGGCTGGCCAACATGCGCAGCCGGGCGGAGGAGCTGGGCGGCAGGTTCATCGTGTTCTCCCCCGCCTCCGCCGGCACCCGGCTGTCCTGGTCCGCCCGGACCCAGGCGCCGGACACGTCGGACGAGCCAGGCAAGCTGGACGGGCCAGGCGGACCGGACAAGCCGGACGGGCCGGACGGGCCGGATACCGCCGATGGCCCGTGTCGCCCGAGCGGCACAGGCCGTACCGAGTGACACGGAACCGTCCAGCGGTACAAGGCCACCAGCCCCGCCGCCCTGCGCCCAGCCGCCGTCCGGCGGCCGGGCGCAGGGCGGG
>NZ_CAKKTM010000135.1 GCF_920888515.1 Protofrankia sp. CiP1_Cm_nod1 | reverse complement strand
GCCGGGCGCAGGGCGGGCGTCCGCGCCCGTCAGGCGGCTGGGCGCAGCGCGGGCGTCCGCGTGCCGCCCGCCAGCTCCACCACCGCGTCCAGCTCCTCGAAACCGGACGTGCGATGGCTGATCAGCAGCACCGTCCGGCCGCGGGTGACGTCCAGGATCGTGCGCATCACCGCGGCCTCGGTCACCGGGTCGAGATGAGCGGTGGGCTCGTCCAGGACGAGCACCGCGGGGTCGGCCAGCAGTGCGCGGGCGAGCAGCAGCCGCTGGCGCTGCCCGCCGGACATCCGCTGCCCGTCCGCGCCGACCCGGGTGGCCAGGCCGTCCGGCAGGCCGGCGGCCCAGTCGCCGAGCCCGACCCGTCCGAGGACGCCGGTGAGCTCGGCCTCGGCCGCGTCGGTACGGGCGATCAGCAGGTTCTCCCGCAGCGTCGCGTCGAACACGTGCGCGTCCTGGGTCATGCCGGTGACGCGCCGGTAGAGCTCGTCGGTGGCGACGTCGCGCAGGTCGACACCGCCGACGAGGACTTCGCCCGCCTGCGGGTCACGCAGGCGCAGCAGCAGGTCGGCGACGGTGCTCTTGCCCGCGCCGCTGGCGCCGACGAGCGCGGCCCGGGTACCGGCGGGCAGGTGGAGGCCGAAGCCGTCGAGCACCGGCGGACCGTCCGGGGCGTACCGCAGCACGACATCGCGCATCCGGACCTCAAGCGGCCCGTCGGGCAGCCGCCGCGGGTGGGCCGGCTCGCCCACCAGCGGCTCTCGGTCGAGGACGGCGAACACCCGGGCCGCCGACGCCCGGGCCTCGGCGAGGGCGGCGAACGCGGTGGTGAGCCCCGCCAACGGCTCGAAGGCGGCGACCGTGGTGAGCACGGCCACCCCGAGCATCACTCCGGACAGCGCCCGCTGCCCCACCGCCGCCACCCCGACGGCGCTGACCGCCGCGAGAGTCAGGCCCGCGGCGAACGTCGCCGCCGCGCTCCCCCACGCCGGTGACCCGCGCCAGGACGCCGCCAGCCGGGTTATCTCGCCATCTCGGCGGCGCACCCGGGCGAGCCGGGCGGGCGCCGCGCCGAACGCCACGATCTCGTCCAGCCCGTCCAGCATGGCGACGATCTCGATGTCCCGGCGGGCCCGCGCCGCCGCGGTGGCCGTGACCATCTCCTGGGTACGGCGGCCGGTCACCGGCCCGGCCAGCACCGCGGCCACCGCGAGCCCGAGCGCCAGGACGCCCCCCGCGGGCGGCGACACAACGACAGTCATGATCACAGCGCCGGCACAGGCGAGCGCCGCGGACGCGGTGGGGGCCACCCCGCGCAGCAGCGACTCGCCGACCCCGTCCACGTCCGCGGTGAACCTGCGCAGCAGGTCCCCACGGCGGTGGGTGCCAAGGGCGGCGGGGGCCAGCGGCACGAGCCGGGCGAACACCTCCGCGCGCAGCCTGGCCAGGCCGCGCAGGGCCGCGTCATGGGTGACCAGGCGCTCGACGTACCGGAAGACCGGCCGGCCGAGCCCGAACGCCCGGACCGCGACGATCGCGACCATCAGGGTCAGCACCGGCGGCCGCTGCGACGCCCGGACGATCAGCCACGCCGACGCGGCGGTCAGCCCGACACCGCACCCCAGCGAGACGGCCCCGGCGAGGATGCCGAGGGCGAACCGTCGCCGGGCCGAGACGAACAGCTCCAGTGCCCGCCGGTGGGCGCTGGCCGGCCGGGGCCGGGCGCGCGTGTCCGCCAGCGGGACGGACGCGACGCAGCCGCCTTCCGGTATGTCCGCGTCCTTCGGGTTTGTGTCTTCCGCGTCTGCGTCTCCCAGCCGGACGGATGCGCTCACCGGCGGGACGGATGCGACGGCCGGCCGGAGAGGCAGCGCTGGCGATGGGACGGACAGCGCCGGACGGAGAGCGGGTGGGAAGGCCCGGGCGGGCGGGGCGTCGGCGGCCACCCGGCCCGCCGCGATCGTGACGACCCGGTCGGCGACGTCGGCGAGCGCGGCCGAATGCGCGACGAGCACCACCGTCGCACGGCCCCGCAGCGCCGCGACGGCCGCGGCGACCCGCTCCTCGGCGGCGGCGTCCAGGCTCTCCCCGGGCTCGTCGAGCAGCACCAGCGGTGCGTCCCGCAGGAGCACCCGGGCGAGCCCGACCCGGCGCAGCTCACCCGCGGACAGCTCACCGCCGTCCTCGCCGACGCGCTGGTCCGCCGGGGGCGCGCCGGCCGCGGCGAGCGCGGCGGCGACCTCGGCGGT
>NZ_CAKKTM010000134.1 GCF_920888515.1 Protofrankia sp. CiP1_Cm_nod1 | reverse complement strand
GCCCGGCGCCCTGATGGCCTGGCGGCGCCGCCAGCGCGGCGCTGGGGCGGCCCGACGGCGGCGTGGCGTCGATCACGTCGAGCGCGGCGGCGGCGGCGGTCAGCCCGGACACGGTCGCGTGGTACTGCGCCCCCACCTGCCGCAGCGGCAGGTACACCTCGGGGGCGAGCAGCAGCACCAGCAGTCCGGCGCCCAGATCGAGCGAGCCCGAGACCAGCCGCAGCCCCACCGACACCGCCACCAGCGCGACCGACAGCGTCGCGAGCAGCTCCAGCACGAACGACGACAGGAACGCCCAGCGCAGCGCCGCCATCGTCTGCCCCCGGTAGGCGTCGGTGATCCGGCGGATCACCGCCACCTGGGGCCGCGCCCGGTTGAAGATCCGCAGTGTCGGCAGGCCCTCGACGACGTCGAGGAAGTGCCCGGACAGCCGGCTGAGCACCGCCAGCTGCCGGTCGGTGCGGTTACGGGTGGCCAGCCCCACCAGCACCATGAAGACCGGTACCAGCGGCAGCACCACGGCCAGGACCGCCGCCGAGGCGAGATCCGCGCCGGCGATCCGGGCCAGCACGAACGGCGGGACGACCACGACCATGACCAGCGCGGGCAGGAAGCGGGTCAGGTAGGCGTCCATGCCGTCCAGGCCGGCGCCCGCGGTGACCGCGAGCGCCCCCGCTCCCCCGTCACGATCACGATGGTCACCGCCGGTGCCGGCGGCGGCTCCGCCACGATGGTTACCATCGGTGACAGAGGCGACTCCGCCGGCCGTCCGGTCGACGACCGCGCCGAGCATGGCCTGGCGCAGCCCGGCCGACACCGCCGGGCAGGTGCGCTCGGCGGTGCGCTCGGACAGCCAGACCACCGCCGCCCGGGCGGCGGCGACCAGGACGAGCAGCGCGACGACGCCCCCCGTCCCGGTGAGCGCGCCGACCGCCACCTGCTGGCCGGTCACCACGACGTCGGCCAGCACGGTCCCCTGGACGATCACCAGGGCGGCCGAGGCGGCCGCGAGCGCCCCCAGCCGCAGCAGGTAGCCGCGCAGGGCCGGGGTGACCCGCAGCAGCCGCGGATCAACCGGCTTCATCAGACCCCACCAGCCGCCGCCGGAACACCCAGTACGACCACGCCTGGTAACCGAGGACGACCGGAGTGAACAGCACCGCCACCCACGTCATGATCGTGAGTGTGTAGTGCCCGGAGGCGGCGTCGCTGATGGTCAGGCTGTTCTCCGGCGCGCCGAGCGCCGGCAGCGCGTTCGGGTAGAGCGCGACGAACCAGCTCGCCACCATCAGCGCGATGGCACCGGCCGTGCCGGCGAACGCCCAGCCGTCCCGCTCGTTGAACCAGGCCGCCGCCGCGCCGCCGAGCGCGGCCAGCGCCAGCGCCGACACCGCGGCCACCAGCACCCCACCGCGCAGCGCGACCGTCCAGCCGGCCAGCCCGGCCAGCGCGGCCAGCGCGGGCGGGATCAGCACCCGGGTGACCTGGCGGGACCGGGCCCGGATCTCACCCCGGGTCTTCAGCGACAGGAACACCGCCCCGTGCAGGACGCACAGCAGCGCTGTGGTCACCCCGCCCAGCAGGGCGTACGGGTTCAGCAGGTCGAAGAACCCGCTGGTCACCTGATGGTCGGGGGTCATCTCCAGGCCACGGACCATGTTGGTGCAGGCGACGCCGAACAGCAGCGCCGGCAACGCCCCGCCGAACACGATCCCGCGGTCGCACCAGGCCCGCCCGGCCGCCGTGGTGGCCTTCCCCCGGTATTCCAGGGAAACCCCGCGGACAATCAGCGAGAGCAGAATGAGGAAAAGCGCCAGATACGCTCCGCTGAACAGGCTCGCGTACCATTCCGGAAAAGCGGCGAACATCGCACCGCCGGCGGTGAGCAGCCACACCTCGTTCGCGTCCCAGACCGGGCCGATGGTGCCGAGCACCGCCCGGCGGTCGGTCTCGTTGTCACGGCCGATCACCGGCAGCAGGGCCGCGACACCGAAGTCGAAGCCCTCCAGGACGAAGAAGCCGACCCACAGGACGGCGACGAGCACGAACCAGAACTCCTCAAGCATCGCCCTACTCCTGATCCCGGGATGTCAGTAGGCCAGTGACGGCAACGCCTCGCCGGGCCGCGCTTCGCCGTCGACGGTCACGGTCGGGCTCAGCTCCGGGATCTCGTGCGTGCCGTGCCGCAGGAACAGGCGCAGCGCGACCGCGGCGAGCGTGCCGTAGAGAACGGTGAAGCCGGCCAGCGTCAGGACCACCGCGGTGGTGGAGACGTTCGGGGAGACCGCGTCGGAGGTGCGCAGCAGGCCGAACACCGCCCACGGCTGGCGTCCCATCTCGGTGAAGATCCAGCCCGCGGTGTTCGCCGCGTACGGCAGCACGGTGGCGCCCACGAACGCCAGCAGCACATGGCGTCCGCCGGGCAGCCCGCCGCGGCGCATCCGCCACAGGCCGAAGGCCGCCAGCGCGAAGTAGGCCCCGCCCAGCGCCATCATGATCCGGAAACTCCAGAACGTGACTCCCATGACCGGCGTGTAGTCGCCGGGGCCGTACTTGGCGACCGCGGCGGCCTGCAGGTCGTTGACCCCCTCCACCTCCGCGGTGAAGGAGTTCGTGGCCATGAACGACAGCATGTAGGGGATCTTGATGTCGACCTTGTTCTCGCCGTGGGAGACGTCCCCGTAGGCGAACAGGGACCAGCCCGCGCTCTTCTCGGTGTCCCACAGCGCCTCGGCGGAGGCCATCTTCATCGGCTGCTGCCTGGTCATGACCTGGCCCTGGAAGTGCCCGGAGAGCAGCACCCCCACCGACGCCACGGCACACACGACCAGGCCCAGCCGCACGGCCCGCCGGTGCAGGTCGACCTGCTGCCCCTTGCGCAGGTGCCAACAGGACAGCCCGACCAGCACCGCACCCCCGGTGAGCAGCGAGGCGGACAGCACGTGCGGGAAGGTGACGATCTGCGTCGGGTTCGTCAGCGCCTGCCAGATCGAGGTGAGCTCGGCCCGCCCGGTCTCCGGGTTGATCCGGTAGCCGACCGGGTGCTGCATCCACGAGTTCGCCGCCAGGATGAAGTAGGCGCTGATCACGGTGCCGAGCGAGGCCAGCCAGATGGTGGCGAGGTGGACGCGCTTGGGCAGCCGGTCCCAGCCGAAGATCCACAGGCCGAGGAAGGTCGACTCCAGGAAGAAGGCGATCAGCGCCTCCATCGCCAGCGGCGGGCCGAAAACGTCCCCGACAAAGCGCGAGTAATCCGACCAGTTCATTCCGAACTGGAATTCCTGAACGATTCCGGTGACCACTCCCATGGCAAAGTTGATGAGCATCAGCTTGCCCCAGAAACGGGTCAGGCGAAGCCATTCGACACTGCCGGTCCGGACCCATGCGGTCTGCATGCCGGCGACCAGCAGCGAAAGTCCGATCGTCAGTGGGACGAACAGGAAGTGGTAGACGGTGGTGATCGCGAACTGCCAGCGGGCAATCGTGTCCTGACTCATCTGTGTTCCTGGTTCATCGGTGTTCCTTTCAGCGACCGGGGAACTCCGGCCGCCGGCGGCGCGGACGCGTGGCCGCGCCGCCGGCGGCCCATGAAGGCTGGGCAGGGCGGATCAGGGGCCACGCGAGGAAACGATCGCGCCGCCCCCGGCCCGGGCCGGGTCTAACGGACAACAGCGACCGGGCACGGAGCGTGTGTGACGACCTGGTGGCCGACCGACCCGAGCAGCAGCCCGCCGAACCCGCCACGGCCACGGGCGCCGACCACCAGCAGCTGGGCCGACCGGGCAGCCATGATCAGGCCATGCGCCGCCGAGCCGGCCACCAGCACGGCTTCGACGGCGACATCGGCGACAGCCGCACGGGTGGCAACCGCACGGGTGGCAACCGTTTCGGTACGGCCCGCCAGCCCCCGCTCGAGGGCCGTGTCGAGAGTGAGACGGGCAGCTTTCTCCAGCACCGCCTCGTCGAACGCTGGCAGGTCGAACGCTGGCAGGTCGGCGGGGCCCAGCGGCGGCTCCGGCAGCCAGCAGTGCGCGACCCGCAGCGGGACCCGACGCAGCCCCGCCTGGACCGCCGCCCACCGCAGCGCGGCCAGCGAGCCCTGCGAACCATCGACACCGACCAGCACCGGACGGCCGTCCGGCCGTGGTGGCGCCGGCCCACGCACGACGACCACAGGAACAGCCGCTTCCTGCGCGCACCGCGCGGTGACCGAACCGACGAACATCCGACGCATCCGGGCGAGCCCCCGGGCACCGACGACGAGCATCAGCGCGTCCCGGGACTCCTCCACGAGGGCGTCCGACGGCGAGTCGTAGACGGTGCGCTCGACGACGTCGACCGCGAGGCCGTCGAGCCCCGCCCGCCGGACCGCGTCGTGCAGCACCTGCGATGCCGCGCGCTCCAGGTCGTCGACGCCGACCGACGGCGAGATGTCGTCGACCACCCGGGGGCGCCCGCCCGGGCCCCAGGCGAGCACCGCCCGTATCCGCCTGCCGGTCAGCCCGGCGTGGGCGCGGGCCCAGCGCAGGGCCGACTCCGCGTCAGCGGAGGCGTCGATCCCCACCACGATGTCGGATGTCGTCTCCACACCGTTCACGCTCGCAGCGCCCGGCGACGCGGACGAGAGCGATTCGGGTAGACCACGGGACCGAAGGTCCCGCGCGTCCGGGCCGGCCTGCCAGAGCGGGCCACAAGCCCCGCCAGGCCGTGCGGCCGGACCCGACAGGCTGGTGGAGGCCCGCCGGCAGGCCTGCCGCCAGGCCTGCCGGCGGGCTTGTCAGCAGGCCTGCCGGCGGGCTTGTCAGCAGGCCTGCCGGCGGGCTTGGCCGGCGGGCCTGGCGGTGGGCTAGCCGGCGAGCTTGGTGGCGAAGACCGCGGCCTGGGTCCTGCTGGTCAGGCCGAGCTTCTCCAGGATGGACGAGACGTTGTTCTTGACCGTCTTCTCGGCCAGATGGATTCTGCTGGCGATCTGGCGGTTGGTCAGCCCCTCGGCGATGAGGCCGAGGATCTGCCGCTCCCGCTCGCTCAGCGTGGACAGCAGGCGGTCCTCCGGTGCCCCGTCGCGCAGCCGGGTCAGCACCCGCTGGGTGACGGCGGGGTCGAGCATGGACTGGCCGGACGCGACCGTGCGGACCGCGCCGATGAGATCATTGCCTCTGATCTGCTTGAGTACGTAACCGGCCGCGCCCGCCATGATGGCGGCGAACAGGGCCTCGTCGTCGTCGTGGGATGTCAGGATCAGGCAGGGCACCTCCGGTGTGCCGGAACGGATGTCGCGGCACACGTCGATGCCGCTGCCGTCGGGCAGACGGGCGTCGAGGATGGCGACGTCTGGACGTAGCGCCGGGATGCGCCGCAGGGCTTCGGCCGCGAGACCGGCCTCCCCCACGACCTTGATGTCGCCCTGGCTTTCCAGTAGCTCGCGCATCCCGCGCCGGACGATCTCGTGATCATCGAGAACGAAAACGCGGACAGGCTCCACCGGACCGACGATACGCGCGGCGACGTCCTGACGACCATGAAACGAGGGCATCGGGACATGACCGGTCCAAGGGCATACCGTCGTAGTGGTGACTAGCACCGACACCCTGCTCAGGGACCTTGCCCGCGGGATCGTCGAGGCGGCCGGCCTGGCTCCGTCGATCCACAACACCCAGCCGTGGCGCTGGCGGGCGACGGACCGTGATCTGTATCTCTTCGCCGACACCTCCCGCCAGCTGCGCGTCGCTGACCCGGACGGCCGGCAGCTCCTGCTCAGTTGCGGCGCGGCCCTGCTGCACGCCCGCCTCGCCGTCCACGCCGCCGGGCTCGTCCCCGATGTGACGCTCTTCCCGGCCGGGGACGACGACCTTGGCTCCGGGCCGCTGGCCCTGATCCGGATCACCGGCAGCGCGCCGGCCGGCCCGCGGGACGAGGCGCTGCTGGCGGCAACGCACCATCGGCGCACCGACCGCAGGCCCTTCGACCCCCGCCCGCTGGAACCGGAGCACCTGCGGACGCTGCGGCTGGCCGCCGAGGCGGAGGACGCCTGGCTGGTGTCCGTGGACGACACCGACCTGCGGATCGACACCAGTGTGCTGATCTCCCGCGCGGACTGGCTGGAGAACCACGACCCGGCCTACCGGGCGGAGCTGGAGTCGTGGAGCCGGACGGCCCCGCAGGCGCGGGACGGTATCCCCCGGGACGTGGTGATCGGCTCGGACCAGCCGCGGCAGTCCGAGTTCGCCGTCCGTGACTTCAACGTGGTCGGCGAGCCCGGCCTGCGCCTGGAGCAGACCGGGGTGGAACGTCCCGTCGTGCTGCTGGTCGGTACCGACGCCGACACCCCGGCCGACCGGCTGCGGGCCGGCCAGGCCATGGAACGGGTGCTGCTGACCGCGGCCGCGCGTGGCATCGCGACGTCACCGCTGGGCCAGGCCGTCGACCTCGAGGTGACCCGGGAGCTGCTGCGGCACTCGGTCGGCGGCCTGGGGCACATCCAGATGATCATCAGGGCCGGTTACCCGCTGCCCGGCGCCGAACCGCTGAAGGCGACCCCCCGCCGGCCGGTCGACGACATCCTGTGGTTCGCCTGAGGCGGACGCACCCGGCCGGGCACCGGGGAAGCAAGCCGGCCGGGCACCGGGGAAGCAAGAGGGTGAGGTGCCGGCCGCGCAGGTCGCCTCTCGGCGCATGGTCGCTCGCAGCGACAAAGGGTTGAGCCCGGGGGCCATGTCACGGCCGGCAGGAATACCTTACCGGCCCGGCGGCGTTTCCGGCGGCAACTGGGAAGATCCTCACGAGCCCGGGGAGTTACCTCCCGTGTGACCCTCTCCCGATCCCTGCCCCTGTCCGTTCTCGACGTGGTGCCGGTGGTGTCCGGTTCGACGCCGGCCCAGGCCGTGCGCAACACCCTCGACCTCGCCCGCCGGGCCGAAGAGCTCAACTACCACCGGTACTGGCTGGCCGAACACCACGGCATGCCCGGCATCGCCAGCTCGGCGACGTCCATCCTGATCGGTCAGGTCGGCGCGGCCACCACGAGCATCCGGGTCGGCTCGGGCGGGATCATGCTGCCCAACCACGCACCGTTGATCATCGCCGAGCAGTTCGGGACGCTCGGGGCGCTGTTCCCGGGCCGGGTGGACCTCGGCATCGGACGGGCCCCGGGCACCGACTCCGCGACCGCGCAGGCCTTGCGGCGCTCGAGCGGGCCGGTGTCCGCCGACGACTTCCCCGCGCAGCTCGCCGAGCTCGTCGCCTTCCTCGGCAACTCCTTTCCCCCCAGCCATCCGCTCCGGACGGTGACCGCCGTCCCACACGGTGAGACACCACCGGTGTGGCTGCTCGGCTCCAGCGGGTACAGCGCGCAGCTCGCCGGCTACCTCGGCCTCCCGTTCGCCTTCGCGCACCACTTCAGCCCGGTGAACACGCTGCCGGCGCTGGCGCTGTACCGCTCGTCGTTCCGGCCGGCCCCGGGGCGGGAGCGGCCCTACGCCATGGTCGCCGCCGCCGTCATCTGCGCGGACACCGACGAGACCGCGCACTGGCTCGCCGGGCCGACCCGGCTGGCGATGCTGCGGCTGCGCCAGGGCCATCCGGACGTCTTCCCCACGCCCGAGCAGGCCGCGGCGTACCCCTGGACGCCCGCCGAACGGGCCGCCGCCGACGGCGTGGCCGCCTCCCACATCGTGGGGTCACCGGAGACGGTCCGCGCCAGCCTGGACGCCCTGATCGACGCGACGGAGGCAGACGAGATCATGATTGTGACGAACGCCCACCCGCACGACGCGCGGATCCGCTCCTACGAGCTGATCGCCGAGTTCGCCGGCCTGCCCGGGCTGCCCGCCCCGCGCGAGCCCCTGTCCGCCTGACCCCCGCCGTCTTCCCGGACGTCGCTCTGGCCCCGCCGTCTTCCCGGACGTCGCTCTTCCGGGCGCCGGTTTCCCGGGCGTCGCTCTTCCGGGCGCCGGTTTCCCGGACGTCGGTCTCCCCGGACGTCAGGACCGGGCGTCCGGAGACGGCCTCAGGGCGTCAGGCCCGCGGCGCTGACGTAGGCGAGGCTGAACTGGGAGTCGGCGCGGCTGCCGTCGGGGTCGAAGCAGACGACCCTGGTCGTCACGTCCCCGGCCGCTCCGGTCGGCGGCGACGCCCATTCCGCTATCGCGCAGCGGCGGGTCGGCTCGCCGTACGGCGTGACCTGGACATGGTCCGGCGCCCGGCCGACACCGGGATAGAGGATCTCGTAGACCCCGGTCGCGACGTGCCGGACCGTGTTCGTCTGCTTCGCGCTGTTGGCGGAGTAGCGGGGCCACACCTCGACGGTCCGCCCCAGCGGCGGCTGCAGGATCCGCCCGGTGCCGGCCTCCTCCAGGCCGGTGAAGGAGTGCCCGAACGCCGCGTTCTCCACCGGGATCACCGTGTGCTGGTTGCCGTACACGACGACGAACGGCGAGTCCGTCCAGGTCTGCCCGTTCGCGCACCCGACGAAGATGGTCTGGCGGTCCTCGTGCACCTCCCGGCCGAGCGCGCTGCATCCCACCGTCGTGGAACCGACCGAGTTGACCTGGAGGTTGTTGCCGGTGCGGGCGTAGAGCCTGCCGATCAGGTCGATCGAGTAGCGGCCGATGCCACGCCAGTTGATCTCGATGGTGCCGGGGCCGGCGAGGCTGTAGCTGTTGTCCGGGCGGACCTGCTGCTGGCTCGGCGCGTCGTCCCGGAAGTAGGCGTACGGCTCGCTGGGTGCCGGGCGGTGGGACGCCGGCGCGAACGTGAACAGCGCGGTGAACCGGGAGTCGACGTAGGCCCCGGTGAGCTTCCGGCAGGCCAGGGTGACCTGCTCGTCCGGGCCGGACGGCGCCCAGTCCTCGGCATGGCAGTGCACCGGCGCGTCACCGACCGCGGTCACCACCGCCGCGCCCCGTCCGCCGGGCACCCCGACACCCGGGAAGATCGCGCTGTAGCGGCCCGTCCCGCGGCGGATCACCGTCGCCTTCGCCTGCCTGGTGCCCGCGGCCGACTGCCAGCTACCGGCCTGGACCTCGGCCGCCGGCGTCCGCGGGGCGCCGATGGCGGCAGCGGCATCGTCCGAACGCAGAAAACCCCACACCGGCGTGGTGGGATCCGCGGTCGGCACGGACGCGGGCCGGCCGCTGGCGGAGCCCTTCGGTGAATCCGAACTGCCGCATCCCACCGCCACCAGTGCGGCAGCGGCCGTCACGGCGACCAGCACACGGACGGCCAGCGGAAACAATCGTCGCGGCTGCGGCATACGGGCAGCATGCCATGCCCCCTGAAAGGGGAAAGCCGGGAGTCAGTGACACGACCAGCGGAGTACTTTTGGATGGGCCGGCCAGGGGCGGCCACGGCTTTCACCGGATACCCGCATACCCGCGGGCACCGGCGCAGGCCGGTCCGGATGCCGGCGGCGCCGGCTGTTGTGAACGAGCCATGAACGAAACACCCCGGGCCCGCCCCGGGACACAACCCGCTGTGGGGGTGGATCAGACGATGGCGCCGCCGGACGCGGCCACGGACGTACGGACCACCGCGCTGGGCCCGGACGACCCCGCCCAGCTCGGCTCGTACACCCTGCTGGGCAAGCTCGGCGAGGGCGGGATGGGGACCGTCTACCTCGGGCGCTCCGAGACCGGCCGGCTGGTGGCCATCAAGGTGATCCGCGCGGACGTGGCCGGCGACGACGAGTTCCGGTCCCGGTTCCGGCTGGAGGCCGAGACGGCCCGCCGGGTCGCCCGGGTGTGCACCGCCGAGGTGCTCGACGCCGAGCCCGACGCCGAGCGGCCGTACCTGGTCACCGAGTTCATCGAGGGCAGGACGCTGGCGAGGTTCGTCGCCGAGAGCGGCCCGCTGTCGGCGGCGAACCTCGAGCAGCTCGCGGTCGGCGTGGCCGCGGCCCTGACCGCGATCCACAGCGCCGGCATCGTGCACCGCGACCTCAAACCGTCCAACGTGGTGCTCTCCCCCTTCGGGCCCCGTGTGATCGACTTCGGGATCGCGCGGGCGCTGGACTCGGCGAGCAACCTCACCGGCAACCTCCAGCAGCTCGGCACCCCGGCGTTCATGGCGCCCGAGCAGATCCAGGGCGAGACGGTCACCCCGGCCGTCGACATCTTCTCCTGGGGCGGGCTGGTCACCTTCGCCGCGACCGGCCGTTATCCCTTCGGGGACGCGTCCGCGCAGGTCCTGCTCTACCGGGCGGTCAACGAGGCACCCCAGCTGGACGGGCTGGACCCGCCGCTGCGCGAGATCGTCGCGGACGCGATGGCCAAGGCCCCCGCAGCCCGGCCGACCGCCCAGCAGCTCATGCTGCGCCTGCTCGGCGAACCGTCGTCGGTGGCGGAGATCGACCCCGAGGCGACGGTCATCCAGGTGCTGGACGGCTGGAAGTTACCCTCCGCCGACGGGACTGGCGGTGCCGGCACCGGCGGCGACAGCAGCGCGACGGCCGCCGGCCGGGAGCCGCGGCCGGCGGCCACCGTACGCGGC
>NZ_CAKKTM010000133.1 GCF_920888515.1 Protofrankia sp. CiP1_Cm_nod1 | reverse complement strand
GCGCTGGTGGCCGCCGGCGCCGCCGTCGCGGTGCTGGCGACGGTCGGCGGGGTGCTGGCGCTGGCCTCCGGCGGCTCGGGCACGGACGGCGAGCGGACGAAGGTCGTCGACATCCTGCCGAAATCCGACGTCGGCCTCGGCGACGACACCCTGGTCTACTCCAGCGAACAGGACGGCCTGCGGGCGGTCTACAGCCTGCGGGCCGGCCCGGACGGCAGGCCCGGACAGCCGAAGAAGCTGACCGGCGACGACGCGAAGCCGGCCGCGCTCCCGGTGATCGTCGGGCCGCAGCGCAGGACCGTCCTCTACACGGTGATCGACTCCTCCCCCAGCCTGGTCGCGATCGCCGCGGACGGCAGCGGCGCGCCGATGCCGCTGTTCACCTCCGGCCCGGCGGCGGAGCTCGCGATCGCGCCGGACGCCCGGGCGTCGGTCGACCCGACCGGGAGGTTCGTCGTCATCAAGGCGGTACGCGGGCCGAACGACGGCGGCACCGGGCTCTACGTCGCCGCCGTCGACGGCTCCAGCGTCCGCAGGCTGAACGTGCCGGCCGGCGCCACCGACCCGTCCTGGTCGCCGCTGGGTGACCGGATCGCGTTCTTCGTCGGCGCGAACGGCGTCGACGGCGGCGCGCTGTTCACCATCGACGCCGACCCGGCCGCCGCCGGCGCGAAACCCGTCCCGCTCACCGCGGGCACGGAGGGCTTCGACGCGGACCCGTGCTGGTCACCGGACGGCAAGAAGGTCGCCTTCCGTCGCGCTTTCGACTCGAACCTGGCCGAGACGGACGTCTTCGTCATGGACGCGAGCCCGGGCGCCACCCCGCTGCGGCTGACCGAGGCCCCCGGCCGGGACCAGGACCCCACGTTCGTGGCCGGGGACGGCAAGAGGATCGCCTTCACCAGCCAGCGCGACGGCGCCACCAACCGTGAGATCTACCTGACGAGCGCGACCGCCCTCGACGACGCCCACGCCCAGAAGCTGACCTCGTTCCGGGGGGACGACGCGACCCCGCGCTGGACCTCCGGCTGAGCCCCCCGGCGACCGTGACCGGCCGGGCCCCCCGGCAGCCGTAACCGGCCGGGCCCCCCGGCAGCCGTAACCGGCCGGGCCCCCCGGCAGCCGTAACCGGCCGGGCCCCCCGGCAGCCGTAACCGGCCGGGCCCCCTGGCAGCCGTAACCGGCTGGGCTCCCTGTCCCGGTGCCGGGACGCCGGGCATCGACAGGGCGGCTACGGCTTTTTCGCCCCGGACAGCACGAGGTCCGGGCGGCTTCCGACCTGGAAGCTGCCCGGACCTCGGTCAGGGATGTGACGGGCGGACCGTCAGGACGGCGTCGGCTTGCGCTTGGCGGTCTTCGGGTCCATCCGGCGGATCAGGATGGCCGTGACGATGACGCAGATCACGCCGATCGCCACGCCGCCGGCGATGTCGATGCCGTATGCCCGCGCGGTGTGGTCGAAGAACGGGTCGTCGACGACCTTGGGGTTGAGCGGCTTGCCGTCGGGGCGATGCTCACGGGCCCGGCTGATCGCGTTCAGGTCACCGACCGAGGACAGTGCGGCGTAGCCCCAGCGGGCCGGCGCGACCAGGCTGACCTGCTCCAGGCCGGGCTTGCCGTGCACCGGCAGGATGCCGCCGCTGAACACGAGCTGCGCCATGGTGAGCAGGACGAGCAGCGGCATGGTCTTGTCCGCGTTGTCGACCAGGGCGGAGATGAGCAGCCCGAGCATGGCCGACGCCAGCGACACCACGATCACCGCGAGCAGGCACTCGAGCAGGGGGTTGCCCAGCACGACCGCTGTGTCGGGCTCCCGGCGGACCAGGCCGATCAGGGTGAACGGGATCGCCTGCAACGTCGTGATCAGGGCCAGTACGACGATCTTCGAGCCGATGTAGGCGGTCCGGGACAGCCCGATCGCCCGTTCCCGCCGGTAGATGGCCCGTTCCTTGACGATCTCCCGGACGGAGTTCGCCATCCCCATGAAACAGGCGCACAGCACCATCACCAGCAGGATCGTGCCGGCGTCCGAATTCGGTGAGCCGTCCTCGGGCAGGCCGAACCCGCCGGGGATGGCCCGTGGGATGAGCCCGAGCAGGAACGGGAAGGCGATGATCAGTCGTAGGTAGGATCTGTCGGACGCGACAACGGAGAGTGTTCGCCTACTTAACGTGACGAGCTGGGAGAGCACCGACTGCTGGCGGATGCTCGGCAGGTCCTCCGGTGCCGGGCGGGCCGACGGCGCGGTCACCGACGCGGGGACGTAGTAGCGCGACTGGCGGAACCGCTCCGCCGACTCCGCGCCGGGGGTGGCCTCCAGCATCAGGAAGACGTCCGGGTAGTCCCTCTTGGTGAAGAAGGACAGGGCGTCGCGCGGCGGGCCGAAGTAGGCGACGTACCCGCCGGGCGCCAGCACCAGGACGTAGTCGCAGAGATCCAGCTGGGCGACGCTGTGGGTGACCACGACGACCGTGCGCCCGTCGTCGGCCAGCTTGCGCAGCGACTCCATGACGTTCTTGTCCATGCCCGGGTCGAGGCCGGAGGTGGGCTCGTCCAGGTAGAGCAGGGTGGGCTTGGTCAGCAGTTCCAGGGCGACGCTGGTGCGCTTGCGCTGGCCGCCGGAGAGCCTGGCCACCTGGGTGTCGGCGTGCTGGGTCAGACCGAGCTCGGCGAGGACCTCGTCCACCCGGGCACCACGCTCCTGCTTGGTGGTGTCCGGCGGGAAACGCAGCTCGGCGCCGTACTCCAGGGCACGGCGGACGCTGAGCGTGGTGTGGAGCAGGTCCTCCTGGGGGACGTAACCGATGCGGCGGCGCAGCTCGTCGTACTCGGAGTACATGTCCCGGCCGGCGTAACGCACCGCGCCCTGGTCCGCGGGGCGAAAACCGGTCAGGGCGTTGAGCAGGGTGGACTTGCCCGCGCCGCTGGGCCCGACCACCGCCAGCAGCGCCCGGCCGGGCAGCCGGAAGGTCATGTCGTGCATGAGCTGCTTCTGGCCGGCCCACACGTTCAGGCCGTCGGCCTCGAAGCTGACGTCCCCGGAGTCGATGTACTCGACGAGCTCGTCCCCGACGAGCTGGAAGACGTGGTGGCCGACGGCGATGACCGCGCCCTGCGGCACCGGCTCGCGGATGATGCGCTTGCCGTTGACGAACGTCCCGTTGGCCGACTCGAGGTCGGCGATCTCCACGTCCCCGCCGGGGGCCAGGTAGATCTCGGCGTGCCGCCGGGAGGCCAGCAGGTCGCCCACGACGATGTCGTTGTCCCGGGAACGGCCGATGGACATCCGGCCCGGGCGCAGCCGGTAGGAGGTCTGGCGCTCGTGCTCACGGTCGAGATCGTGGCTGCTCGTCTCGGCCTGGTTGCCCGACGGCTGCCGGGGCAGCTGCGGGCCGGGCTCGTAGCCGGCGGAGTCACGCAGCATCGTCGGCATCTCGAAGTGCGGGTCGGCGTAACGCGGGGGGTCGGCGTAGCCGGCGGGAGCCTCCAGCAGGACGACGACCTCCGGCCCGGTCGGGGTACCGAGCCGGAACCGGACCTCGCCGTTGACGTCGACGCTCTGCACCCGCTGGCCGTCGAGCCAGGTCCCGTTCGAGCTGATGTCCCGGACGGCCCAGCCCGCGCCGACCGGCTCGATCAGCAGGTGCCGGCGGGAGACCCGGCTGTCCGGCATCACGAAGTCGGCCGTGCGCGCGCGGCCGACGACGAACGGCTGGCCGGCGGGCACGGTGGCCACGTTGGCACCGCTGACGACTCTCAGGGTCGTCTGCACGTGTTTCCCCCTTCGGCGACCCAGGGACGGTGGCCCCCGGCAGTGCGCGAGAAGTGCGCTCGCGCCGCCATCGGCCCTCTGGGGCGGGACACAGGCCGGATGTCCCGCCGGACTGACTTCGACATGAATTTTCCGATCTTGCTGGTCGTCGGATCGTAGCGCCGCCCACCTACCTCGATCGACGATGGGTGTGCCAATCACCACGGACTGGACGCAGAGGAGCAGGCTGCGTGGGGCCAGTCATGTCCGTAGACGGCCGGCTGCCGGTGTGACGATATCCAGTACCGGCCGAGGATGACGCGCGGGCTATCCCACGTCCGTCAACTGTCGTCGATTCGACGTCACGACAGAGGGCCAGGAAAAAAGATCTTGTTTTTCGCGTGCCACCAGTGGGCCGAATCCTCACGGTCACCGAAAGCAAACGAACGGCGACCGGGATTCATGACCGAGCGCATAGCGAACGGTCACGACGAGCCGGTACGGACGGCGACCGGCGCCGGCCCGGCAGCCGGGCACGGATACCGCTCGCCGCCTTCTTCCGGCGTCCAGCCTCTTCCAGCCACCTGCCGTGGCGCGTACCGTCCGTTACGAAGCCGGTGCGGGTTCCGCGGGCAGGACCACGTTCGTCGCCGTCGCGGTGACCGAGAGACCGTCCTTGCCGGTGGCGGCCTTCTCGATCCGTAGGTTGAACGGCAGGTTGTCGATCGGCAGCGGGATCCCCGGCAGTGGGAGGCCCGGCAGCCGGAAACCAAGGATCTCGGTGGGTATCAGGGTCAGCGTGTTGTCCTGGACCCCGAAACGGGTCGCCCCGCTCAGCTCCTGGGTACCGAGGAGGCCTGTGTCGATCCTGCCGGATATGTGCACCTCCTGGCCGTCGCCGACCGGGGTGACCTTCACGTTCTGCGTTGCCAGGTAGGCGTTGAGATCGTCATAGGTGATCTGCACGTCCGCGGTCACCTTGTCGACCGGCACGTCCTTGACCTGGTCGCGGATGGCGTCCCAGAACGGCACGTGGACGCCCTGCAGCCTGGCCTTCACCTCGGTGATCCGCGGGCCGGGCGTGGGAATGTCGGTGACCGTCACCCGCAGGTCGTCGTACTTGCCGAAGACGACCTGGGTGAGGAAGGGGAAGCCACCGATCGAGACGGCGGTGACCCTGGGTGGCCTGACCCCGGGGTTGGTGCTGCTCTGCGCCACCGACGTCTCCGCCTTCGCCTTCATCTGGCTCTCGGCGATCGGCACCGCCGCGCGGTCGGCCACGACCAACAGGATGACCAGCACGACCAACGTGATGATCGGCCACCGCCGCCGGCGGCGGGATACCGGGCCCGGCGTCACGCCGGTGGGCGCGAGGGGGGGCTGGCCTCCATACGATGGACCTCCGTACTGCGCACCCGTGTACGGCGGGCTCCCGTACGGCGGGCTCCCGGGCGGCGGGCCCTCGGGCGGCAGGCCCTCGGGCGGTGGGAACGCGCTGGTCGGCGGTATCGGTGCCGCCGGCTGACCCGGCTGACCCGGCTGTGCCGGCGCGTCGGGCTGTGCCGGTGTGCCGGGGGGCCCGGACCAGCCGGGCTGGGGAGCCGGCCGGAACGAGTCGACGGGCGGCGGCGGGCCGACCGGGCCGACGCGGGCCCGGTGTGTCTGGGCACCAGCGCCGGCAGCGGCACCGGACGGTGGGAGGCGCCGGGTCGAATCCACGGGCTCGCTGCCCACGTCCGGGTCGTCGTCGTGTCCAGTGCTCACGGTCAGGATGGTCGCATGGATGGCGGATCCCGGCACGGCATGGGTCAGATCACCCGGGAAAGTGCCCGTCCCCGAACAGGTGCGGCGCCCGCTCGGTGACGCTGGGCGGGCCCAGCCGGAAGACCGATCCGCGGGCGGCGGTGTAGGCGTTCCAGAAATGCTCGGCCACCGCGTCCGGGGAGAGCCGGCCGTCGGGGGCCACCCGGGCGTCGAGCACCACGGTCCGCAGCCGGATACCGCGGGCGCGCAGCACCGGCTCCAGCGACGTCCCGAGCGCGAGCAGCCCCGCCTTGCCGATCGCGAGGGCGAACCGGCCGGCGGCCGGCTCGGTCCGCGGCCCGGCCGCGGTCAGCAGCACACACGCCCCGGGACGCTCGGCCAGCAGCGTCACCGCGGCCTGGACGACGGTCAGCGCCCCGGTGACGTTGACCGCGAGGGTCTGGTTGACCGTGTCCGCCGACACCGACAGGGCGGTGCCCCGGATGCTCAGCTTGGCGTTGTAGACCACGGCGGTCAGGCCGCCGAGCTCGTCGGCGAGCTTGTCCAGCGCCGTGGCCACCGCGCCCGGCTCGGTGACGTCCGCAACCTCGCCACTGACGGCGATCCCGTCCCGGGCGAGGCCGGCCGTCACCCGGTGGACCGTGTCGGCCGACCGGGCGATCACCGCGAGCCCGAAGCCCTCCCGGGCGAACCGGCGCAGGAGCTGGACGCCGAACGCCTGCCCCGGCCCGACAACGACAAGCGCCCGCTCCCGGCGCGGGTCGGCGCGCTCCTGCTGCATGCGCCCATAGTGGCCCAGCGGGCCACGAGCCCATAACGGCCCAACGTGCCGCGAGCCCATAACAGCCCAGCGGGCCGCATGTCCGTAGCGGTGCCTGCGGCGGCCCGGAGGGCCTGCGGTCGGCAGCGGCCCAGGGGCCGCAGGCCGCCAGGGCCGGACCGGTGATCATCCCGCCCTCGGGTCGGCAGCGGCCCAGGGGCCGCATACCGGGTCCGTGGCGACCCCGCCGGGCCGGCCGGCTCAGGTGGCCCGGGGGACGAGGACGCCAGGGTTGAGGATGCCGTCCGGGTCAAGGGTGTGCTTCACCGCGCGCAGCACCGCCACCCCGAGATCGCCGATCTCCGCGGTGAGCCAGGGCTGGTGGTCGACGCCGACGGCGTGATGGTGGGTGATCGTCCCGCCGGTCTCGACGATCGCGCGCGAGGCGGCGGCCTTCACCCTGCGCCACCGTGCCACCGGGTCGTCACGGCCGGCGCACACGACGGTGAAGTACAGCGAGGCACCGGTCGGGTAGACGTGTGAGACATGGCACACGACCAGGCCGGGCGCTCCCCCGGCGGCGACCTCGCCCGCCCCCGCGCCGGCCGGCCCGCCAGCCTGCCCGACGGCTCCCCCGCCAGCCTGGCCGACAGCTCCCCCGCCAGCCTGGCC
>NZ_CAKKTM010000132.1:40145-44754 GCF_920888515.1 Protofrankia sp. CiP1_Cm_nod1 | reverse complement strand
TATAAGAGACAGGTGCTGCCCGGGCGGCGGCGGCTGACCGCTGTCGAGGCCCGGCACATGGTGCCGGCGCTGCGCGCCGCCGGGCTGCGCGGCGGGCTGCTGACCTGGGACGGCCAGCTCGTCGACGACGCGCGGCTGGTGGTGGCGATCGCCCGGACGGCGACCCGGCACGGCGCCCGCGTCATCACCCGCTGCCGGGTGCGGGAGGCCGACGGCAGCGGCGCCACCGCCGTCGACACCCTGAGCAACTCACTGCTGACGCTGAAATCGCGCTGCGTGGTGAACGCCACTGGCGTGTGGGCGGGCGAGCTGTGCGCCGACGCGCGGCTGCGCCCCAGCCGCGGCACCCACCTCGTGGTGGCGGACAGCGCCCTGGCCGGCCTGCGGACGGCGATCCTCATCCCGGTGCCCGGCGAGCGCAACCGGTACGTGTTCGCGCTGCCCCAGCCGGGCGGCCGGGTCTACGTCGGGATCACCGACGTACCGGTCGACACGGTCGTCGACGTGCCGGTGCCGACCGCCGCCGAGGTGGACTTCCTGCTCGGCGTGCTGTCGAGCGTGCTTGCGGTGCCGGTGGGCCGGGCCGACGTCCTGGGCGCCTTCGCCGGGCTGCGGCCGCTGCTGGCGGGCGCGGCCGGGCGCACCGCGGACCTGTCCCGGCGGCACGCGGTGATCACCTCGTCCGACGGCATGGTCACCGTCGTCGGGGGCAAGCTCACCACCTACCGCCGGATGGCCGCCGACGCCGTGGACACGCTGGTCCGCGCCGGCGAGCTGGACGCCGGGCCGTGCCGTACCCGGCACCTGCCGCTGGTCGGCGCGGCCAGCTGGTCACGGCTCGCCACCGTGGCCGCCCCGCCCAGACTCGTCGCCCGCTACGGCGCCGAGGCGCCCGCGGTGATCGCGGGCGCCCACGGCGACCCCGGGCTGCTCGCGCCGCTGTGTGACGGCGTCGAGGTCACCGGCGCCGAGCTGCTGTTCGCCCTGCGCCACGAGGGCGCCCTGGACGCCGACGACCTGCTCGACCGCCGCACCCGCATCGGCCTCGTCCCGGCCGACCGCCAGGCCGCCCTCCCCACCGCCGAGGCCCTCGTCCGCCAGCCCCTCACCGTGGTCGATGATTAGGCCGTAGCCGGTGGGGCCGGCGCGGATGGCGTCCCGAGGGTGAGGGCGGCGATGCGCTCGCGGTGGTGGTCGGGGTCGCCATAGCTGTAGATCTCGCGTCTGGCCCGCTTGTAGAAGAAGTGGGCCTCGTGCTCCCAGGTGTAGCCGATCCCGCCGTGGTATTGGATCATCGTCCCGGTCACCTCCCGGGCGGCGTCACCGGCCTTGCTCTTGGCCACGGCGGCCGCGAGCCGGCGGTCGGCGAGCCCGGCGTCGAGCGCGTGCGCCGCGTACAGCACCGCATGCTCGGCCATGGTCACGGCCAGGTGCAGGTCGGCGAGATGGTGCTTGAGCGCCTGGAAGGAACCGACCGGCCGGCCGAACTGCACCCGGTCACGGTCGTAGGCGACGGTGCGTCCGAGCGCCTCGCGGGCGAGGCCGACCAGGTCGGCGGCGGTGAGCACGGCGGCCCGGTCCAGCAGCTCGGCGAGGACGTCGGCCGACGACCCGGACAGCCGCCGCGCGTCCGCCGCGTCGAGGGTCAGCGACGCCGTGCGCACCGTGCCGTCGTAGCTGTCCAGGCTGTCGACGGTGACGCCCGGTGAACGCGGGTCCACCAGGTACAGCCCGGTCTCCCCGGCCGGCTCGGTGGCGGCCACGACCACGGTCCGCGCGACCCCGGCGTATTCGACGGGCAGCGCGGTCCCGGTGAGCCGGCCCGCCGCGTCGGCGGTGACCCGTACGCCCGTGGGGTCGTACCGGCTCTCAGGGCCGCGCGGCGCCACCGTGGCCACCAGGTCACCGGTGGCGATCCGGGGCAGCAGGGCGCGCCGCTGCTCGTCCGACCCGGCGAGGCGGACGGCCTCCCCGGCGAGCACGGTGGGCAGCCACGGCCCGGGGACGACGCCCGCGCCGAAGGCACGGGCGACCACCTGGGCGTCCACCAGGCCGAGGCCGAGGCCGTCGTGCTCCGGCGGGACGAGCACGGCCAGCCAGCCCTGCTCGCCGGCGGTCTTCCACAGCTCGGCGGGATGGCCGTCACCGTCGACGTCCTCGAAGACCGCCCGGACGGCAGTCAGGTCGAACCTGTCCGCAAGATAGTCACGGACGGTGTCGCCGAGCGCCCGTTGCTCCTCGGTCAGCGCGAAGTACATGCCCGGGACGCTATCGGGGCAGGCCGAGGACACGCTCGGCGACGATGTTGCGCTGTATCTGGGACGACCCGCCCCAGATGGTGACCGATCGCGACCACATCGCCTCGCGGTGCATGGCGCGCAGGTCCGTGCCGGGCCGTGGCCGGGCCAGCGTGGCCTCCGGGCCGAGCAGGTCGTCGAAGGTCTCCCACAGCTGCTGGTGTGTCTGCGACCACTGGAGCTTGGTCAGCGACGACCCGGCGCCGAGCTCCTCCCCCTGCTCGACCTGGGTGAGCACGTGCATGGCGTGGTAGCGCAGGCACTCGAGGTCGACGATCCGCTGGGCCAGCCGCTGGCGCAGGACGGGGTCGTCGAGCCGCCCGGGCGGGGCCGCCGCCACGATCTCGTCGAACTGGCGGCGGAAGGCGGTGTACTGGGCCAGGCCGGAGGCGCCGCGCTCGAACGACAGCAGCAGCATCGCCGTGGCCCAGCCGTTGCCGGCCCCGCCGAGACAGTCGGCCACCTTCACCCGGGCGTCGGTGAAGAAGACCTCGCCGAACTCGCTCACCCCGCTCATCTGGCGCAGCGGCCGGGCCTCGACCCCGTCCTGGCGCATGTCGACGAGCAGCATGGACAGGCCGTGATGCCGCTGCGAGCCGGGTTCGGTGCGGACCAGCGTGAAGATCCTGTCCCCGTGCGCGGCGTTGGTCGTCCACACCTTCTGGCCGGTGACGACGAACTCGTCGCCGTCGAGCACGCCGGTGGTGCGCAGGGCCGCGAGGTCCGAGCCGGCGCCGGGTTCGGAGAAGCCCTGGCACCAGATGACGTCGTTGCGCAGCAGCGGCGGGATGATCTCCCGCTTCTGCTCGTCGGTCCCGACCGCCATGACGGTGGGCACCAGGAAGGTCAGCCCGATCTGGTTGACCGAGTGGGGCACCCGGGCCCGCGCGCTCTCCTCGTCGTGGATCGCCTGCATGCCCGGCGTCCCGCCATAGCCGCCGTACTCCCGGGGCAGGGAGATCCCGGCGAAGCCGGCGCGGTGGCGCAGCCGCTCCCACTCCCGGCGCAGCTCGAACGCGTCGGCCTCGGGAATACCGGCCCAGAACGACGGCGACCGCCACCCCGGCGGGACGCTGTCGGCGAGCCAGGCCCGCAGCCGCGCGCGGAAGCGCTCCTCGTCGGGCGTGAAGCCGAGGTCCATCCCAGCAGCCTCCCACAACCCACAGAAACCAACGGACAAGAAGCCCCGCCACCGGCGGACACAGAGCGCGAGGCGGGCACAGGGCGGCGCGTCTCACCATCCAGTCGGTACCGCATCAACCGTGTGATGGTCCGCCGTATGGTTTCTGGCGTGCCGGACCTGAACATGTCCGTGCGGGCCGCGACTCTCGAGCAGGCCCGCGCCGCCGCGGCCGCTGCCGGGATGACGCTGTCGGCGTGGGTGGACAAGACGCTGGCCGAGTCGATCTGGACCGCCCGGTTCGCCCGCCAGCAGCAGCGCAACGCCGCCCTGGGGGTCACCTCGGACCACCTGGCGGCCGAGTACGCCCGGCTGGAGGAGCTGCGGCGTACGGCAGGGTGAGGTGTGGGCACGCACCGACGCCCTGATCGTCTCCGTCGAGGGAAAACATCAGCCTCAGCGATGAGCTGCCGGTGCCCTGCCCCTGGCCGGGGCAGGGGCAGGCGGCCGGTCACTGGCTGAGGTCGAGGATGCGTACCGGGTGGCCGGCCCATCGGTCCGGGGTTGTGGTCGCGACGAGCGCGCCGTCGGGGCGGTCCGGGGTGGGGGCGGCGGCGTGGCGGGTGTGCGCCGTCGCCCAGCCGGTGCCGCGGGCGACGGCGAGCGCGGCCGCCAGGTCCAGCTCGAGCACGGTGACCGCGGGCAGGGCGGCGATGTGCCCGGCGGTCCCGGGCCGGGTCCGGTCCGCCTCCACCAGGGCGCACGTCGGCGCGTAGAGGAACCAGTCCGGTTCGGTGTGCGCCCGGTGGATCAGCCGGGAGGCCAGCAGGTTGCCGTAGCCGGCAGCGACCATCGCCGCGTCGTCGAGGACGACGTGCAGAACGTCCGTCACCGTGCTGTCACTGATCCGTCACCGTTCCGTCGTCCGGCCCAGGCGCCGGTCCAGTTCCGCGTCCAGCCGCGTGGTCTCGTCCTCGGTCGGGTCGTAGCCGTTCCACGCCCGCAGCGCGGCCTGGGCCTGCTCGGCGCGGGCGGCCCGCTCGGCCGGGGTCAGCAACGTGGCGGCCAGCCGGGCCAGGTAGGCGCGCAGGGACAGCCCCTCGGCCGCCGCCACCGCGGCCAGCCGGTCTCGGGCCTCCACGGGAATCCGCACGTTGGCATCGGCCACCGGAGTCCTCCTTCACGTTCACGA
>NZ_CAKKTM010000132.1:0-39693 GCF_920888515.1 Protofrankia sp. CiP1_Cm_nod1 | reverse complement strand
TGCCGGGGATGCCGGGGATGCCGGGGAACCCGGGGATGCCGGGGATGCCGGGGATGCCGGCTGGAGGGATCCCGGAGAGATCCGGACGAAGGTGGCCCGGACGGCTCCGGCGGTGCTCCGGTCCGGCGGCGCTCCGGTCCGTCGGCGGTGGCATGGACCACCAAGCGTCGGCCCGGGGCGCGGGAATCGATTACTGTGAGAAAATGATCACTGTGAGCAAGCTGCCATGCGGCCCTCGTCCGCGGCGGGCACGATGTGACCTGTCCGCGCCAGCTCTGGCCGCCACGCTCCGGAGACGGAGAACACGATGATCGTTCCGGCACGGCTGAATCCCACCACCCGTGGTGACGCCCTGCGCCAGATGGAATCCGACGTCGTCGACGTCGTCGTCATCGGCGGCGGAATCACCGGGGCTGGCGTCGCGCTCGATGCGGTCACCCGTGGGCTGTCCGTGGCGCTGGTCGAGGCCCGCGACCTCGCGGCCGGCACGTCCAGCCGGTCCAGCAAACTGATCCACGGCGGCCTGCGCTACCTCGAGCAGCTCAACATCGCGCTCGTCAGCGAGGCGCTGCGGGAGCGGGCGCTGCTGCTGGAGACGCTCTGCCCGCACCTCGTCCGCCCGGTCCCGTTCCTGTTCCCGCTGACCCACCGGGGCTGGGAACGCGCCTACGTCGGCACCGGGATGGTGCTCTACGACACCCTCGGCGGCAGCCGCCGGGCGGTGCCACGCCACCGCCACCTGACCAGGCGGGCGGCGCTGCGCGCCGTCCCCGCGCTGCGCCGGGACGCCCTGGTGGGCGCGATCCAGTACTGGGACGCCCAGGTCGACGACGCCCGGCACACGATGTTCGTCGCCCGGACCGCCGCCCACTACGGTGCGCTGATCGCCAGCAGCGCCCGGGTGACGGGCCTGCTGCGCGAGGGCGACCGGGTCGCCGGGGTACGGGTCCACGACCTCGAGGGCGGCGGGCAGATCGACGTCCGCGCCCGGCAGACCATCAACGCCGCGGGGGTGTGGACCGACGGCATCCAGGCGATGGCCGGCGGGCGCGGCCAGCTGTCGGTGCGGCCCTCCAAGGGCATCCACCTGCTGGTGCCCCGGGACCGGATCCACGCCACCACCGGGATGATCCTGCGCACCGAGAGCAGCGTGCTGTTCGTGATCCCCTGGGGCAGCCACTGGATCGTCGGGACGACCGACACGGACTGGAACCTCGACCTCGCCCACCCGGCGGCCAGCAGCGCCGACATCGACTACCTGCTCACCCACGTCAACCGGGTGCTGCGCACGCCACTGACCACCGACGACATCACCGGTGTCTACGCGGGGCTGCGGCCGCTGCTGTCGGGCGAGTCGGAGGACTCCTCCCAGCTGTCCCGGGAACACGCGGTGGTCTCGCCACTGCCCGGCCTGACCATGGTCGCCGGCGGGAAGTACACCACGTACCGGGTGATGGCCCGGGACGCGGTCGACGCGGCCGTGCACGGGATGGGCCGCAGCGTGCCGCCGTCCTGCACCGACCGGGTCCCGCTGCTCGGCGCCGACGGCTACCCGGCGCTGTGGAACGCGCGGGAGGCGCTGGCCCGCTCCGCGGGGATCCACGTGGCCCGGGCCGAGCACCTGCTGACGCGTTACGGCACTCTCGCCCAGGAGGTCCTGGCGCTCGTCCGGCAGCGGCCCGAGCTCGCCCGGCCGCTGCGCGGGGCCGACTCCTACCTGGCGGCGGAGGCCGTGTACGCCGCCTCCCACGAGGGTGCGCTGCACCTCGACGACGTGCTCACCCGCCGCACCCGGATCTCGATCGAGACCTGGGACCGCGGGCTGGAGGCCGCCGCGGACGTCGCCGCGCTCGTCGCGCCCGAGCTGGGCTGGGACTCCCGGGCCATCGACGTCGAGATCGGGCACTACCAGGCCCGGGTGGCGGCCGAGCGAGAGTCCCAGCAGCAGGCCGACGACCAGACCGCCGACGCGGCCCGCCTGGGCGCGCCGGACGTGCGGGCCGGCGGGCGGTCCCGGCGCGGACAGTCCGAACCGGCCCTCGGCCGGGGCCTGTAACCCACCACGGGCTGGCCCGCTGCCGGGCCCGTGCCCGGGCGCGAGGCGGACACGGGCCGGGCGGGAGCCGGGCGGGGTAAGGCCCGGGCCAGGCACGGGCGAAATGCCGACGGGACACGACAGCCATCCGGAAAAGCGCTCATGAAACGTCTGGGAAACATCCCTGAAATCATCTTCGTGACCCGGCGCCAGCCGTACGACACCGCAATTACCAAGCGGAAGTGAAGCGTCACTATACGCCGTTTGCGCAGGTCGGGAGGATGACCCGACACGGTGTCGACGGAATAAAAACGAACAGAAAACATCGTAAAAACCGGGTTTGATAACAAGACCGAGCGACCGCGGAACTATTTTTTGAGAAGAATCGGCGACGCCGGCCGGGAGCCGAAAAAACGACTTCACCCAGGCAGACGCGGGCGTAACATGTAACCACACCACCACCGGGCGACGCCCCCGAGTGGGGATGCCCACTGGTCATACGTGGCATAAGTGGTAGGTTCCATGGGTAGTGGGACCCTGTGCTCGCAGAACACCGGACCGGCTCGCGACGTCTGCCCGTTCTGGAGGTCCGCCTATATCCGTACGCTCCTGCCTCCGGCCAGCGGACAGGCAAACAGGCGAACAGCCTGGCCACCGTTGGGTCCGGACACCGTCCAGCGGACGCTTATAACACAGCCCCCGCGATTGCCGACACAGGGGTTGTGCACGGCCCTGGATTCGCCAGGACGACCAACATCCCGATCCCACGCCGACCAGAACGAGCCGCAGGATTCCCGGAGCTGTTCCGGATCTTTCGCCCGGTCAACGGACCGGACGCGAAGATCTGAAACACGCTCCCCCGGAGAAGGACAGCAGCCCCGCAAAGGGACGCTGTATTCGCACGGCTACGATTGACAGTAGTTCCGTACGGAGACGGGAGAGACCCGCCGTGACAACGCAGGCACATCCAGGATGGGATTCGGACGGGCTCCGCCGACGGCCTGAAACCGCCGACCGTACCCGGAACACCGTCGACGCCCGGAACAGCGCCGGCCTCCCCGACACCGCCGGCCACCGGCAGTCCGGTAACCGGGAGTCCGGTAACCGGCAGCCGGGTCACCAGGCGGCTGGTTACCAGGCGGCCGGTCACCAGCCCGCCGGCCCGCCGGTCCACGAGCAGATCGCACCCGCCAACACCGGCCTGGACCTGCTGTGGACGGACGACGGGCTCACCCGCGAGCTCCTGGCGATGACCCACGCCAGGCGGCCCCACCGCTTCCTGCCCGTCTCCGGGCCTTCCCTGGACTCCGCCGCGCAGCGGTGGCTGGCGGCACGCACGCACCACGAGGGTGTCGTGCCCACCGGCCAGCTCGTCGACGACCCGCTCGTACGCGGCTTCGAGGACCGGGTCGACGCCCTGCGGCGGATGAGCGACGTCCTCGGCGGCAACGACGTGTACGCCCTGTCCCGCACCGAACTCTCGATCACCGTCCGCCTGTTGCGGGTCGGTACCCACAGTGACGCCCATCAGGCCCGGCTCTACGCGGTCGCGGCGGAGCTGGCGCGGCTGGCCGGGTGGGCGATGTACGACGTCGGGCAGTACGGCACGGCCCAGCGTTGCTGGCTCATCGCGCTGCGCGCCGCCCACGAGGCGAACTCGCCCGCTCTCGGCGCCAACGTCCTGCGCTGCATGGCCGAGCAGGTCACCTGGTACGGGCAGCCCGCGGACGCGGTCAGCCTGCTGCACCGCGCCCAGGCCGGGGCCTGTTACCTGCTCAGCGCGATCGAGCGGGCCGTGATCGCGGCCGACCTGGCCGTCGCGCACAGCCGCACGGGCAACAGCGAGGACGCCGCGGCCGAGACCGAGCTCGCCTACACACTGGTCGACAAGGCCCGCCCCGAGGACAGCCCGCCCTACATGTACTGGGCCCGCCGCAAGGACGTCGCGTTCTCGGCCGGGGAGGCGCTGCTGTCCGGCGGCAGCCCCGAGGCGGCCATACCGCACTTCGAGGCCGCCCTCGACGATCTCGACGAGCTCGACGAGGAGGTCCCCCGCGACCGCGTCGAGTTCCTCAGCAGGCTGGGGATCGCCCACGTCCGCACGGGCAACATCGACCAGGCCGTGGCCCTGGGCCACCAGGCCGTCTCCTGCGCCACGATGATCGACTCCGGCATGACGCGCCGGGACATCGCCCGCCTGTGCCAGGAGATCGAGCAGGCCGGGGCGTCCGCGCGGGCGGCCGGCCTGCTCGACCACGCCCGCGACGCGCTCGGCCCGGCCGGCCCGTCGTCTCCCTCGTTGTCCTGAGCCCGCTGTCCCGGACCGCCGCACCGCCCCAGGCCGCCCAACACACCGAGCCGCCCGCACGCCGAGCCGCCCGCACGCCAGGCCGCACCGCCGCGTCCTGTGTGACCCCGCGCCCCGTCCCGCGCGGCTCGTCCCGCGCGGTCTGATGGCCTCCCGGCCGTCCCGCACGCCGGCCGGCCGGTCGCCCCGCGTGTTCCGCCGGCTTCCCGCCATGAGCCCGCCGGAGGCTTCCGGTTCTGTTCTCCGGGAACAGATCACCGGGCTGGAGTCCACACCTGGCGGACGTAGTCCCGCGCGCGGTCGGCCTGCCAGGGTGACAGGCATGACATCCACCCCGGACATCAACCTGTTGCACGAGCTTGAGCCCGTCGCCGCGGCCAACCTCAACCGCCACCTGGACCTCGCCACCGAGTGGATGCCGCACGAGTACGTCCCGTGGAGCCAGGGCCGCGACTTCGACACCCTGCCGTGGGATCCGGAGCAGTCCCGGCTGTCCGACGTGGCCCAGATCGCCTTCGAGGTCAACCTGCTCACCGAGGACAACCTCCCCAGCTACCACCGTGAGATCGCCACGATCTTCGGCCGGGACAGCGCGTGGGGCGCCTGGGTGCACCGCTGGACGGCCGAGGAGGGCCGGCACAGCATCGTGATGCGGGACTACCTGATGGTCACCCGCGGCGTCGACCCGGTCGCCCTCGAGCGCGGCCGCATGCACCAGATGCAGAAGGGGTTCGACAGCGGTGAGAAGACGCCGCTGCGCACCATCGCCTACGTGTCGTTCCAGGAGCTCGCCACCCGGGTCAGCCACCGCAACACCGGGCGGTTCACCCAGGACCCGATCGCCGAGAAGCTCCTCACCCGGGTCGCAGCGGACGAGAACCTGCACATGATCTTCTACCGTAACCTGGTCACCGCGGCGCTGGAGCTCACCCCGTCCGCGATGGTGCAGGCCATCGCCGAGGAGCTGATGACCTTCCAGATGCCCGGGACCGGCATCGAGGACTTCGAGAACAAGGCGAAGCGGATCGCCAAGGCCGGCATCTACAACCTCCGCAGCCACCACGACGACGTGGTCACGCCGCTGCTGCGGCACTGGAAGTTCTTCGAGCTGACCGGCCTGGACGCACAGGCCGAGCAGGCCCGCGAGAACGCCGGGCACTACCTCGCCGCCCTCGACGGCCTCGCCCGCAAGTACGAGGAGAAGTACGCGGCCGCGAGCGCGAACCAGGACACGCTGGCCACCACACCCGCCTGAACCGCCCGGACGGCGGGCTTCTTCGCCGTGAGGCTTCCGCTTCGCCGGGAGGCTTCCGCGGCCCTGTCCGACACCGTACGACTACCTGACGCGCAGAATTCACTCCTGTTGGTAATGGTCTGATCAGGCTCATGGGCGGCGCAACGCGCGTCCGTGTGTGGCACAACGATCATCGGGCTGGCGGCCGGTCACGCGGTGACGGGCTCGACGCCGGGAGACAATGGGCAAAGGCCCGTTGGCCTCCAACGGTGCCGTGCCAGTGATCCGGGGCCCGCCGCCCGCCCGGACCCGTCGGACCGGCTTCGCCCATCCGGCGGGGATCCGGGCAGTACAACATGATCATGTCACCGTCGGCCCTGGGACCTGGGGATCCAGGTCCCAGACGGCATGAAATCATGATCATGATGCTGCTGCCCCGGACCGACAACCAACCAACAGGAGACCTCGTGCAGCTCGGGATGATCGGCCTTGGCCGGATGGGCGCCAACCTCGTGCGCCGGCTGATCCGCCACGGCCACGACTGCGTCGTCTACGACGTCAACGCCGACGCGATCCGGCAGCTGGAGGCCGAGGGCGCCACCGGGGCCACCACGCTGGCCGAGTTCGCGGCGAAACTCTCCACCCCCCGCGCCGCCTGGGTGATGGTCCCCGCCGGGATCACCGGGCAGACCGTGTCCGCGCTCGCCGAGCACTTCGGCGCCGGTGACATCATCATCGACGGGGGGAACTCCTACTACCGGGACGACGTCGACCGGGCGAAGGAACTCGCCGGCCGGGGCATCCACTACGTCGACGTCGGCACGTCCGGCGGGGTCTTCGGGCTCGAGCGCGGCTTCTGTCTCATGATCGGCGGTGAGAACGAGGTGGTGTCGCACCTCGACCCGCTCTTCGCCGCGATCGCCCCCGGGTTCGGCCAGGCACCGCGCACCCCAGGACGGGCCGGCGAGCCGAGCAGGGCGGAAAAGGGCTATCTGCACTGCGGGCCGAACGGCGCCGGGCACTTCGTCAAGATGGTCCACAACGGTATCGAGTACGGCATGATGGCCGCCTTCGCCGAAGGCATGGCCATCCTGGAGAAGGCCGGTATCGGCCGGGGCCACACCGGCGAGCACGACGCCGAGACCACCCCGCTCGCGCACCCGGAGTACTACCAGTACGACATCGACACCGCCGCGGTGGCCGAGGTGTGGCGCCGCGGCAGCGTGGTCAGCTCCTGGCTGCTGGACCTGACCGCGGCCGCGCTCGTCGAGGACCCGAAGCTCGAGTCGTTCAGCGGCCGGGTCTCCGACTCGGGCGAGGGCCGCTGGACGGTGCTGGCCGCGGTGGAGGAGGGCGTCCCCGCCCACGTCCTCACCGCCTCGCTGTACGAGCGGTTCAGCTCACGCGGCGAGGCCCTGTTCGCCGACAAGCTGCTCTCCGCGATGCGCAGACAGTTCGGCGGCCACGCCGAGAAGCCAGCCACCTGACCCACCCCCGCCCTGCAACCGGCTGCCCTCGGCCCGGCCCTCTGCCGCTGACCACCTCACGGCCCGCCCGCCCCACGGCCCGGCCGCCCCACGGCCCGGCTCCCGCAGTCTGGCTCCCACGATCCCGCTACCCAACGAGCCGGCCGCCTCGCAACCCGCCCGTCCCCCCTATCCCGCCACCCGTGATCCGGCCTTCACGATCCCCCACCGCCCCATGAGCCGGCCGCCTCACACAATCCAGAAGCCCACTGCCCCACGCTCCTGCCGCTCCCCTACAACCCGCCTTGACCTGTAGGTGGAAACCGCCACCAGCACAACGGTTTCTACCTACGGACGGGGAAGCCGTAGGTAGAAACCGTCGCGCCAGCGACCGGAACCACCTACGCGTCCGGCCGGAAAGGCCCCCGCGGACAGCGGACGCCGCCGGGAGCCGGCGTCTGTCGCCCCTGTAAGCCGCCTGCCGGTCACGGCCGGCGGGCGTCACGGAGCCGGGTGCCGCGGCCCCGCCAGTCATGTGCCGGCCCGCGTGGCCTCCTCGCGCTGTTCTCCTTACCCTGCCGGCCCTTCTCCTGCGCCGGCCCTTCTCCTGCGCCGGCCCCTCCCCTGCGTAGCCTTCTCCCCCGTGCCGGCCCGCCTCCATACCGCCGGAAGGTCGGCACAGGACCAGGGTCGTCTGTCGTCCTTCACCCGTCGTCCGTCAGGCACATGTGTGGGGACGGATATCTCGCTGACGGAACCGGCTGGCCGCCTACCGGGGTGGCCAGGGGCGGCCCGGTGGCGAGGAACCGTCACGCAGCCGATACATTCGCCTGCTCCGCACCGCTGGGGACCGGGCAGCGACGCCACGGTGGCATGCGCCCGGTCCCCAGCGGTGCGGAACAGGTGGGGTCGAACGAACGGGGAACGCAGGTGCACCTTGTGCTGATCGAGACGTCCGGGAACCAGCCGTTCATCTTTGGCACGAACAAGCAACGCGAGAACATCGGCGCGTCCGAACTGACAACAATGATCAGACGCTGGGCGAAAAAAGCGATCGAGACGATCGGCCAGGCGGAGAAGCAGGCGGTCTCGACGACGGCGGAGCCGATTCTCGAGGTGATGGCGGCGTCCGGCAAGGTCGTCCTGCTGGTGACCGAGGCCGACGACGACGCGAGCGAGCACACCGCCCGCGGGCTGATCACCGAGGTGACCCTGCGGGCGGCACTGCGAGCGCCCGGCCTGGCCGTCGACGGGGCGTTCGTCTCCGTCAGCCGCGGTGACCTCGACGACGATGCGAAACAGCAGGAGCTGCTGCGCCGCGTCCACGCGGCCCTCGGTGGCTACACGGCGACCCGGCCCGCGGTCGCGACGCGCTTCCCGCAGATACCGTTCGCCGCGATCTGTCGTTACAGCGGGTTACCAGCCACCGTGCCTCTGCCCCCGGCGAGGGGACACGACTCTGAGACATCCGAGAAACCCGAGGAAGAGGCACGGCACGACGCGCGGGAACAGGAGCTGTCGCTGGCCTCCCGGGTCAAGCGCACCTACGCGAAGCCAGCCCGCACCCGGATGCTTCAGGTGCTTCGGGACGGAGGCATCGGGGAGACAGACAGCGAACGCCTGTACCCGGATCCGACCGAGCTGCTGTACCCGGATCTGACCAAGCTGGAGGCGGCGCTCGCGGGCGTCCCGGTCGCGAACGCGGAACAGAAGCGACGAGCCGGCGGACGGGATGCGACGGAGCGCACGAACGCCCGTTCCGGCCCGCTGAACGCTCAGCCCGGCCGAGACGGTGCCGGGCGCGCCGGGGAGACGAGCTGGGTCGGTGTGGTGCACGCCGACGTCAACGGCATGGGGCGCATCTTCCAGAACCTCAACGACGTGTTGGCCCCCACCTACCAGCCGAATGTGTTCGGGAAGGTGGCGTCCTGGCTGCGTGATCAGGATATCCACGGCACCCGCACGCTTGCCGCCTACGGGGAGGTGAGCGCGGCCCTGGACGAGGTCACGAAGAACGCCTACGTGGAGGCGGCCAAAGAGGTGCTCAGCCAGTTCCAGGACGAAGAACAGTTCAGGGCGCAGGAGGGGCCCCAGGCCGGGAAGGGCGCGAGTACAGCGACGACAGCGGACACCGAGGACACCGAGGACACCGAGGACACCGAGGACACCGAGGACACCGAGGACACCGAGAAAACACCCGTCCCGGTCGTCCCGATCGTGCTGGGTGGGGACGACGTGAGCGTCCTGGTGGCGGGCCGGTACGCGCTGGTGTTCGCGGTCGAGTTCCTGCGCGCCTTCGAGAAGCTGTCCCGGAAGGACGGCGTCCTCCGGCACATCCAGGTGCCGAGGGAGCCGCGCGGGAGCGGTACGCCCGCCGAACGCGTGACCGGCGGCGCTACCGGCCGCGCTACCGGCCGCGATACCGGTCACGGCACCGCCCGTGGCGCTGGCCGCGATGCCGGTCACGACACCGACGGTGACACTGATCATGATGCCGGTCATGGCGTCGGGCTGACCGCGGCGGCCGGGGTCGCGCTGGTGAAGTGGCAGTTCCCGTTCAGCCAGGCGTACCGGCTCGCCGAGCAGCTCTGCTCGTCGGCGAAGGAGCGCGGCCGGGACCGCTCCTACGTCGACTGGCACATCCTGTACGAGACGAACGTCCCCGACCTCGATCACATCAGGGCCCGGCTGGACCTGCCGCCGACCACGACGACGAAGACCCGGCTGACCTGCCGGCCGGCGATGGTCAGCGGCAGCGAACAGGACGACCCCGACCGCCACTGGGAGCGTGTCCTGCGCCGTGCCGCCGAGTTGACCCGTAAGGACCAGACCGGTGCTCGTCTCATCTCCCGGTCGCACGTGATCGCCCTACGCGGACAGCTCACCGCGCCGAACGAGGCCGAGAAGCTGTGGGCGAAGATCTCCTCTCCGCTGCCAGCGGCCGAACGCGCGACGCTCGGCGGTGGCGGCAACTCGTCGTTGTTCTGGCCGACTGCTGTCGATCATCCGGAGCAGAGCCCGCCGGACGCCGAAGGCACTGACAGTGCGGAAGGCACCGACAGGGCCGAAGGCAGCGGTGGGGCGGAAGCCGCCGCGACCACGAAAACCGTCCGGGTCACCGGCCTGCTGGACGCCCTCGAGCTGGTCGACGTGCTGCCCGCGTCCCTGCTGGAGAAGAACCGTTCGGAGAATGCCAATGCCTGACCTGGACCTCGAAAACGGCGCGGTGCCGGACCCGCTGACCGTGATCGTCGACATCACGGGCGACTGGCACGTCGGGAGCGGCTACGGGCTGCCGGGCGGCATCGACGCCACCATCCGGCGGGACGCCCATGGCCGGCCGTACCTGCCGGGCACGACGCTGACCGGCCTGTGGCGCGACGCCTGCGCACAGGCGAGCATCGCGCTGGACGCCGAGGCGGCCCGCCATGGCGAGGCCAACCGGCCCTGGTGGGCGTGGACGCGCGCGCTGTTCGGCCATGCCGGGACGGCGCCGCTGTTCACCGTCGGCTCCGCCCACCTGCCGCCCAAGGCGAAGCCGCGGACAGACCGGCCCGCGATCCCCACGCTCGGCGACCGCGGCGACCGGTGGACGCTGATCAAGCCGGGGGTGGCGATCGACCACCGGACCGGCCGGGCCCACGACGACATGCTGCGCTTCGTCGAGATGGCCAAACCGGCGACCCTGTTCGCCACCGCGCGGCTGGTCGACGCGGACTCCTGGACACGGGAGCAGCGGCGCGCGGCCGCGACGCTGCTGCTGATCGGGGCGTCGCTCATCGACGCGGTCGGCGGAGACCGGCGCCGCGGCGCCGGTGCCGCACGGGTGCTGGTCTCGAAGTCCGAATCCGTCGGCCTGGCCGACGCCGACCAGGCCGACATCGCACGGAAGAAGGCGGACAGCGCCCGCCTCCGGCTTCTCGACAACGCCTTCCGGGCGGTCACGGACTTCCGCGGCCAGGTACCGGCACCGGCAGAGCCGGTGGTCGTTCAGGGTCACGCACCGGCTGTGGTCGCCCGGGCTGCGGCGGAGCGCTGGTTCGAGGTGGATCTGACGATCACCGTGGACCAGCCGGTGCTCGCGTCCACCGGGGTGAGCGGGAACATGCTCACCGGCGCCGACCAGCTGCCCGGGACGACCTTGCTGCCCTGGGTCCACGGCGCGCTGCGCAGGCTCGCTCCCCAGGCCGCGGCGGACGCCGTGACCGCCGGCGAGCTGATCGTCACAGCGGCGACGCCCGAAGTCGCCGGGAAGCGCTCCGACCCGGTCCCACTGGCGTTCCAGCGGGCGAAGGATCGGGCTGACACCTCCGGCTCCGACAGCTCACACCACTCCGGCGCCGGTGGCGCCAACGGCGTCCAGGGATCCAAGGAGGCCCAGGGAGCCAAAGACGCCAAAGACGGAGACCCCCGGAATGTGCTCAACCGGCTACGCGCCGGCCAGCCGAAGGCCCAGTACAAGCCGATGCGCACCGGCTACGTCGCGCCCGTCGACGCTGCCGGAGCCGCCGGGCCGACCGGTGGCACCGGGCCGGTCGACGCTGGTGGATCGGCCGGTGCCGACAAGCACGCTCCCAGCGCCACACGCCTGCTCTTCCACCAGCCGGTGCTCGCGGTCGCCATGCACAACCAGGTGGAGGAGTACAGCCAGCGACCGACCGAGGACTCCGGCCTCTACACCGTCCAGGTGATCCCGCCGCGCACATCCGGATCCGACGACATCCATACCGACACCCGGCTGCGCGCCCACGTGCGGGTGAGCCAGCGTCTGCACGACGCGCTGGCCACGGCCGGCCCCGACTGGCCGCGCGCGTGCCTGGCCAGCGAGGACGTCCGGCTCGGGGGGAAATCCAAGTCGGAGTACGGCCGGGTGCGGGTGGAGGTCTCCGGCGTGCGGCACCGCCCCCCACGCGACAGCATCGTCCCGGTCAGCACAAATGGTGCCCAGGCAGGGACAGATAGCGTCCCCATCGGTACGGATGGCGTCCAGAGGGACACGTTCAGCGCCTATAGCGGCGCAGGCGGCGTCTCGGGCGGCACGGGTGGCGTCTCGGGCGGCACGAGTGGTGCCCCGGCGAGCGGGACGGGCGGTGCCCCGGCGAGCGGGACGGGCGGTACCCCGGATGTCTCGAAGGGCGAGCTGTTCGTGTGGCTGCGCTCGGACACAATCGTCCGGGACTCCCGGCTGCGGATGTCCGCGGACGTCACCGACCTCGTCCGGCTGCTGCAACGGCTCGGTGTCGGTGTCGACAACCTCGTCCCGGTTGATCCGGGCAGCCGCGGGCCGGTGCCTGCCTCGGCCCGGACCCGACGGATCAGCTCCTGGCACCGCCCGTCCGGCCTGCCCCGGCCGACGCTGGTCGCGCTCGCCGCCGGTACCTGCCTGCGGCTTGGCTGGGACGGCTCCGGCGCGGACGTCCTCGCCCGGCTTGAGATCACCGGGATCGGCGGCCGCACGGCCGAGGGGTTCGGCCAGGTCAGCTTCAACGACCCCGAGCTGGTCGCCGAGCGGATCGAGCTCCTGGAGGCGCAAGCCACGGCGGCAGTGACAACGGCAGTGACGACGGAACCGACAGCGGAACCGGCCGCGGCAGCGGCCCGCCGGAGGACGGAGAACCCGGCATGACCACAGCGGCAGACAGCACGAACAGCGCGGGCGGCACGGGCACGTCCGGCATCTGGGACGACCCCCTGTGGGCCTATTCCGCTGGCGGGGAGAAGCCGCCGGCCTTCCGCCCGCGCATCCGGTACCGGCTGGCCGCGACGCTGGTCACCCAGGCCCCGTTGCACGTCGGCGGGGCCGGCCTGACCGATCCGCTCGCCGGGCCGGGCTCGGATGCCGTACCCGGCCCGGACACGGCGGGCGACGGCAAGGGACAGCGTTCGCATCTGACCCTGGCGGTCAACGGCGCCGGTCAGTACTACATTCCGGGCACGTCGATCGCAGGCGCCCTGCGCGCCTGGTGCGAACGGACGTGGACGCCGGAGGCCGTCCGGCGGCACTGGGGGTCGATCGACGGCGCGAGCCGCATCGTCGTCGCCGACGCCCCGCTGCCCGGTCTCACGCCCGCCGACCCGAAAACCGGCGTCCAGGGCGACAGCGAGACCCGGGACGGGGTCGGCATCGACCGCGTGACCGGGACCGCCGCGCACGGTATCAAGTACGACCGCGAGGTCCTGCCCGCCGGCACCAGGATCACCCTCTGCCTGACCACGGACGCGCGCGCCAGGCCGGACCGGCCCCGGGGCGACGGCGCCGGCAACACCCCAGGTGACGGCCGAACTGATGGCCCAGGTGACGGCACGGGTGACGGTACGGGTGACGGTACGGGTGACGACGGTGGCGATCTGACACTCAAGACGATGCTCGCCTCGCTGGCTACCGCGCTCACCAGGGGAGCGATCCTGTTGGGCGCCGCGTCCAGCCGCGGCCTCGGGTCCGTCAGAGCCACGGAGGCCAGCCTGCGGCGGATGGACGTCGCCACCCTGCGTGGCCTGCAGGCCTGGCTGGGCGTGGACACCCGAGACAGGAACAGCCCTGGATTCACGTCCGTCGAGCTGCCGCTGGAGATCCCCGCCAGCTCCTCCGTACTGACAGTCACCGTCGACTGGCATCCCAGGCTCGCCCTGCTGGTCGCGGCGGGCCGGACCGTCGGCCATATCCCTCAGGGCGACGATCAGGAACGCCAGGTGACGGTCCCCGTCCTGGCGCGCCGGGTGGATACCAGCGCGCCTGGAACGGCGGGCGCGCCGGAAGCGACAGGCAGCCGGGCACGGCCGGGCATGGCGCGGCGTGCCACCACCGGGAATACCGCTACCGACAGCAACGACATTCCGGCCGACAGCTTCGTCTGGAAGCCCGTCCTGCCAGCCTCGGAGATCAAAGGCGCGTTCCGGACCCGGGCCACTCGCATCGCACGGACGATCATCGGTGATGGGCAGCCCGGCGCGGACGGCGAGCGGCCTTTCGGGCAACGGGACTTCGTCCTCGACCGGGCGGACGACCCCGAGCTGGTGCGGCTGCTGTTCGGCTCCGCCGACTGGAAGTCGCCGTTACGGATCTCCGACGTCCACCTGGCCACCGGGCTGAGCCGGCTGGAAGCCGACGCCCTGCGCACGTCCTCCACAGCGGACGGCTCCCCTTCGGCAGGCGACAGTGCCTCGGCGACGGTCGGTGCTGCCCCAGCAGGCAGCGGCGCCGTGACAGGCGCCGGCGGCGCGGCCCCGGCGGCGGGCGGTCCGGCCTTCGCGTCCGCGGCGGGCCGGCTCGGGACGCTCTCGACCCAGGTGGCGCTGGACCGCTGGACCTCGGCCCCGGCGGACGAACGGCTGTTCACGATCCTTCCCGTGCAACAACCGGAGGCGAACAACAAGAAGAAACAGGGCTGGGAGCCGATCACCATCGAGATCGACCTCGACCGGCTGACCACCGGCTGGCCGAATCCCGGGAAGCCAACGGAACCGGAGGAGCGGGCGGGGCGGGCGAACGCCGCGCTCATCCTGCTGTACCTGGTCCTCGCCGAGCTCGCCGCCGGGACGCTGCCCCTGGGCAGCCGGGGCACCCGGGGCCTGGGAGCGCTCACCGTGACGAAGATCGACGCACAGGCCCGCGGCCCCGCCCGCGCGGCGGGCACGGACGGGCGTCCATGGCCGGCCGGCTGGTCCGCGACGGAAGGGAAAGCGGGCCCGGCGGCGGTCGTCGCGGCCGTCCTCGCCGAAGCGCGCAAGCTGCTGCCGGCCGACGGTGACTGGATCCGCTGGATCGGCCCGCCCGGCACACCCGGCAACAACCCGGACGGCAGCGCCGCAGGTGACGGCGACGCCGTGAACAACGGCGAGGGGGAAGCATGACGCTCCGCAAGGCACTGCTGGGCGAGCGGCGACTGCCTGGCGGCGGGCTCTCCGACGCGCTGGCCGCGCTCCGGGACATCGAGCCCGTGCCGCCGCTGCTGTACGCCCTGCTCTACGGCACCGGCGGCCCCCGCTTCGCCGAACTCGGCACCGACTGGCAGCTGGTGGACGAACACGGCGAAGCGCTGCCTGCGGAGGCCCTTGGGAAGATCTTCGAGGCACGCCTGTTCGGCAACGGGCCGGATGTGCTCGCGGCCGAGTGGCGATGGGTAGCCGGGGCGGAGCACGCCGTCCTGGTCATACTCACCGATCCCGCCGCTTCCGATCCTCCTGTATCCGCTTCCCCCTCCTCCGACGGCTCCCGGACGGCGCCGCCGGAGGACGCGCGGCGGGAACAACAGCCAGCGGACACGACGGACACGGCGGACACGACGGACACGACGGCGTGCTGGGTTCGGGAGAACAGCTACCTGCTGTGGGGCTCGGCCCGCCCGCTCACCGAATCCACGGCGCTGCCGGCCGGTCTCGGCTGGGCCCGCTTCCAGCAGGACAGGGTGAGCCCGTTCGTCGCGCCGGTGACGGGTTTCACCGAACGTGCCAGAGCGGCCCTGCCCAGCTTCGAGGTTTTCGTGGCCGAGCCACGCTACGGCAACATCGTCCCCGCGGACGAACTGCTGTGCGGCGCCGCGGTCCCAGCATCATTCCCCGCCCAGGAGGCCTGAGCCGTGAGCAGAGCGCCCCGCGACAACAGCCGCGGTACCTACACCACGAGCAGCGGGAACGACAGGACCCGTGGAAACGCGGGGACAAGAAACGGAGCTCGGGCGAACAACTCCGGGATCTCCGAGGGGAAACCGTTTCACCACGCCTACAACTTCGCGCCGCTGCCGCCCCGGCCGGCCGGACCCCCGTTCGCGGACGGCGCCCCGGCCGGCCACGACCGGCTGCGGCCGGAGCTGTGGAACGGGCGCCTGCGGGTACGGCTGACCGCCCGCACTCCACTGATCGTCGGCGAGACCGCCTCGAAGGCGGAAAAGGACACCACGGACCACGAGGGCTACGAGACCGAGGCCGGCCACACCTTCCTCCGGCTCCGCTCCCGGTCCGGGCAGGCGAAAGGCGCCACGGAGGGCAACGACGTCGAGATTCCGGTGACGTCGGTCAAGGGAATGCTCCGCTCCGCCTACGAGATCGCCACCCTCTCCCGCTTCGGGGTCGCGGCCCGGCACGATCTGCCGCTGGCATTCCGTTCCCAGCCGTACGAGGCCCTCGAGCTGACCCCGGTACGCATCGAGGAGATCGACGGCGAACTGCACGCCAGGCCCCTGCTGGGCACCCGGAGAGAATTCGGACGGGTCGACGACTACATGCCGGCCGCACTGCTCCCCGACGACAGCGCTATCAAGAATTTCATCTGGGAACCGGCTGGCCTCCGCACCGGAGACGGCCTTGCCGCCGCCCGGCGTTTCGCCCACAAAGACGAGGTCAGCGTCGAGCTGACCAGCGTGCGAAACAATATCTACTCATACTGGCTGGTCACCGGGATCGGGGCGAAAGGAGGTGATATCCGCCCGATCGGCAGCGTTGCCGACAGATACCCCGAAACTATTACGGTGGACGGCTGGGTCTGCCGCACGAACCAGAATCACGATGCGAAGAACTTCCCCTCGAAAAAACATGAGCGAATCTTCTTCACGGATCCGGACAACCTGTTGCCACCGAAACCCGTCCGGCTTACCGACACCGTCGCGGCCGCCTACCGGGAGGTGCTCGACAGCTATGTCCGTGAACTCGACGGAGCGCCACCGAGTGTCCGGCCGGGAAAAGAGAGGACAGCGTCCCTGCCGGTCGTCGAATGGGCAAGGAAAACCAAGGAAGAGCGAGTCAGGAAAAGCATCCGGAAGAAGAGCTCAGCGGGCAGAACCGAGCGACAGCGGCCTTTGGAAGCGGGGGATCTGCTGTACGGCGTGTTCTCCCATGACGGCCAGCGGCTGGAACGGCTGCTGCCTGTCATGGTCGGGCGCCGGCCGTTCTCCAGACCTCCGGCGGAGCTGCTTGCGGCGGCGCGTCGCCAGCCTCCCACGGCTTTTGACAAATTCTCCGCGGCGGACCGGGTTTTCGGCACGGTCGAGCAGCGTGCCGACGAGCGCGACGAACGCGCGACCGCCTATCGCGGACATGTCGTGATCTCCCCGGTCCTGCCCGAGAAGGTGGAGATCACCAACTTCCATAAGAAAAAGCTGCTCGGCAATGTCGGCCTCCCGCTGATCGAACTGGGCGCGCCCAAGCCGAGCCAGGCCCGTTTCTACAGCGCGGCCGACCCCGCCGGGACACCGGTGGGCGAGAGAATGCTGAAGGCGGAAATGTACGGCCCGGAGGCGGGCCTGCGCGGTTTCAAGGTCTTCCCCCGCCACCGCGACCTTGAGGACAGGCCCGACGACTACGTTCGGGACAAGGTCACCGTCCGGATCGTCGGCCAGCAACAACAGGGCTCCCAGAGCCGGGGCCAGGCTCAGGACGGACAGCCGGTGAAGCCACGGACAAAACGGAACGCCTCCGTGCTGGCCTGGGTCAGGGCCGACAGCACGTTCACCTTCGACATCGACGTCACGAACATGACCGACGCGGAACTCGGCGCGCTGCTGTGGCTGCTCGACCCTCGCGAACTCGCCGTCCCCAGAGAACTGGAGCCGTCGGCGAAGGCAGCCGATTTCGGCGTGTTCCGGCTCGGGCGCGGCCGGCCGCTCGGGCTGGGCTCGGTCACCCTTGAACTGCTGCCGGAAGACAGTTCTCTCGTCCGGGGCGAGACGGTGGCCGCCGCCTACCGGGATCTGTCCGGCTGCCTCGGCGCCATCGACCAGGATTCCGTGGACGGCGGTGCGGAGCGGTTCGACGAGATCGCGAAAACACTGCTCGAGTCCTTCCGGACGGCGACCACCGAAGCGACGGGTGGCAGTTTCGACAAAGCCGCCCACATCGCCGCGCTGCGCCGGGCCGCCACCGGCTACGGCGACGGCGTCCGCGTCGGCTATCCACGGGGCTCGACAAAACCGCGCCAAGGTGACGACATCTCGGAGATCGTCGCCTGGTTCCAGCTCAACGAGAAGGTCAGTGCACAGAATCCGAAAAAGCCGACGATGAGGTACGGCTACACGCTGCCTCTACTCACCACGAACGTGACCCCGCTCCACGAACTACACGAACAGTAACCTCACCCCGACCCGGCCCTCCTGGTGGCTGTGCCCCGCGGAGCACAACCACCAGGAGAAATCTCTACCCGGTCACCCCGGAACGAGCACTACGGAGATCGTCGAGGATGTCCTCGTACCGGCTCCGGTATTCAGCGATGTCCACCTCGATCATAATACCTTCGAGCAACTGCTTCTGGACCTTCTCCAGAAAAAGATCGAGAACGTCGAGGGCATCCTCCTGACTTACCGGAGTTCCCAGCTTCTCACTCAGCGCCTTTGCCAACGAGGCATGATCATTATTGTGGGTGGTCGGGCTGTTGTTACGAATCCGGGAAAGATTCTTCAGGGGCCCCTCCTCCCAGGGCCCCTTATTTCCTTTCTTCTCTTCCTTCAACACGTGCTCACAGATCGCGGTCGCGAGACAGACCGAGCCCCAGCCGTCGTTTTTCCCCAGCGCTCGGACCAACTCCAACCGGCGCGCGGCCTCCTCCCGCCGCTTCTCTACCTCCGGAATCAGAGCAGCACGAGCCGAATCCCAGTCGAACGCGTCCCTGCGCAGATCGTCGACTCTGCCCGCGATATCACGAAGCTCCCGCCCGCCCCGACGCAGCGTCGCCGCAGCCGCGACAAACTCCAGGGATTCGACCTGCCGGGCGGCAACATTCTTCAACAGACCGTCGTAAGTCGGTAATGCCAGTACATGTCGGTCCGAGACACTCACCGTGCTATGAGGCGGACCGGCCGGGCCGGTGTGCCGGATCTCGTCGATGGAGCCGACGTATGCCGGGCATCCCTCCTTCACAGCCCAGTCGAGTGCGGCCAACGCAGCCGCGAGGTTCATACCGTGGGTCGCCGGGCCGCCCAGGAAGACAACGGCCTCGGCATCGCGCAGCGCGAATGTCGCGTCAAGAACCCTGATGGAATCGACAATCTCCGCACGCATCATCTCGATGTTGTTCTCTCTGTTCACCTGGCCGGATTCTGACGGTGGCGCCGGCTTCAAGGTGATCCCTATCGGGTAGCGCAGCCGGGCCAGCCTGCCGTCGTACACCTCCCCGCCGTCGTGCCCTTCGGGCTGCGCCGCCTGGCTCCACCGCCGTTCGAGCGCCGCCCAGAGCGCTTCGATCTCCCTTTGTGCCTTGTCAGCGGTACTGACAGACGCGATCATCAAGATATCGATCTTCCAGTTGACTTCCTCGACTTCCTCGTCGATCCGGATGTTCTGGAAGTCATGGTCGAGAATGGCCGTGAGCTGTGGACGGAGATCCTGCCCGCCCACGCACTGAACCACGAGCAGCCGTCCCGAAGGGAGCGACGACCAACGCGCCGGATTCGGCGAGAGCCCCAGCTTCCGCCGAGGATCCCGACGGTCAGCGGCCTCAGCGATCTCGCGGAAGTAGCCGTCAGCCCTCCGAAAACCCTTCGAAGCCGTGAGCGCGTCGTGCGCGACGCTGCTGGCAACCTCGTTGAGATGCTTGACAGAACTGGACACCAGGAACTCCCTCGGCAGACGACCGGCGAGCTCATGGTTGTCCTCGACGCTTCCTATCAGAGGACCCAGCGTCCGCTTTCCGATCTCGGGCCAGTTACTTCCGTCCGGCTCGCTCTCCACCAGCTCACGGTAGTGATCATAGATCCACGAGCGAACCTGCAGGAGAGCGGCGACCTCGTTCCGGAGCAGCCTGTCGAGCAAGGCGCTCTCAACGGAATGATGGGAACGCGGGCCGAACTCGTCCTTCTCCAGCTCGGGCAGCCCCGCCCGCCCAACGGCATACCGAAAACCGTCGTCGTCCTGGATCTGACGACAGTGTAACGCCTTCCATGCCCAGCTTTCCCGCTCGTTTCCAGCACACTCGGCCAGTTCGGCCAGGCCGCGGAAGTGGCGTTTCCTGGAAAGCCAGCCACGCGCGTCCGACTGCAACGTCAGCGACGTTCGGCCATGCCCTTCCTGAAGCGGAACAAGATCGACCGTAAAAGTGGACTCGAGACAGCCGAGAAAGAGCCCGCTGAGACTGTTCTTCGCGCCCGTCCCATAGCCGAGAAAGACGCCGTCGAGCTGCTTGTTCTCGAGGTAGGAGTCAACAGCGTCCCGGGCAGCAGCGGTCAACGGCGCCCCCATCGGGATCTCGTCCACGGCGCTCAGCGCCACATCCGCGTAAAGATCCGGCCAGATTTCCAGCGCGCTTCTTATCAGCTTGAAGATCCGCCAGGTGTCGGCGGCCTCCGAAGGCTCCTGTCGCGTGGTCGCGAGAGCGAGCCGGGCGGGATCCCCAATCCTTCTGACTACGGAGAAGAGTCGCCAGCGGGGCGCTTCGGCGCCCGCTTTTTCCTGTCCGCGTATTAGTGAATTCATGCGTGACAAGAAGCGGTTCTATATCGTTCCGAGCCTTGCTCAACTCCTCCTTCGCGGCGTTCCGTACAGCGCTGTCAGCAGCGGCGTTCGTCCACTCCTCCGCCGCGGCAGCCACGCCGTTCAGAACCTTCTCGATATCGGCGTACCTTTTTTCGAGATCGTGTACCGCCTCGCCGGAAAGCCGGCCGCCGGTGGTGATTCCCACGTCGGATGTGCCGAGCAGGTGGATTATTACCTTGCCAGCCATGTGCCCCCGTCCGTCCGTAAACGCTGTCGGCTGCGCACAGTGTGACAGGGACGGCGCGCACCCCGAACGGAGGGGGCTCGAGCACCGGGGCGGAAGGTGTAGGTGGGTTCGGTCGTGGCAGCAACGGTTTCCACCTACGGGCTCCGTGGGTGTAGGTGGCTTTGGTTGTGGCAACGACGGTTTCCACCTACGGGCCCCGTTGTCGCCTACGGCCTGCATTGTCCACAGGTAGCTGCCCTCGCTCGCGGGTGGGTGAACATCGTGGCAGCGTGGGGGCATGGCCCATGATCCCGGCTTGCGCCACCCGCGTGGTGACAACAAGAACAGCGGTGACAAGAACAGCGGCAGTAAGAACGGTGTCGGCAGGTGTCGCGGCAGCGAGGAGCCTGGCAGCGAGGAGCCTGGCAGCGAGGCTCGCGGCGACGATGGCTGCGGCCAGGAGACCTGCGGAAACGGTCACGCGTCCAGGCGGCGGGCCGGTGGGCGTGGGGAACGTGCGGGCTGGGAGCGGATCGCGGCAGCCCAGGATGGCGTCATCTCGGTCCGTGCGGCTCTGGATGCTGGGATGACCGAGGCGGAGATCCGCTGGAAGCTGCGCAGCGGCCGCTGGCAGCGGCCCATGCGGGGGGTGCTCGTCACCCATTCCGGCCCGATCACCGGCAGCCAGCTGCTGTGGGCGGCCGTCGAGTCGATCGGATCGGGTGCGGTGCTCGGCGGGGTGTCCGCGGCGTCGTTCGACGGCTTACGCGGGTTCGACGGCGGCCCGGTCGTCGTCCTTGTCGACGCCGCCCGGCATGTGACGCGGCGCCCCGGTGTCATCATCCGACGCAGCCGTCATCTCGGCTCCGATGATGTGCACCCGCGGCGGTCGCCGCCGCGGACCCGGCTGCCCCGCTCGGTCGTGGACATGGCCAGCTGGGCCCCGGACGAGGACGACGCACGTGCTGTGCTTGCCGCGGCCGTCCAGCAGCGGCTGGTCACCGTTGCCGAGCTTCGCCGTGTCGTCGAGCGCCGTGGGCCGCTGCGCCGCAACGCATTGATCATCGAAACCCTCGGTGACCTGGGTGACGGCGCCCATTCGGTGGCCGAAATCCTTTATCGAAAAATCGAGAACCGCTACGGTCTGCCGGCCGCGCGACGGCAGGAGAGGATCGACGCCGGTGGCAGCCACTGTCACCTCGACGTCTGGTACGAGACGTGGCGGGTCTGGGTGGAGATCGACGGTGGCCACCATCGGGAGGTGCGCCAGTGGTGGGACGATCTGGCCCGCCAGAACGCCGGTGTGCTCCAGGACCGCCTCATCCTGCGTTTCCCGGTCCATGTGCTGCGCACCGAACCGCGGCTGGTGGCCGAACAGGTCGCCACAGCACTACGCCAACGCGGCTGGGAGCCGGACCTGTAGGTGAAAACCGTCATCAACGCAGCGGTTTCCACCTACGGATACGGAAGCCGTAGGTGGAAACCGTCGTCGGAGCGACCGAAAGTACCTACGGTGCCCGCCGACGCCCAGCCGCCGATGCCCGCGGTTTCTACGATTCCGTGATCGGGAGGTAGACGCGGTTGCCGTGGGCGGCGAACTCCGCCGACTTCTCCTGGAGGCCGGCCGCCACGGCGTCGGTCTCGGCGAGGCCGTGCTCCTCGGCGTACTTGCGCACGTCCTGGGTGATCCTCATCGAGCAGAAGTGCGGGCCGCACATCGAGCAGAAGTGCGCCGACTTCGCGGGCGCCGCGGGCAGGGTCTCGTCGTGGAAGGCCTCGGCGGTCTCCGGGTCGAGCGCGAGGTGGAACTGGTCGCTCCAGCGGAAGTCGAACCGGGCGTCGGACAGGGCGTCGTCCCACGCCTGGGCGCCTGGATGCCCCTTGGCCAGGTCCGCCGCGTGCGCGGCGATCTTGTAGGCGATCACTCCGGCCTTGACGTCGTCGCGGTCGGGCAGGCCGAGGTGCTCCTTGGGGGTGACGTAGCAGAGCATCGCCGTGCCGTACCAGCCGATCATCGCGGCGCCGATCGCGGAGGTGATGTGGTCGTAGCCGGGCGCGATGTCCGTGGTCAGCGGCCCGAGGGTGTAGAAGGGCGCGTCGTGGCACAGCTCGCGCTGCAGGTCCACATTCTCCTTGATCTTGTTCATCGGGACGTGCCCGGGGCCTTCGATCATGACCTGGACGTCGTGCTCCCAGGCCACCGAGGTCAGCTCCCCGAGGGTGGCCAGCTCCGCGAGCTGGGCGGCGTCGTTGGCGTCGGCGATCGAGCCGGGGCGCAGCCCGTCCCCGAGTGAGAAGGTCACGTCGTAGGCGCGCAGGATCTCGCACAGCTCGGCGAAGTGGGTGTAGAGGAAGTTCTCCTGGTGGTGGGCCAGGCACCAGGCGGCCAGGATGGAACCGCCGCGGGAGACGATCCCGGTCTTGCGCCGCGCGGTCAGCGGCACGTAGCGCAGCAGCACCCCGGCGTGGACGGTCATGTAGTCCACGCCCTGCTCGCACTGCTCGATGACGGTGTCCCGGTAGACCTCCCAGGACAGTTCCTCGGCCTTGCCGCCGGCCTTCTCCAGCGCCTGGTAGATCGGCACGGTCCCGATCGGGACCGGCGAGTTCCGGATGATCCACTCCCGGGTGGTGTGGATGTCGCGGCCGGTGGACAGGTCCATGACGGTGTCGGCGCCCCAGCGGGTCGCCCACACCATCTTGTCCACCTCCTCCTCGATGGACGAGGTCACCGCCGAGTTCCCGATGTTCGCGTTGATCTTCACCAGGAGGGCGCTGCCGATCGCCATCGGCTCGGACTCGGGGTGGTTGACGTTCGCGGGCAGCACCGCGCGGCCGGCGGCGATCTCCGCCCGGACGGTCTCGGCCGGCAGGCCCTCGCGCAGCGCGACGAACTCCATCTCCGGCGTGATCTCACCCCGGCGGGCGTAGGCGAGCTGGGTGACGGCCCGGCCGGGCAGCGCCCGCCTGGGGGACGGCCGGCGCAGCCGCTCCCCGTGCCGGATCTCCGGCGGGGTGCTCCGGTAGGCCTCGGTGTCGCCGCGGGCGGCGATCCAGGCGTCCCGCAGCGGGGGCAGCCCCTGGCGCACGTCCGTGACCTGCTCGGTGTCGGTGTACGGCCCGGAGGTGTCGTACAGGATCACGCTGTCGCCGGTGGAGAGCGGCACCTCGCGCATGGGCACCCGCAGGCCGTCCGCGGCGCCGACCAGGTAGGTCTTGCGGCTGCCGGGCAGCGGGCCGGAGGTGACCGGCGTGGGTGGGCCGCCAGGCGTGGGTGGGCCGCCGGGCGCGGACGCGCCGCCGGGCCCGCCGGCAGCGGGCCTCCGAGTGTCACGCCCCGTGGAGCCGGGCGCGCCATCGGTGACGGGCGCTCCGTCGTTGACGGGTGTTCCGTCGTTGACGGGTGTTCCGTCGTTGACGGGTGTTCCGTCGTTGACGGGCGCGGACACGGAGACCGATCGGTCGACAGGCAGCACCATGTGACAGCCTCCCTACGCCGGCATTATCCGGACAGGTTCTGGCGGTCGGCGGCACTGTGGGTGGAACCCAGCCGCCCTCTCAGCCTCCTGCGTTGGAAGCTCCCGCGTTGACATTGGGTGCGACGCTACGCCCAATCGGCACCCTGCCGCCACCCAATCGATGGAACACCCCCCCACAACCGGCAGATCGTGTCACAGCGTCACCGCGGACGAGCGCCAGGTGAGATGCTCCCGGGAGCGGGTAATCAGGCTGGGACAGTGTCCGCCCGGTCACCGGGAACGCCCCCTCACTTCTCCACCCCCTGGGAGCATGAATGATTCTGCTGCCACTGCTGGCCCTCTTCCTCGGAATCTTCGTCAGCGGGCTCGTCCACGACTGGTGCTACGACGAACCACCCACCACGGATAATGCGGGCGGCACCCGTCCGGACGCCACGACAACCACCTGATCGATCATCCGCCAGCTATCAGAAAATTTCGGAAGAAATATCGTCTGAATTTCCCGGAAAAACGAGGGAGAATTTTGCTGGCCGGCCGGCCTGGAGTTCATCAGATGAAACTCGTCCGCCAATTTTAGGAAATACCTAAAGAGTGCGGAAGAAAGCTTGTTGAAGGAACATGAAAAGCGTCGCCCGGCGGCCGTGTTCCGAATTCTTTGTTCCGGGTGCGGTTCGCCGGATGCGGTTCGCCGGACGGCGTCGGCACCGGGCCGACGGTCAGGTCATCGCGAGCAGCCGGTCCGCGGCGGCGACGGCGCCCCCGGCGGCGGCGAAGTCGTCGCGCAGCCGCCGCGCGGCGGTACGGAAGGACGGCTCGTCCAGCACCGAGACGATCGACTCGCGCAGCGCGGGCGCGCTCACCCGGCCGAACCTGACCCGCAGGCCCGCGCCGGTGCGCACGACCTGCTCCCCGATGACGGGCTGGTCGTCCCGGACCGGCGCCACGACCAGCGGGACACCGTGCGCCAGCGCCTCGCACACCGTGTTGTTCCCGCCGTGCGACACCACCGCGGACAGCCGCGGCATGAGATCGAGCTGCGGGACGTGCGGCAGCACAAGAATGTGTTCCTCAGCACCGCTGCCGGGGGAAACGCCGGCAAGAACGCGGCCGGTCGAAACGCCGTGAGCCGAGACGGCATCGGCTGAGACGGCATCGGCCGGAACAACGTCGGCCGGAACGGCATCGACTGGAACAGCGTCGGCCACAGCGCCGTCGGCCACAGCGCCGTCGGCCACAGCGCCGTCGGCCACAGCGGCGGCACCGGGCGCGGGATTCGGCCCGGAGTGGCCGAGGATGCCGGGCGGCGCCACGACTATCGCCTGCAGCCGGTGCCCGAGCGGCCGGAGCGCGTCGACCGCGACCCGCAGGAACCGGTCGCCGGCCTCGCGGGTCACCGTCCCCAGCGAGACCAGCACATGTTCACGCTCGGCATCCAGCCATTCCCACGGGAAGGCCGCCGCCGGCCGCCGGCCGAGCGGTATGCCGACGAAACCGTAGTGGCCGGGAAAGCCGCCCGTGCGCAGCATCCGGGGTACCGAGCACACCAGGGTCAGGTACTCGGAAAAGCGCAGGTCGCCAGCGCACGCCTCGTCCTCGGACACACCCTGGGAGCGCTGGAAGTCACGTAACGTGTCACGGACCCAGCGTCCGGCCCCGGGCAGGAGCTCGTACGGATCGTCCAGTTCGGCGGGCGTGGCGGCAAGGGTCGCCCACGGCAGGCCCCGGCGGCGGGCGACGAGCGCGGCCCCGACCGCCTGCTGGTCGACGACCAGCAGGTCCGGGGCGAACCGGTCGACCTTCGCGTCGACCTCGTCGACCATCGACGCGGCCAGTGGGATGAGGAAGTCCTCCCAGAGGAACTTCAGGGCCGCCGCGCCCCGCAGCCGCCTGGACTTCTCCTCGACGGCGGCCCGGGCGGGGCCGGTGAACGCCCCGGCGAGTGGCAGCAGGGCGAGCCCGGGGGCCAGCAGCGGCCCGACCACCTCCGGGTGGCCCGCGACGGCGACCTCGTGACCGCGGCCGGCCAGTTCGGCGGCGATCCCGACCGCCGGGTTGACATGCCCGGCCAGCGGCGGGACGACGAACAGGAAACGGCTCACCCCGCCACCCCGGTACCGACGCTCTCCCCCGGGCCGGCGGAGGCGCTGGCGGGACGGTTGAGATCCGGGGGCGGGACCATCCGGGTCACCCAGTCGGGGGTCTCGAACCGCTGCCCGGCGGTGCCGGGGTGGGCCGGCGGCGGGCTGCCGGGCTCGAACAGCCACCATCTGAGCAGGATGCGCAGGTAGTCGGTGGCCTCCCGCAGTACCGCGTGGGTGTGGTGCGCCAGGACGATCAGGGTGCAGTCCGGGACGAGCCGGGCGAGCCCTCCGGCGTGGTCTGCGATGTCGGAGTTCGCCCCGTAGACCGCCAGCACGGGGACGTCCAGGCGGGCCAGCCGCCGCGGGGAGAACGGCTCGGTGGCGAGCATGTCCGTGGCGATCGAGGTCTCCCGCAGCAGGGCCTGGGCGCCGCGGGCGATCCGGCTGACCGCCCGCCCGGCGGAGCGCTCCAGCCACCGCTCGACCTCGGCGTCGTCGAGCCCGGCCGACACCTGCGCCAGCGACCGGGCCATCCGCGCGCCAAGGCCCTCGACGAGGAAAGGCGGTTCGATCAGGGTGAGGCTCGCCACCCGCCCGGGGTGTTCCAGGGCGTAGGACAGGGCCATCGTCGCCCCGTAGCTGTTGCCCACCAGGTGGACGGGACGGTCGACGCCGAGCGCGTCGAGCAGCCCCGACAGGTCCGCCATGGCGTCCGCCAGGGCGTAGCCGTCCGGTGTCCGTTCGCTGCGGCCGTGGCCGCGCAGGTCGTAGCAGATCACGTCGGCGCCGGCGTGGGCGAGGCTGGTCCCGAGCGAGAAGTAGAGGCTGGACATGTTGTCCATGACCATGCCGTGCACCATGACGACGACCGGCGCCCCGGGCCCCGGGCCGCCCCTGGGCGACAGCCGCTGGACGTGCAGGCGGACGCCGTTGGCGAGGACCTCGGCCATCGCTACGCCCAGGACCGGGACGACTGGGCCGGCTGGGCCGACTGGGATGACTGGGGTGACTGGGACGGCTGGGCTGGCTGGGGTGACGTCAGGCAGTCGGCGATGAAGGAGACGACCTCGCCGACCCGCATGTTGATCACTTCGTCGACGGTCCGGTCCGCGAGGAAGCCGACGAAGTCGACCGTGTCGCCGTAACGCTGGCGCATCCGGTCGGCGAGGGCGACGAACTCGATGCTCTCCAGCTCCAGGTCGGTGTCGAACGACGTCGACAGGCCGATCTCGCGATCGATCACGTACTCGTCGCCGATGACGTCGTGCAGCATCGCCACGACGTCACGCAGGATCCGCTCCTCGACCGCGGCCCGCTCGGTGCCCGGCCCCGCTTCGCCGGATATGGCGGGGCCGGATATGGCGGGGCCGGATGCGGCAGGGCCGGATGCGGCAGGGCCGCCGGTCGTCGGATGTCCGGTTGTCAGAGGCTTGGCCGTCATGTCCGCGCTCCTTCGTTCTCCCGTGCCGCCTGTTCGACCTCGGGCGAGGTCCACGCCACAACGTAACGATCAACAGCAGAGCCGTCGACGGAGTAACGATCAACGGCAGGGCCGTCGACGGAGTGACGACCAGCGGCGTCGCCCGCGGCGGGACGGCGGCCGCCCAACGGATGGCCGTGGTCGTCCAGGGGCTCGCCGAGCGCGTTGATCGACTGGTGCGCGACCCAGCGGGCGCGCGGCGGCTCCTGGTCGTCCGTCCGCAGCCGGAGATGGCCAGGCGTGATCCCCTCGACGACGAACCGTCGTGGCCGGCTCGCCTGGCCGGTGTCGTCGGCCCTGGCCGCGGCCTGCCTGGCGGCCCGGAACCTGGCCAGCCACAGGGCCCGCAGGCCGGCGTCGGCTCCGCCCAGCTCGGCGAGCAGTGCACGCTCGGCGTCCGTGAGCGCCTCCGTCCCCGTCCCCGCCGCTGCCGCTGTCTCCGCCCCTGCCGCTGCCTCCGCCGCTGCCGCTGCCGCTGTCTCCGCCGCTGCCGCTGTCCCTGGCGTAAGCGGCGTCACCCGTTCGATGTCGATGCCAACCGCGCCATCGGGATGCACGACCGCCACCGCGAGGAACGCCGTGTGCGCCACGGCGGCCCGCGGGGGTGTGGCCGGCACGCCGTCACGTACCGGCAGCCGGTCGATCACCGGGCGTCCGGAGCCCTCGTCCGACACGCCGATCTCGATGCCCCACACGTCGGTGGCGCCGTTGTCCCACAGCCAGTGGCGGACGGCGTCCTTCACGGCGATCCGTCCGAGCAGCCACTCCCGCGCGGCCCTGGGATGCTTCGCCGCCAGGACGGCGCGCTCGTCGGTGTCGAGGTGGTAGCGCGTGACGAGCTCGCGGGAGGCGGTGTCCGCCCAGTGCTCCCGGGCGAGCACCCAGCCGCCGGCGGCCCGTTCGGCGACGGCGTTGCGCGCCGGCCGCAGCAGCATCGCCCACATCAGCTCGTCCTGGGAGAACCGGCGGTCGGTCCAGCCCTCGACACGCGCCCACACCGTGCCGTCCGCGGCGCGTAGCTCCAGATCGGCGGTGATGGCGCTGTCCCGGACATCCCGTATCCACACCGTGCAGGTCAGCCGCTCCCCCACGGCCGGGTGCGGGCCGAAGAAGCGCACGCCGCGCAGGGCCGAGGGCAGCAGCAGCCAGTCCGCGGCGAGATGCTCCCGCGGCCAGTAGCCGAACAGCTGGCCCGCGGCGTCGAGCAGCGCACCGGGCGCGCTCGTCACGACGAGCTCCCCCTGGACGCCCCCGGGGGAGACCGGCCCGGCCGTGACCAGCCCCTGGTAGCCGGGGCCGTGGAACAGCCGTCCGGCACGGTAGATCGACGGCCCGTCCACCAGCGTGTCGTCACACGGCTCGGGCAGGGGCTCCGCCGACGGCGCCGGCCCCGGCGGGAAGGCGTCGGCGAGGATGACCGTGCCGTGCGCGTACCCGTCGATGCTCACCCGCACCGCGCTCGTGCCCGCTCCCGGCGGGCCCTGCCCGGCCGCGGCCGGCAGGACGGTCGTGGTGATGGTCACCTCGACCGCCGGCTCGATCGCCAGCCAGCGCAGGGCCCGGACGTCGGTGACGCCGACGACGACACGGCCGGGCACGGCCGCCCGCGCCTGGCCGATCATCATCTCCAGCACGGTGGTCATCGGGATCACCGGGAACCTGTCGGCGAGGTGCGGCCACCCCGGCGGCTGCCGGTAGAAACAGTGATCGATGATGTACGGCATCGTCTCGATCGACAGCGTGCGCCGCGTCCGCCGGACGTCCCGCCCGCCCGGCGCTACCGCCGGCCCCGCCGCCCCGGCCGACGACCCGGTCGGCACAGACGGCACAGACGGCACAGACGGCACAGACGGATGTCCGCCATGCCCGGTACGGGCGCCGGCGACCAGGCCGGCGGATGGCTTCTGGACGACGGCCGCCACCCGCGCACTGGCACCGGACGCGCCGCTCCTGACAGCGGACGCGGCAGCGCCAGCGGCGGACGCGGTGGCTGTCCATCGTGCCAGCACGGCTGAGATCATCGCGTTGGTCTCGGTGACCAGCGCGTCGAACTCGGCGAGCACCGGATGGCCGGTGACAGCGTGTCCACCGGCTGGATGCGCGCTGACAGCCCGGTCCCGTCTTTCCCGCGCTGTCAGCGGCCGGCGCTCGCGGGCCGTCGCGGGAGGGGCCGGACGGGCGGGCAGCCCGGCAGCCGACGGTTCCCGCTCCGGCTCCACCGGAGCCGACGCCGAGAGTGGATCCGGCCCCGGATCCGGGAGTAGGGCCGCATTCGAGCGCAGGGCCGGTTCCGAAGGCGGAGTCGGCTCCGCGGCCAGGGCCGAATCCGTGATCAGGGCCGAATCCGCGGCCAGGGCCGAGTCCGTGACCAGGGCCGAGTCCGTGACCAGGGCCGAGTCCATGATCAGGGCCGAATCCGTGATCAGGGCCGAATCCGCGGCCAGGGGCGAGTCCGCGTCCGGAGCGAGGACTGGTTCCGGGACCGAGCTCAGGTCCGTTACCAGGGGCGAATCCGAGGCAGGAGGCAGCTCCGGATTCGGGTCCTGATTCTGGTTCGGAGCCGGGTTCGGGTTCGACGCCGGATCCAGGGACGGATCCGGGGACGGGAGCAGCTCCCTGTCCGGCTTCGGAGCCGCGTCCGAATCCCGCTCCGGGTATTCCGGGTCCTGCTCCCGGTATGAGGCCTGCTCCCGGTATGAGGCCGGGATCAGGGCTGGCTCCGGGAAGGATGCCGTGGGCAGCAGCGATGCGGCCCGCTCACCGAGGCGGACCAGGGGGGCACCCAGGTTGAGCAGCATCGGCTGGCCGTGGTGCGTCCGCTGGGGCGGCCGCTGCCCGTCGTCGACCGCTTCTTCCGGACCGTCACAAGTGGCCGACGGTGACAACGACCGCAACGGGGATGGCGGGGACAGCGGCGATGGCGACGGTGACGGCCGCTGAGGCCCGGGGATCGGGAGCGGAATCGTGGCCGACGGGTTCGTGGCCGACAGCCGGTCCATCCGGGGCGCGGCGCCCTCGACCCAGAACGCGGCGACCACCCGTCGCAGCTGGTCCATGCCTGAGCGTTTCGGGGTGTTCGTGACGACCGTCAGGTGCTCCCGGCCCGGCAGCGTGTCCTGGACGAAGCCGGCGATGCTGCCCACCCCGACCTGGACGAAGACCCGCACGCCCTCGGCGTACAGCCGCTCGACGAGCTGGCGGAACCGGACCGGCTCCAGCAGATGGCGCACCGCCAGCTCCCGGATCCCGTTCTGGTCGTCGGGGTAGGGCGCGACCGTCGTCGCCGACCACACCGGCACCGTCGGCGTACGGATCGGGATGCTGGCCACGTCGGCCCGGACCTTCGCCAGGAACGGGGAGAGGAACGGGGAGTGGAAACCGGAGCGGAACGGCAGGATCCGGCCCAGCACGCCCTGGCCCCGCAGCCGTTGCAGGGCGCTCTCGACGCTGCGCTCCTCCCCGCAGATGATCGACTGATGCGGGCAGTTGTCGTGCGAGACCACGACGTCCGGGAGGTCCGCGATGGTGGCGGCGGCCGTGTCCGCGCCGCACCCGAGCGCGCCGAAGGCCACCCCCGGCACCTCCAGGGAGTACGGCTCGAACGAGGCGATGAACCTGTCCACGTCCTCGGCGTCGATCATCCCAGCGGAGATCATGGCGTTCCACTCGCCGATGCTGTGGCCGCCGACGAGGTCGGGGAAGATCTCCAGCCGGCGCAGCGCCGCATCGAGTATGCGGCCCACCTCGACGCTGGCGACACCGTGCTCCCCGAGCGCCTCGCCCCCGCCGCCCGTCCCGACGCCGCTCGTCCCGACGCCGCTCGTCCCGACGCCGGCCGGGCTGGGGCCGGCCGGGCCGGGGCTCCCGGGGTGGACGTACCGCGGGCGGGTGAGCGCGAAGTGCGCGCTGACGTCGTCCACCCGAGGGTGGAAGTTGTCCTCCAGGCCGCAGAACAGGAATGCCGTCCGGTCCGGCGTGGTGGTGGCGCCGAGCAGCGGTGAACCGGTGAACCACAGGTCGTTGCGGCCACGCCAGGGCCGGCCGCGCTCGACAACCGTGCGGGCGAGCGCCAGCCGGCGCCGGTCCGGCGCGACGATCGCGAGCCGGACCGGCCCGCCCTCGGGTGGGGCGCCGCTGTCGTCCCGCGCCAGCAGGTCCTGGTCGGGGATGGCGAGCGCGCGGGCGATCTCCGCCGGGCTCGAGCCGGCGAACAGCAGCACCCGCTCGCCGCCAGGCCGCGCGTCCGGGCGGCTGGACGGCCCGGTGGCAGTGGCCACTGCCGTGGCCACTGCCGGGACCAGGACCGGAAGCGGGATGGTGGCCGGGAGCAGGCCCGTGCCCGCGGGGGCGGCCGCCGCCATGAACGCGGCCGGCGGCATGAACGCGGCCGGGCCTGGCGGGGGGAGCGGTGCCGGGACCGGGAGCATGACCGGGACCGGCACCGGGATCGTGGCCGGGAAGGCCAGCGACGGCGCGTTCGACGGTGACGGCGCCTCCTCGACGACCACGTGCGCGTTGATCCCGCCGAAGCCGAACGCGTTCACCCCGGCCCGCCGCGGCACACCGCCGTCGGCGTCCCAGGCCTCGGCCTCGGTTATCGGCCGCAGCCGGGTGCCCGCGAACGCCGGATGCGGCTGCTCACAGTGCAGAGATGGTGGCAGCACGCGATGGTGCAGCGCCAGCGCGGCCTTGATCAGCCCAGCGGCGCCCGCCGCCGGCATGGTATGCCCGATCATGGACTTGACGGAGCCGACAGCGATCGGCCACGCCCCTCCATAGCCTCCTCCGTAGGACCTCCCATAGGCCCCTGTGCCAGTCCCCGCGCCGGCGCCGAAGACCTGCTGGAGGGTGGCCAGTTCGGCCGCGTCCCCGGCGGGGGTCGCCGTCCCGTGCGCCTCGACGAGGCCGAGCGCGCCGGGTGCCCTCGGGTCCAGCCCGGCGTCGGCCCAGGCCCGCTCGACGGCGAGCACCTGCCCGTCGGACGCCGGCGCCAGCAGGGTCGACGTCCGCCCGTCGCTCGCCGAGCCGCAGCCGCGGATCACCGCGTATATCCGGTCACCGGCGCGTTCGGCGTCGGCCAGCCGTCTGAGGACGACCATGCCGACCCCCTCGCCGATGAGGATGCCGTCGGCCCGCCGGTCGAAGGGGCGGATCCGCGAGCTCGGCGACAACGCCCGCAGCAGCGAGAAGACGCTCCAGAACGTCACCTCCTGCGCCAGGTGCACACCACCGACGATCATGGTGTCGGCCCGGCCGGCGACGAGCTCGCGCACGGCCGTCTCGACGGCGATCAGGGACGACGCGCAGGCCGCGTCCAGCGTGTAGGCCGGGCCGCGCAGGTCGAGCCGGTTGGCGATACGGGACGCGGCCAGGTTGGGCACCAGCCCGATCGCGGCCTCGGGGCGCCGCGGGCCGAGCGTTTCGGCGAACGCGGCGCGCACCCCGGCCAGCTGCTCGGCCGTGAGCGTCGGGACAAGCTCGGACAGGCTGGCGACCAGCTGTGCGGAGACCTTGATCCGCTGGTCCAGCCGGGCCATCCCGGAGGCGAAGTAGCCGCCGCGGCCGAGTACCACCCCGGTCCGCGCCCGGTCACCGAGCGCGTCCGTGCCACCGGCGTCCGCGATCGCCTCGGCCGCCACCCGCAGGGCCATGAGCTGGTCGGGCTCGGCCCAGTCCACGGCCAGCGGCATGATCCCGAACTGGGTCGGGTCGAAGGTCGCGAACTCCTCGATGAACCCGCCGCGCCGGCAGCGGATCCGTTCCCCGGCCGCCGCGGGACCGTCGTCGGCGGCGGAGTCCGGGGCGAGGCCGGGCGGGGCGTCGGGATCGGGTGCGCGGCCGGCGTCCGGGCCGGGATCCGGATGGAAGAACTCCGGGTCGAAACGTCGCGGCGGGATGTCCCGGATGGCGTCCACGCCGGTGCGGATGTTGCGCCAGTAGGTGTCGAGGTCACCGGCGCCCGGGAACACCGCGGCCATCCCGACGATCGCGATGCCCGCACCCGGGTTCGACGGCCCGCCGGGCCCGCCCGCCCTAGATCCCGGCATCGAAGGCGTCCAGGGAGCCGGAGAAGTAGACCACCTGCGGGTCGTCCACGTCGGCGGCCAGCTCGCGCAGGACCGCGGCGACCCCGGCGTCCGGGTCGATCAGCTCGATACCCCGCCGGGCGTAGGCGCGTGCCAGCTCCGCCGAGACCATTCCCCCGGCGGGGCCGGGCGATGCCCACGGGCCCCAGTCCAGGGACACGACACGGCCGCGCAGCCGCCTCGCCCAGGCGTGGGCGCAGGTGTCGAGCGCGTCGTTGGCGGCGGCGTAGTCGACCTGCCCCCGGTTGCCGAACACCCCGGACACGCTGCCGAAGAGCACCAGGAAACCGATGTCGGGCCGCAGCGCGTCGACCAGCGTCCGGGCGGCGTCGACCTTGGTCGAGAACACCCGCTCGAACGAGCGCGCCGTCTTCTCCCGCAGCGGTTTGTCCTCGCGGACGCCGGCGCCGTGGACCACCCCGTCAAGCCGTCCGCGGTCGGCGTAGATCGTTTCGACGACCGCGCGCAGCGCGTCCGGGTCCCGTACGTCGACGGCGTGGTAGCGGACGAAGGACGCGCTCGCGCGCAGGGCCGCGACGGTGGCCCGCACCTCCCGCTCGGCGAGCAGCTGGGCGGCACGGGCCTCGATCTCGACCGGCCGGCGCAGGCCGGTGGCGATCAGGGCGCGGCGCAGTTCCGGCGCGTCCGCCGCGCCGGCCGTCGCCGGATCCTCGGCGGCGGTCGGCAGCGGCGTCCGGCCGATCAGCTCGATCCCGCAGCCGGTGGCCCGGGCGAGCCCGAGGGCGGCCCTGGCGGTGATCCCGCGCGCGCCGCCGGTGAGCAGGACGACCGAGTCCGGGCCGAGCTCCCCCAGCGCGCCGGAGGCCTGGGCCGACGGGACGGCGGCGACGTCGTCGTGCCACCGCCAGCCCCACGACGGCCCGGCGGCCGGGAGCGTCAAGGCCACCAGGCTCACCGGGCCCACCGGAGCCACCGGGCCCACCGGGACGGTCGAGGGCGAACCGGCGCCGGGGAGCTCGGCCGGCACCACCTGAAGCGTCGACCGGACGCCGTGCCGGTAGCCGGTCACCGGCGGGGCGCCCGGGGTGAGGAACTCCGTGAGCAGGTAGCCGGCGAGCCGGGTCGGCGCCTCCTTCGGGTCGAGGTCCACCGCGCGGATCACCACGTCCGGCGCCTCCCGGGCGAGCGTGCGCGTGAAACCGGCCATCCCCACGCTCGGGCCGGGCTCGTCGCCCACCCCGCGGCCGAAGCTGCCCCCACCGCCGGTCGCGACGACCAGGCGCCGGGTGCCGCCGGCGACCGCGGCCCTGATCGGGACGAACGCGGCGGGCAGGGCCGGTGGCGCGTCCCGGTCCACGGACGACACCCACCAGACGCCGTCCGCGCCGGCACCGCCGGCAAGCTGATCGGCGAGCGAGGCGTCGTCCACGGAGAACATCCGCACGGACGCGCCCTGCTGCTCCAGCAGGGTCGTCAGCGCCAGGCCGATGCCCAGGCCGCCCTCGACCACGGCGAACCGGCTGCCGGCCAGCGGCCCCGGCCCGGGGCGGGCACCGGCCGCGGCAAGGTCAAGCAGGTCGGAGAGGGTGCCCGGCGACGGCAGCGCGACGACCTCGACGACGAAGCGCCGCAACGCGGCCGCCGGGCCCGCGGAATCCCCCGGGCCCGGCGGGCCCGCGAAACGTTCATCGGGCCAGCCGCCGGCCTGCCGCGACACGGCTGCCGGGGCCGCCGGCCCGCTCCCGGCCTCCACGACGCTCACGGCCTCCACGAGGATCCCGCCGCCCGGGATCGCCGTGGGGCCCGGAATCGCCGTGGGATCCGGGACGGGTGCGAGCCCCGGGACGGGTGCCGGAGCCACGGCGTTCCCCGGGCCTACGGGAGGGTCCGCGTCCGCGGCGGGGTCTGTGTGTGCCGCGAGGCCCGCGTCCGCGGCGGGATACGTGTTCGTCGCAAGGTGGGTGTCCGTGGCGGGGCTGGCAGGCGGGCGGGTGACGATCCAGTCGACGATCCCGCGAATGGTCCGGATGGCCACGAGCTCCTCGACGACATCGTCGGCCAGGCCGCCCCCGGCAGCGCCAAGATCCATCGTCGCGCCGCCTTCGGCAGGGCCGGCCTCTCCGCCTCCGGAGATGCCGAGGCCGAGCTGTTCCGCCAGCGTGCCCAGGACCTCCGTCCGTTTGATCGAATCGATGCCCAGGTCGGCTTCGAGGTCCAGGTCCGCCGCCAGCATCTCGGCCGGATAGCCCGTCGCGGACACGATCACCTCCACCACCGCGCCCAGCACCGCGTCCGGCTCCCGGGACACCGGCCGCGCGCCGGCCACCACGGCCGAGGCGCCGTGGTGGCCGGCGGGCCGGCCGGGTGACCGGGGCTGATCCACCGAGATGGGCAGCGGCACGGCATGACCAGCCGGTGTCAGCGACGGAAGCTGTTCCCCGGCCGTCGGAAACGGACCGTGGTCGTACAGCTCCGATGGCGGGATGTGGCCGAGCGCGCCCGACGGCAGGGCGGCCTCCGCGCCCGCGAGCGCGGCCGGGGGGAGCGCCGACGCGCGGTCGGCGGCGGCCAGGTAGCTCAGGATGACCTCGCGCTGCGCGGCGACCAGCTCACGGGTCGTCCGCAGGAACTCGATCACGGCGGCGTCGGCGTTCCCCACCGACGGTGGGACGATCACCGTCGGCAGCTCCGTCGCCCCGGGGGACGCGGCCCACGACGGCGCTTCGGGGGCCGGCAGGCGGGACAGCTCGTCCGCCGGGACCAGCCCGCCGGGCAGGTGACGGCCGTCGGACGTCCGCACCAGGTGGCCGTCGACGAGCCAGCCGGGCCGGCGCGGGCAGTTCGCGGCCGAGACCACCTGGGCGTCACGCCCGGTGAACAGGGGCGCGGTGTCCACGGCGGCCCCGGCGGCCGCCAGCTCCGCCAGCGCGAGCAGGAGCCGGCGCAGCCCGTGTTCGCCGGGGACGTCCGTGGCGACGGCCGTGTGCGGCCGGCCGTGCAGGATCCGGCTGACGAGCCCGGTGAGGACCCGGCCCGGCCCGGCCTCCACGAAGATCCGTACGCCGGCGGCGTACATCGCCTCGATCTGTTCGACGAAGCGGACGGGCTGGGCGACCTGGCCGGCGAGGGTCCGCCGGACCGCGTCGGCGGTGTCCGGGTACGGCAGCGCGGTCGTGTTGGACCAGACCGGCCGTGACGGCGGGGCGATCGCGACCCTGTCCAGGTCGGCGGCGAACGTCCCGGCCGCGGCCGCGACCACCGGGCTGTGGAACGCGCACGCCACCGGGATCCGTCTGGCGGTGAGCCCTTCGGCCGCCAGCACCCGCACCGCGGCCTCCACCGCGGGGGTCGGACCGGAGATCACGGCCTGTTCCGGCGCGTTGTGGTTGGCGATCACGACATCGCCCGGGCCCGCCGGGCCGCCGGCCGGGCCCGCCGCGGCCGCCTCCAGCACCTCCCGCACCCGACGCGCCGGGGCGGCCACCGCCGCCATCGTGCCGGGGTCAGCCAGGCCGGGGTCAGCCAGGCCAGGATCAGCCGTGACGGGATCGATGCCGCCACTAGCGATAGCGGATCCGCCACTAGCGATAGCGAGGCCGCTGCTGGCGGTAGCGGGGCCGGTGCCGGCGGTATGGCCGGCGAGGGCGCCGGTTGCGAGAGCGCCGGGGGGATCAGCGGGAGCGGCGGTTACGGAGACCGCGGCGAAGGCGCCGGCGGCGCCCAGGATGGCGTCCGCTCTGGCTTCGCTGAGCGGCAGCAGATCGTCGATGTCGACGGCCCCGGCCGCACACAGGGCGACCAGCTCACCGTAGCTGTGGCCACCGAGGTGGTCGGGGCGCACGCCGAGGCCGGTGAGGATCTCGTGCATGGCGAGGCCGGCGATCCCGAGAACCGGCTGCGCCGTCCGGGTGTCGGTGATCGCGGCCTGCTGGGCGTCGGTGTCCGCCCGGCTGAACGCGGCCGGCGGGAACATCGCAGGCACCCACTTCTCCCCGCGTTCGAGCAGGTGCCGCAGCCGCGGGAAGGCCACGAACAGCTCCGCCAGCATCCCGGGCCGCTGGCTGCCCTGCCCCGGGAACAGGAAGGCGGTCTTCCCTTCCGCCGCCTCTCCTTCCGTTTCTCCTGTCCCGGCCGGCGTGGCGCGGCCGGTCCTGGCCCGGCCCGGCCTCCCCTGAGCGCCGCCGGCGACGAAGATCCCGGCCTTCGGGTCGTGGGTGAACGCACGGGCCCGTCTCACCAGGTCGGCGAGCTCGTCCAGGCTGGTCGCGACGAACGCCACCCGCACCGCCCCGCCGCGCTTGACCGCCACCGTCGCGGCCAGGTCGCGCAGCTTCCAGGGCCGCCCGGCGCCGTCGTTGACGCGGATCAGCTCGGTGAGCCGGTCCAGGGTGCGGCCGGCGGCCGCCTGGTCGGTGCCGCGGATGACGAACAGCTCGGCGGGCCAGGCGTCCAGCCCGTGGGTGGGTTCGGGGGCACCGTCGTAGGCGGAGAGCACCACGTGGAAGTTGGTCCCGCCGAAGCCGAACGCGGACACCCCGGCGTGCCGCCGCGACGCCGGCACCGCCCACGGCCGGGCGGCGGTGTCGAAGAAGAACGGGCTGGTCGCGGCGTCCCAGGACGGGTTCGGCCGGGTGATGTTGGACGTCGGGGGGCGCACCCCGGCCGCCAGCGCCCGCACTGTCTTGATCAGACCGGCCAGCCCGGCGGCGCACTTGGTGTGCCCGATCTGGGATTTCACCGAGCCGACGGCGCAGCCGCCCCGCCGCGCGCCGTGGCCGGCGAACACCTCGGTGAGGCTGGCGAGCTCCGTGCTGTCGCCGACGACCGTGCCGGTGGCGTGCGCCTCGACCAGGCCGACGTCGGCCGGGGAGATCCCGGCGCGCGCGTACGCCCGTTCCATCGCCAGCACCTGCCCGGCCCGGCTCGGCGCGGTCATGCCCAGCGCCCGGCCGTCGCTCGACCCGGCCACCGCTCTGATCACCGCGTGGACGCGGTCGCCGTCGCGTTCGGCGTCGGCGAGCCGCTTGAGGACGACGACGGCCACCCCCTCCCCCAGGCAGATGCCGTCGGCGGCCGCGTCGAAGCTGCGGGACCGGCCGGTCGGTGACAGAGCGTGGACGGATGCGAACAGCATGAAGTCGTGGATGCTGTTGTGCGTGTCCACGCCGCCGCAGAGCACCAGGTCCGAGGTGCCGCCGCCCAGCTCCTTGCAGGCGGCGTCCAGCGCCGCCAGCGAGGACGCGCATGCCGCGTCGACCGTGTAGTTCACACCACCGAGATCGAAACGGTTGGCGACCCGCCCGGCGATGACGTTCGCGAGCATTCCGGGGAAGGAGTCCTCGTCCAGTGTCGGCAGGCGTACGTCCAGGGCGGGCGGGACCGGCCCGAAGAAGGCCGGGTAGGCCGAGCGGAAACCATGGGCGGCGGCGAGATCCGCGCCGGACTCGGCGCCGAAGACCACCGACGTGCGCGACCGGTCGAACGGCCGGTTGTCGTAGCCGGCGTCACGCAGGGCCCGCGCGGTCACCTCGAGGGCGAGCAGCTGCCCGGGCTCTATGCTGCTCAGCGACTTCGGCGGGATGCCGAAGCGCAGCGCGTCGAACGGGACCGGCGGGAGGAACCCGCCCCACCTGGACGGCACCCGCCCGCCGCCCCGCCCGTGATCCGGGCCGGGGGCCTGCCCGCCGGAGGCCTGCCCGCCGGGGGCATCCTGGCCGGGAGCCCGGCCGGGGGCGTGGTAGAGATCCGCGTCCCAGCGGCCGCGCGGCACCTCGGTGACCGCGTCGACGCCCCCGACCACGTTGGCCCAGTACTCGGCGGTGTCGGCGGCGCCCGGGAACACGCAGGCCATGCCGACGACGGCCACGTCCAGCGGCCGGGCGGCCTCGCGGCGGCGGCCGCGCCCCCGTGCCCTGGCTCCCGCCCGCGCCCGGGTGCCCGCC
>NZ_CAKKTM010000131.1 GCF_920888515.1 Protofrankia sp. CiP1_Cm_nod1 | reverse complement strand
CCCGTGCCCTGGCTCCCGCCCGCGCCCGGGTGCCCGCCCGCGTCGCGGCATCCGGCCGGGCCGGCTGCCCGGGCACCGGGCCGACGCCGGTGTCAACGCCGACATCGGTGTCACCGTCGACGTTGACGTCGGTCTCGGGATCGATGCCGAGGGCGACGAGACGGTCGGCCAGCGCCTGGGTGGCGCCCTCGCTCACCTGGGCGTGCAGGGCCGCCACCGTGGTCGGCTCCGACCGCAGCGCCGCCACCTGGCCGATCATGAACATACCGTCGTTACGCTGGGTGTCCTCGTCGACGGGCACCAGCCGGCCCTGGCCGCGGCGCAGGCCCTTGCTCGCGATCCGTGACCGGCCGAGGTTGAACCGTTCCAGCTCCTCCCACACCTGCGCGGGGACGAGCCCCTGAGCGAGCAGCTCGGCCCGCCGTCCGGCGAAAGCGGTGACGAAGGGTGACCGAACGACGCGGGTGGCGTGCCCCGGCGAGGTCTCCAGCAGGACGGTGCCGCCGCAGTCCAGCGCCGTCCGCTGGAAACCGGGCAGGATCGCGCCGGAGGTGACCGCCTCGGCGGTGAACAGGTACGCGGTGCCCATCAGCACCCCGATCCGGGCGCCGCGGGCGGCCAGGGGCGCGGCGGCCGCCGCGACCATCGCCGCGGACCGCTCGTCGTGCACACCGCCGGCGAACAGCACGTGCAGGCCCGCGAAGAACGCCCCGGCCGCGGACCGGCCGCTGGCGACGGACACCTGCTCGCCGTACGCCAGCAGCTCGGTAATCTGCCCCTCCCACAGCGGGAAGCTGGCCCGTGGGCCCACATGGCCGCCGCACTCGCGTCCCTCGAAGACGAACCTGCGGGCCCCGGCGGCGAGAAACCGGCCGAGCAGCCCCGGCGAGGGCACATGCAGGAAGGTGTCGACGCCGGCGGCCTGCAGGGACGCCGCCTGGGACGGGCGCCCGCCGGCGATCAGCGCGCAGGGCGGGCGGATCTCCCCGACGGCCTCGAGCTGGGCCGAGCGGATCTCCGGCGGGGCGAAGCCGAGGATCCCCACCCCCCATGGCGCGTCCCCGAGCAGGTCGCGGGTCTGCCTGAGCAGGGCACGGGCCTCGTCGCCGCCCATCAGGGCCAGCGCCAGGAACGGCAGGCCACCGCCGTCGGCCACCGCCCGGGCGAACTCGGCCCGGTCGCTGACCCGCGTCATCGGTCCCTGCGCGACCGGGACGCGCAGGCCCCGGTCGGCGGCGAAGGGCGCGCCCGGGGCGAGCGGGGCGAGCCGGACCGCGGCGGCGAGCTGGGCCTCGATGGCGTCCCGGACCGCTGTGACAACGCCGCTGGCGGTGACGTACCGGTCGGCCAGCGGCGCGGCGAAGGCGCCGTCCTGGCCGATGGGGAGGAACTGTTCACGCAGGTCACGGGCACCGAGACGGTGCGCGACCGCGTCTTCGTCGAGCCCTTCGTCCGCCTGCTGGCCGGCGAGCCCGGCGACCGGCAGGTCGGGGCGGACGTACACCCGGTGCCCGGCGAGGAGCGTGGTCTCGCTGCCGTCCATGCCCCGGATGGCAGCGGCGACCTCGGCCGGCAGCTCCATCTCCCGGACGAGCGCGAGCTGGGCGTCGAGCACGACACCGGCCGCCCCCGCGGCAACGGCGGCGGCGGCGGTGTGCGGCCCCAGCCCGCCGGCGGCCCACACCGGCAGGTCCAGGCCGTCGGCGGCGAACAGGTGCTGGAGCAGGGTGAACGTGGTCAGGTCGCCGACCCGGCCGCCGGCCTCGCCGCCCCGGGCGATCAGGCCGTCGGCACCGGCCGCGGCCGCCGCCCGCGCCTGCGCGACCGAGGTGACCTCGATGAGGACGCGCCGACGCCCGCCCGCCGACGCCGCCTCCACGTCCCACTCGCTGTCCCGCTCGACGTTCCGCTCGACGTTCCGCTCGCTGTCCCGCTCACCGCGGGCCGGGCCGGTGGCGAGGATGACGGTGTCCACCTCGGGCGGCAGCTCCCGCGGGCTGGTGGCGCAGCCGACGGGCACCCGTACCCCGAACGGGCCGCGCGACCAGCGGGCGGCGTCCGCGAGCGCGGCGCGTGCGGCGGCGGCATCCCGCCCCAGGTCGGGAAC
>NZ_CAKKTM010000130.1 GCF_920888515.1 Protofrankia sp. CiP1_Cm_nod1 | reverse complement strand
CGCGACCAGCGGGCGGCGTCCGCGAGCGCGGCGCGTGCGGCGGCGGCATCCCGCCCCAGGTCGAGAACGCCGAGGCCGCCGGCCCGGGCCACCGCGGCCGTCAGGCGCGCGTCAGGCTCGGTGAAGGGAGTGACCGCGACGACGAGGTCCCGTGACGGCCCGGGGACCCGCGCCGCCCCGGCCCGCGGCACCCCGGGGCCGCGGGCCTGCGGGTTACGGTGCGTGCTGGTGCTCATGGGTGGTCCCTCCTGACCGGGCCGCGGGCGGCCGGCCCGGTACCTGCCGGCCCGGTACCTGCCGGCGCGGCTGCCGGTATCCAGGTGCGCGGCCACAGCGACGATCGCCTGTCGGCCCGCCGGCCGGCTGGTGGCCGGCGGGCCGGCGGCCACGGGCGTGCCGCGGCCGACACGCCGAGGAGCCCGGGAGCCGAACCGTATACATGCACAAAGAAACAACTATGACACATTATATTCACAATAATGCGCCAGAAAAAGCAACCAAAAATCACGCGACTCACAACGACGACAGTTTTCAAGGTCGACATCATTTCCCAGCAGATCGTTGGCCGACGGTCCATGACGGACACCAACGGCGATCGACACCGGTTCACCGAGATCGGCACTTGCGGGTGCCGGACCAGCTCCTTCCCCGGACAGGCAGGACATGGGCGCGGACACCGTGCCACCGGATGCGTGTCGGAAATTTTAGCCCCCCGGGAAAACCGGCCGGCGGGACCCACCGGCCGGGCAACACGGAGGAAACCGGACGCGGACACAGCGCAGCTATCCATACACGGAAGGGCAGGTACGGTGACCGCTTTCGGGACGTCCGGTTTCGTCGGGCCCGGCCATCCGCGCCCCGCCGCCGATGCCGCCGACGATGCCGCCGCCGTAGATGCCGTAGATGCCGCCGGCAATCCGCTGGCAAAGGCGTCCGCACGGCGTTCCCGCGACCGGTCGTCCCCGGTACGGATCGTCCTTGTATCCGAATCCGGCCGAAGCGCGGGAGGATGTGAGAAAACGCACCCGGCAACCGGTGTAGCCGGCCATGCGGTGGCCCGCCGCGTAGCCGGCCCGGGTCCCGCACGGCCACGCGGGACGGCACCGGCCACGGCCATCCGGGCGATCCCCGGCTCAGACCGGGGCGTGCAGGTCACGGCTCTCGACGATCGCCCCGTCCGAGACCACCAGATGGTCGAAGGAGCCCTCGGACTCCGCGATCCAGAACGCCCCGCCGAGCGTTATCGGGTCCAGGTTGTGCCGCTGGGAGGCCCGGAACCGGCGGCGGCGCACTAGCACGACCCGCAGCGGCCCGCGGCCGCCGAGCAGCGATCCCCACACGACGGTGAAGACCACCGGCGGATGCCGCCCGTCCACCGCCGTGGTGCCTTCCTCCCAGCCGAGAATCGGCGTCCGGTCGAGCGGCTGGTCAAGGCGGGTGGTGGAATCGTCGGCGGACTTCAGCCGCCAGTGCAGAAGGCCCACCGGCGAACTCACCAGTTCGACTTCCACACCGGAAAGCGGCAGTTTTATCCGGTCGTACACCTGGTCCATCGCGTCACCCCCGGCCGCGTCACCCCGGACCGGTCGAGGCCGCCGGTCCCACGCCGCAGACGACATCGCCCACCCCACCATCGGATGCCGTCGCCCAGCGCCGCGAGGACAAAGATCTGTCAGCGGCCACGGGTAGCGCATCCTCCCCACGGGGTGAGAGGAAGATGAATTAGATCATATCAGTTCACAGCATGTGCCACAGCGGCCGGCACGGCGACACGACCGGCACGGATACGGCGACGCCAGTCACCCGGTAATCGCACGCCGGATATATCCCGACCATACGTCGATCATATTTCCACCACATACTTCCGGCATATTTCCAGTGTACTTCCGGCATACTTCCAACGATATTTTCGGCATATCTCCAACGACCGGACCGGCCCATCGGGACAGCGGCCACGGCCGACCACGACCACGACCACGACCACGACCGTATTCTCACGGGCTGCCGCGTACTGTTGTCGCCGACGGGCCGGGGTCTCGACGGCCCGCGACCGACAACCGCGAGCCACGGGCGCGAGCCACGGGCGCGGACGGCTCCGCCGCCCCGCGTCGTCCCGCTCGCGTACGGCCGGGCGGCCGGGTGGCCCAGGGGGCTCCGCGGGACACGGCTCTGGCCCCCGGCCCGGCCGGGCTCACAGCGGATCCTGGGCTCACAGCAGGTGAAGCGCACGAGCCCGGTGCACGGCGTCCCGGCGGCGGGCCACGTCGAGCTTACGGTAGATGCTCTTGAGGTGGGTCTTCACGGTGTTCACCGAGACGAACATCTCGCTGGCGATCTCCGCCGTGGTGAGCATCGTCGGCAGATAGCTCAGGACCGTCTGCTCCCGGCCGCTCAGCGGCTCGACAGCGGCCGGCGGCGGCCCGGCCGGCTCCACCCCCGGCCCGGCCGTCCCCACCGCGTGTCCGGCCTGCGGCCCGACCTGGGAGGAGCCCGCCAGGACGCTTCCGGCCGAACCGCCCGGACCAGCCGGACCGGTC
>NZ_CAKKTM010000129.1 GCF_920888515.1 Protofrankia sp. CiP1_Cm_nod1 | reverse complement strand
GGCGCGGCCACCGGCGGCCGCGGCCGCGACGGCCGACCTGAGGGCCGCCGGCCCGTGCCGCAGCACCCCGGCTCCCGCCGGGATGGCACCCCCGCGTTCCAGCGCGCACAGCAGGTGGAACCACAGCTCGGTGGTCGCGTCCGCGTCCACCGACAGCCACACGACCGGCCCGGCCCAGCGGCCGGCGGCGGCCCAGGATGCGGCGAGGACGGTCTTGCCGGAACCAGCCGGCCCGCTGATCACCGTGACCCCGCCGCGGACGCCCCGGTCGATGGCCTCCCAGAGGCGGATGCGCGGGACGTGGATGGCGGGCAGCGGTGGCGCGTTCGTCCGTGCGATGACGAGGGGCACCCCCGCGGCGGATGTATCCGGGTAACGAGCAACGGCCGCGGACACCTTACCGTCAACCATGTCACAACCCCCAACCGACCAGGCGCGCAACGTAGTGGTATCGCGACAAGCGGTTATGGGCAAGGCGAGACCACTGGCCGGACAGCCACGCACCCGCCGAAAAGGGGCCAGTCGCGGCCGGGCCGCGACGCGTCCGACGGCGTCATGCCCGCCAGGGCAGGAAGACCGGACAAGGCACGAAGACCGGAAACGTCACATGGGCCCCCGTACGCACCGGCCTCCCCCAACGGCTCCACGACAGCGGCCCTCCCGCCGCCGGGGAGCCCAGGAGCCGGCCCCGCGGCCGGCGCCCACCCGTGGACGGACGACGCCCACCCGTGGACGAACGACGCACACCCATCGCGGGCCTCGGGGCCCCGAGGCCGGTGGCCGGGTCTCCCGGGCTGGCTCCCGTCCCCGGCTCCCATCCCGCGGCGGCGGGGTGCGCCCCCGCGCGACCGCCGGCTGAAAAGATCGCGATCGTGTGCCTGGCGGCTCCGGCCAGGGCCGCCAGAGCCGCCAGAGCCGCCAGGCACACGGGGAACCGGCCATGTGTGCCGGCCGCGGCCACCCGCACGGAGCATGATCCAGACGAGTTTGTCGTTGGGTACGCTTCCCGAGTCCTGTGGGCGTACCCAGCGACAAGCCCGCGTCGATCTTCTCCGGTGACCGGCGCTAGGCGGCGCAGTCCGCGCACACCGCGCGATGCGCGTCCGCGAGCTGGCTGCGGTGGTGGACGAGGAAGCAGCTCGTACAGGTGAACTCGTCAGCCTGTCTCGGCAGCACCCGCAGGGACAGCTCCTCGTCGCGCACCTCGGCGTCCGGGAGATCCAGCTCCGCCTCGAGGGCGTCGACATCGTCCCCAAGATCGGCCGCGGCTCCGGCCCGCTGTGCCTTCAGCGTCTCCAGGCTCTGCTCCTGGAGTTCGTCATCCTCGACGTCAGTGCCACGCCGGGCGTCGAAGTCACGAGCCATCGAGTCTCCTTCCTTACAGTTCCGGTCGTTCTCTACGGTTGCTGTCGGCTGCGCACGCGAGACGCGACGCACAGCCGCATGTCGGTACCCGTCCAGGTCCATACCCGAACAGGATCGAGCGGCTACAATACGCAACGACTCCAGCGCGGGCACAGGCGACGAGGTTTGTCTACATCCCTGCGTGGTCGATACAGGACAACGGATCTCCCTCGACCGACGCGTACAATACGGTTCCGCGCGGCAACAGGCCAGGCATCACGCGTTCACCTCGATGTCAGACCCGACACATCCGCCTTCTCGTGGTATTCCGGTATAGCGCGGTGGTATTTCTGGCAGACGGGCCGATAACCCCAACTCGCCCAAGTCCGGACATCTCGGGGAACCCGGCATGGCAGGCCTTACCGGATCCGTCCGGATCGTCCCCACGACCCCCGTTGATGATCTTTGCTGCCGCGGCCCGCGGCACGGCCGCGAACAGACATGATCGTCCTGCTCCGGCCCGACCGGGCCCAGCCAGAGAAGAGTGATCATGGAATCGCCGGGACGGAACGACCCATAGAAGATCAAAAAGTGGGCACCCGGGAGCCGGCCGGACGCCCAGCTCCCGGCCGTCACCGTAGAGGCGGGCCCCCACGGACGGACCACTCTACAGGCGACAGGCGACAGGCCTACAGGTACAGGCCGGTCAGACCGTCATCGAGGCGTTCGGCGGCCACCGCGTGCACATCCCGCTCGCGCAGGAGCACGTAGGTCGTGCCGTGCAGCTCGACCTCGGCCCGTTCCTCCGGATCGTAGAGCACCCGGTCGCTCACCTGAATGGTACGTACGGCCGTACCCACCGCGACCACGTCCGCCCAGGACAGCCGCTTGCCCATCTGCGCCGTGGCGGGAATGACGATCCCGGCCTTCGAACGGCGGTCGGGCGAGTCCTCGCGGGGAGCGACAAGAACCCGATCATGAAGAAGTCTGATCGGCAACGATCCGGCACGCATGTCCACACCAGCCATGCCGCCAACGCCAGCCATACCGTTGACACCGCCGGAAGCAACACTCACACGCCGGACACTACCCGCCCGGGCGACACCGTCCTACAACGGTGGACGACAGCGCCGTCCATCCAGGTCCGCCCGAGATCCACCCGAGCCCGGCCAACACCCCGCGACAACCCGCGGACCGCGGATTACCGGCGCAAACGCACAAACCTCCCCGGATGGGGAATGCACTCCCAACGGGGTATAAGCTGCCGCCCATCGTCGGCCTCCCATCGTTGCCGGGCCGGCGAGGCCGGCGCCGGGCCACCACCGGATGGCCCTGTATCGTCCGGCTGCTCCGGCACCGGAGGCAACGGCGAGCCAGGCCAGTGGTCAGGCGGCGGTCGGACAGCGGCCCGGGCAGTGGCTCAGACGATGGGCCGGGCACAGGCAACACGGGGTCAGGCAATGGTTGGGTCGGCACGCTGGAACCGTGAGATGAGGCACGACGATGGCTTTGCGAATCAGTGTGGACCTTGACGGCCTGCGCTGGGCTGATCTTTTCCGGTTCGTTGACCTGGCCCGCAACGGCGGCATCGGGGCGGACGACCAGGTAGACGTAATCACATACGGTAACGATCCGCTGTCGGTCAGCCTGTCGGCACGGATCTACCCCCCAGCGGACGCGTTCGGCTCGGGCGAGCCCGAGCCGGGCGGCGAACCAGCCGGCCGCACAAGCGTCCCGGCCATCGGTGCGGCCCCGCCGTCGTCCAACGGCTCGTCGTTCGGGTACGACCCGCCCGCCGACGAGCGCGGCCCGAACGGCAACGGCGCCCACTACCCGTCGTTCGAAGCGCCCAGCGAACGCCCTGCCCCGGGCCCCCCGCCGAACCTGCCCTCGTTCTCGGGCGGCTACGACGGGCAGGGCGAACGCGGCGCCCCGCCGACCGCCGTCGCCACCCATTACCCCAGCTTCGACGGGCAGCCGGAACGCCTCGGCCCCGGCGGCGTCGGCGGGCAGTTCGCCGGCTTCGAGCCGGTCTTCGACCGGCAGGGGGGTGCCCTCCAGGGCGGTGCCCTCCAGGGCGGTGCCCTCCAGGGCGGCATCAAGGAGCCGGTCCCGGGCGGGCCAGGCCTGCCCGGCCCGGTCGACAGCCCGTACGTCGAGGAGTTCGCCCGCCTCCAGGAGGGCCTGATGCGCCAGGTCCGTCGTCCGGACGAGGTCCGCCCCGAACGGGGATGAGCGTCACGGCCAGCCGTCCGGCCACTCGCACGGCCACTCGCCAAGCGGCTGACCAGCGGCGGCCGGTGGGAGGCGGCCGGGCAGTCGGTGGGCGGGCCGCCGGCGAGCGGTGGCGCGCGCGGCCGGCAACGGGTTGCCGTCTGCCAGGTGATCGGGCCGCCCTCCACCCGGGACGCAGGGAGAACGCATGGCCGGAGTTGCCGTCTGCCCAGATGATCGGGCCGCCGGGCGGTCGGGCGGCGACGTTCGTCGTCCGGCCCGCGTCGCCGTCCAGCCGCCGGTACCCGGCCATCGATGGCGACACCGGACCGTTGGCAACAGAAGCGACACCCGGTGACAGAGACGGTAGACAGGAACTACAAAAGGTAGTGTGACGGTCGGAATGACCGTTCAAGGACGGTACCGGTAGCACTTCCCACCGGATGATGGTGCATGCTGGCATCGATGGAGGATCAGCGGACGGATGAGGTCGAGCGCTACTGCAACCGGCTGCGCTCGGAACTTCGCATGATTTCCAACGGTCCCGTCCTGGCCGGTCCGAAGATGATGGCGCACATCGGGTCCCTGCTCGCGCTACTCGACCTCCACCAACCGAACGAGTTCGACCTGTGCGTGAGCTGTGACCGGCTCTGGCCATGCCCGACGGTCGTGGCCGTCACCGGCATGTCCCCGGAGCCGGACGATGACGCACAGGCCCCGGATCCAGAAGCCAGGCGGCAGCGCGCCCAGGCTGCTCTGGAGGCCCTGGCGGCTCTGGAGGCCCAGAAGGCGAAATCCGCCCAGGCCAGCGCGTCCGCGTCGACCACCATGCCCGGGGCTCCCCTTATGCCCGGCGCCCCTGTCATGCCCGGCGCCAGCGCCGCGTCGCAGACCGCGCCCGGTACCGGCGCCATGCCCATCCAGCCCGGTACCGGCGCCGTGCTCATCCCGCCTGGTACCGGCGCCATACCCGGGGCCGGCGTCGCGCCCCCAGCGCCGCCCGTCACCGTTGTCCCGCCCGCACCCGCGCCACCCACCGTCGCGACGCGGCCTGCCGCCGCGGCAGGCCGTCCCATGCCAGGCGGCCTCGTGCCAGGCGATGCTGGTCTGCCTCCCGCGCAGGCGCCCCCCGTACCCGCACCGCTCCCACCCGCGCCGCCCGCGTCCCTCCCACCGTTGCCCGGCATGCCACGGGTCAGTGGGCCGATCCCCCCGCTGCCGGCGACCGCGGCGTCCGCTGTGGGCCCGGGTGGGCCGGGCACAGGACCAGTTGGAGCGGTCCCGGGCCTGGCCGGCCCTGGCCCGCTCGGGGCAGGCATGGGCGGGCCGGGCCCTGGCCCGCTCGGGGCAGGGCCGGGCCGGCCAGGCCCAGGACCGGTCGAGACAGGCCCAGATGGGCCGGACACGGGGCCGATCGGGCCGGGGACGGGTGCCTACCCTGTCTCGGTAACCCCCGGTAACCCGACCGGCTGGCTCCCGTCCTCCACAGCCTCGCTGTCGACCGGCGCGCACCGCCTCCCGCAGCCGCCCCAGGCACCCCAGACGGCGCAAGGGGCACCGGGAGCCCAGGCGGCACAGCCGCCGCCGCGAAGGCCTCAGCCGCCGCACCCGGCCGACGCCAGACCCACACCGGACGGGCGGTCGCTGCCGCCAGGCGCCCCGCCCGGCCCGACTCCC
>NZ_CAKKTM010000128.1:1737-5582 GCF_920888515.1 Protofrankia sp. CiP1_Cm_nod1 | reverse complement strand
CTCCCGCACCGCGGCCGGGGGGCCAGCAGCCGGTGACGGGCCCGCAGCCGGCGCGGCAGCGGCCCGCCGAACCGTTCCAGCAGCCACCCGCCGAACCGTCCCGGCAGCGGCCCGCCGAACCGTTCCAGCAACCGCCCGCCGAACCGTTCCAGCAACCGCCCGCCGAACCGTTCCGGCAGCCACCCACCGAACCATCCCACCAGCGGCCCGCCGAACCGTTCCGGCAGCGGCCCGCCGAACCGTCCCAGCAGCCGCCGGTGCGCGAGCCACAGCCCTGGCCGCTCGTGCCGGGGCCGGGGCCGGGGGCCGGCGGCCAGCCGTCGGCGTACCCGCCCAGGGAGGCGGTCATCCCCACGTCCCGTGCCGCGCCGTTGATCTCCGGGCCAATGGGTATTCCACCCACCCGCTCGGCGGGCCGGCCGCGTCCGGGGCTGGACCCCGCACGCCAGCCGTACGCCGCCGCGTCACATCCCGGCGGTGATCCGGGTGCCCAGCCAAACACCCGGCGCCCGGAAGCCGCAGGCCCGGGGATGCCACCTCACGCCGTGGCTCAGGACGACACGATCAGTGACGGAGAAAGCGCCCGCTGGCCCGGCTACGGCCACATCCTCGATGGCATCGACGTGATCTGACCTCGCCGAAACCCCCCGGCAGCACAGGAAAAGCATGATCGTACTGACGGTGTCCCGCCGGGCGCGGGCCGACCGGTCGTGCGTACGGGGCGGTTCGGGGCCCGCCGAGTAACCCGACGGTCCGTGACAGGTCGGTGTCGGCAAGGTTTGAATGCAGACGGCATGTGGCATGAACGCGACGACGGCGACGGACCCAAGGCGATGTTCGACGGTGCGGCCGTCGGCGGTTACCCGTGGAGGGTTGAGGCGTGGCCGAAGCTCTTACCGCACGCTTCGATCTTCCCGCCAACGCCCGCGCTGCCGGGCGGGCCCGGCGCCTGGTCAACGAGGTCCTGTCGACCTGGGGCCGCGAGGAGGACGCCGAGGTCGCCCGCCTGCTGGTCAGCGAGGTCGTCACCAACGCCGTACGTTACACCAGGTCGGACGATCCGCTGCACGTCCAGGTCGTCGCGCAGAAGGACCGGGTCCGGATAGCGGTCGGCGACGGCAGCACCACCCACCCGGTGCTGCGGCCCATGCGCGACGACGACGAGTCCGGCCGCGGCATGCACCTGGTGGCCGCGCTCGCCAGCGAATGGGGCGTGGTGGACAAACCCGCCAACGACAGCCCCGGCAAACACGTCTGGTTCGAACTCGCCGCCCCCGTCCGCCCCCGCATCCCCGCCGACGCCACCCGCTCCCCCGCCTTCCACCTCTTCCGCTGAACGCTCTTCCGCTGAGCGACACCTCCCCCGGCTCCCGGAGATCCCCTGGCTCCGGCAAGCGAGGAGCATCCCTGGCATATGCCGCGACAGCAATATTCGCATCCTCCGTGTGAGATGATCGTCACCATCACCGGATGGCACAGAAACCACGGGGGCGCGGGATCGTGCGGGAACGTCTGCTGGTGCGGCTACGAGCACGGCTTGAACAGGCCGCTGCGGGAGATCCGAAAGGAATCTTGGATCCACAGGCACTAACCGAGGTGCGCGCCCTACTGAAGACGATCGACGATCCAGCCACCGACCTGGAAGCTGCTGACACGGCTGGATGGCTGCATTGGGAGACCCCGGTCAACTGGACGAGGCGATCGATCTGCTCACCCGGACGCTGGCGCTCACTCCCGCCGACCATCCCAACCTCGCCATATACCTGTCCAACATCGGCCTTGCCCTGCGCATCCGGTTCGAGTGGGCCGGGAAGATAGCGGACCTCGACGCCGCGATCATTGCTGGCCAGGAAGCAGTCGCGACCACCCCCACAGACCCCCCATGTCGCAGCCTCCTGAAAACTGACCCCCTGAGTGGCCGATCAGTGACCAGCATGCTGTGGAGATCGCCGAGCACATCTACACCCTCCTCGGCACCAACGGCACCGACGCGGACAATGTGGCCGTCGCGGTGCATACGGCGACCCGGCGACTCCGTAGCCGGTGGCCACACGAACCGTCGGTGTGGGCGTCACACATCCATGCCGGTGCCTGACGCGCCGTAGCCGCCTGGACGGTGCACATCCCGGGCCGGCACCCCGGCATGGAACGACGCACGGTACGACGAGGAGAACTGATGGGCATCGACGATGGCGAGACCAGCGGCGGAGTGAACGAGATCAAGGGGGTGCTGGAGGCGGCCCGGGCGATCCGCCCCTATCTGGACGAGCTGGTCGGCTCGGCGGCCGCCGATCTGGACCGCAGCCTCACCCACCAGCTCACCGCCGGCACCACCGCATCCGGTGCCACCGCTGGCGCCACCACTGCCGGCACCACCGGCACCGGCACCACCACCTCCGGCGTCACCACCGCCGACACCAGCGGCACCGCTGCCGCCGGCACCACTGCCGACCGGCTGGCCACCATCGACCAGGCTGCGGTCGCCGGCCGGCTCCGTGAGCTGCTTGACGGGGACGAGACCACCGCGTGGTTCCTCCGCACGGTCCTGGAGGACGCGCCGCGCTACCGGCCGCCCTACTTCCAGCCCCGTTACCTGTACCGGCAGACCGGTGGCGCGCTCGTCCTGCCGGGCGATCCCGGCCCGGTCGAGGCCAGCCGCTACGTCTGCCCGCGCGGCGACTACGCCTGGTACCGGCCCGAAGTCGGCGCCGCGATCCCGCAATGTCCCACCCATCAGGTCCATCTGGTGCGAGGCTGACACCCGATGCTGGGGGCGTTCTGGGACGCGGTCGGGGGGAAGCTCGCCGACCGTTGGGCCGCCGTCACCGCCCCCGCGCTGGTCTTCTGGCTGGCCGGGCTCGCCGCCTGGACCCGCCACCGCGGGGATCTGCACACGCTGAGTGAACAGACCGACTGGCTGGACCGGCAGTCCCCGGCCGTGCAGACCGCCGCCATCCTCACCGTCCTGCTCGCCGTGGCAGCCTCCGGCATCCTCGTCGCCCGCACCGCCACCCCGGTGCTGCGGCTGCTGGAGGGCTACTGGCCTGCCTGGGCCGGCCCGCTCCGCCGCCGGCTGGCCGGCTGGCTCGCGGCCCGCGCCACCGCCGACCAGGACGCCTGGCAGGCCGCCTACGCCCGCGTCCGGGCGCCGAACACCCCCACCACCGACGAGCTCGCCGTCTACACCCGGCTGGAACGCCGCCGCCGACGCCGCCCGGCCGCCTCCGGCTACTTCCTGCCCACCCCGATCGGGAACATCCTGCGCGCCGCCGAACGCCGCCCGCTGGACAAGTACGGCCTGGACGCGATCATCCTGTGGCCGCGGCTGTGGCCGGCGCTGCCCGAGACCACCCGCGCCGACCTGCTCGCCGCCCGCGCCAGCCTGGACGCGGCGGTCACCACCGCGGTGTGGGGGCTGCTGTTCTGCGCGTTCACCCCGTTCACCTGGCTGGCGCTGCCCGTCGGGCTCGCCGTCGCCGTCGGCAGCGTGGTGCTGGTGGTCCCGGCCCGGGCGCAGACGTTCGGCGACCTGGTCGAGGCCGCCTACGACCAGCACCGCGTCCTGCTCTACACCCAGCTGCGCTGGCCGCTCCCGGCCAGCCCGGCCGCCGAACGCGCCGAGGGCGCCCGGCTGACCGCCTACCTGTGGCGGGGCTCCGACGACACTCACCCCACCTTCACCCCGCCCCCCGGCTAGAGCGCCGGTCAGGGAACCATACGTATCCCCCCTGAACGATGGCACGCGTCGATGGACGTCGGCCACCGGAGAAGATCGGCATAATTTTGTCGTTGTGTACGCTTTTGCGGCCAAAAAGCGTACACAACGACAAACTCTCCTGGATCAT
>NZ_CAKKTM010000128.1:0-1556 GCF_920888515.1 Protofrankia sp. CiP1_Cm_nod1 | reverse complement strand
GACCTGTGCGAGTGGCCGTGGATGGGATCCGCACTCCTTGGCCGGCGCACTGGGAAGTGTCAGCCGGGCAGCGCGAATCCCGTCCGCGGCCGGCTGGACGGGTCACGATGTGGCGTGGGCAGGGCCCGCCGGATGCCGGCATGTATCTACCAATAGTAACGATCATGGGACGCGAGGTTGCGTGTCGTGAAGTGGACAGGACGGCGTGGGGCGGGCCCCGACGGGCCGTCCGGACGTTGAATTCATCGTCAATATGATCTAGATCATGCATCACCGCAGGTCAGGGTGTTGCTACGGAGCTTGGTTGAAAAATTTCAAGTAACCGGCCGCAACAACACAAACCTCTTTCAGTTACAACCCTTGCGCCGCCGCATTCATCGGCGGTCTGCTGCCGATGGGCAACCACCCTGGGCAGGTGGATGATGGCATCGGGTCAGCGGCAACTCCTCCGTAATGCCGCTGGCAGCGGGAAGGCGTCATCAGGGGGTCGACATGCCCGTTCCCACGGATGTCCGGCTGAACGTCCGGATCCTGCTCGACACCGGCGGCTACCTGGTCGCGCACTATCGGTCCGACGTGTCCGCCTACCTCCTGCCCGGCGGTGACGTCGAGCCCGCCGAAGGGATCGCCTCGGCGGCGGCCCGCTACGTCCACGCCCTGACCGGCTCGCCGGCCGTCCCGACCGAGTTCGTCGGCTGTGTCGAGCACCACGGGCCGGACGCGAAGCACACGGTCACCGCGCTGTTCGCCGCCGACCTGCCCGCCGGTGCCGCCGCCCCGGCCACCCACGCGGGCGCCGCGCTCGTCCCGCTGGCCCTGGAGGACTTCGACGAACGGTCGCTGACACCCGCCGCCGTCTCGGTCGCGGTGGACCGCTGGCTGGAGGACCGCTGGCCGGTGTGGCAGGGGCTGCCGGTACACGAGCCCGACGCGTGGTGGAACCATCTCAGCCAGTCCGTGCACGTGCTGCGGGCCCAGCTGCACGCCCGGCGGCACGAGCTCGACGACGCCGCGTTCCGGGACGCCGCGGTCGCCATCTGCGCGCTCGTCGCCGCCGCCGACGGCACGATCGACGCGCGGGAGCGGGACGCCATGGCGCACATCGTCGCCACCGACCGGACGCTCAGCGCCTTCCCGCCCAAGGAACTCGTCCACCTGTTCGACACCCATGTGGACGCGCTGCGCGCGGACGCCGCCGCCGGCCGGGCCGCGGCGCTGCGCGAGATCGCCAAGGTGCGGGGCAGCCGGTCGCGGGCAAGATCGGTCGTGCAGTTCGGCGCGGTGATCGGGCGCTCGGACGGCACGTTCGACCCCGCCGAGCGGGCCGTCGTCCAGGAGGCGATGGACGTCCTCGGGCTCGACCCGTCCTCGCTGGCGGTGCAGCGGGTCCAACGGGTCAGGAGCACCCGCGGATAGGTCGCCTGGCCACCGCCGCGGGAGCCGGCGGCCAGGCCGAGGCCGGGGCCCGACAACAGGGCCGCGGGGCCACGCCGGGCGCCGCCCGGTGCCTCGCCCGGCACCACCAGCCGCCGCCGGCACACCGACAGCCTGCCGGG
>NZ_CAKKTM010000127.1:4062-9165 GCF_920888515.1 Protofrankia sp. CiP1_Cm_nod1 | reverse complement strand
GGCCGAGGCCGGGGCCCGACAACAGGGCCGCGGGGCCACGCCGGGCGCCGCCCGGTGCCTCGCCCGGCACCACCAGCCGCCGCCGGCACACCGACAGCCTGCCGGGAACCGGCCGCCGGCACCCCGCGGGACGCCGGGAAGGCGTCGTCCCCACCGTCGGCATCACCGAAGCAGCAACGCCACCCCAACCACCAGCCACCCAGCCAGCAGCTCGAAGCGCTCGGAGCAGCCGAACCAGCCGAACGTGGTCGATCCAGCCCACCTTCACCCGTGAGGGAAGCCATGCTCGAGAAGAACGACACGACAGTCCCGCCGGCGGCCCGGCCGCTACCGCATCCCGGCAGGGACGCCGCCCGGGCCGCCGGCTCGACACTCGCCGGCCGGGGACGCCCCGCCGCCGCGGGCGGCCCGTACGGCCTGGGCGCCCCCGGCCGCGACGCCATCCCGGTGCTGAGCGCCCGCATGCTCTTCGTCTCCGGCGAGCGGGTGCTCATCGCCAACCGGCGCGGGCACTCCTGGTTCTCCCTGCCGGGCGGGAACGTGGAGCCCGGCGAGAGCGTGGAGGGGGCGCTGCGCCGCACGATCCGCGGGGAGGCCGGGCTCGCGACCCACGCGCTGGACTTCGTCGGATGCGTGGAGCACACGTTCACCGAGGCCGGTCAGAGCTGGCATGAGATCAACATCGTGTTCGCCGCGGCGCTGCCCGCCTTCGCGCAGATCGTCAGCCGGGGCGAGTCGATCGACATCAGTTCCGCCTCGGTGTCCACGCTCCACACGTTGGAGTTCCGGCCGGTGTACCTGCGGACGGCCATCCTGCACTGGCTGCGCACCCACCGGCCGTCCTGGTACGGCCCGGACGGGCTCCCCCGGACGACCGCCGGGCAGAGCTGAGAGACCAGGCTGAGAGGCCGGGCCGAGATACCGGGCCGAAGAAGCCGCGACCGCCCCGCGGCCAGAACCGGACCACGACCAGGGCAAGACAGGCAGGGCAGGACGGGCAGGACGGGCAGGACGGGCAGGAGCAGACGGGACAGAGCAGGGCAGGACAGGACAGACGGGTAGAGCGGACGGGACAGACCGGGACGAAGCGGAGCCGGAGCCAGCGCTCAGGACGGATCCACAACCGGGACCGGGGGCCGAGGCCAGGGGCAGGGGCCAGGGCCGAGAGGTGCGTCAGGCGGGCAGGACCGCCTCGATCGCCTCGCGCAGCGCCGGGTCGTGCGGGTCCGTGCGCGGGCCGAAGCGGGCGGCGACCTTGCCGTCCGACGCGACCACGAACTTCTCGAAGTTCCAGGTGATGTCGCCGCTCCGGCCCTCCGCGTCGGCGGCCTGGGTCAGCTCGGCGTACACCGGGTCACGGCCTTCACCGTTGACCTCGATCTTCGCGCTCAGCGGGAACGTCACCCCGTAGGTCGTCGAGCAGAAGGCCGCGATCTCCTCCGCGGTCCCCGGCTCCTGCCTGCCGAACTGGTTGCTCGGAAAACCGATCACGGTGAATCCGCGGCCGGCGAGCTCCTCGTGCAGTTTCTCCAGGCCGGCGTACTGCGGGGTGAGGCCGCAGCGGCTTGCCACGTTGACGACGAGCGCGGCACGTCCGTCCGTCAACGCGCCAAAGGTCGTCTTCTCGCCAGCGAGGGTCGTTACCGGTAGGTCACGCAGATCTGTCACGGTCCTGCCTTTCCTCGGATGCTGAAGGTTTCGCTGGTTCCTGTGATCCCGGTCACCCGACGGCGGATTACCGGTGCACGCCATTTTCGGACGACATGACGCGCCTCTGCGTGCAAGCCGGCCGCCGCCGGTTCTGTTCCGTACCCGCATGAAACGGCCACCTGGCCGGTTGCTGCCATCCCCCGTCCGACGGGCAGGTGGCAGAAGATCCCATCACAGGATGTACGTTGTTCAGCATCCGTTATGAATTCCGATCTACTGTTGGCGCCATGACGCCCAGCCGGGCAGCTACCGCGACGGCAGCCCCCGCAAGGGCGACAGTCGACGGCAGCGCCGTCGTTACCGCACAGCCGGTCGCCATTACGCTACGGCAGGTTACACCTTCACCGCTGTCAGGCCTGTCCGGCGAGCAGGCGGTGAGTTCGCTCACACTACCCGGAGCGCTGCGCCCTCGCCTGCGGATGGGCTGGCTGCGTCATCCCTGGACGCTGGTCGCGTTCGCCGTCGCCGTCGCGATGATCGTCATGCTGGCCATGAGGTTCCGGACGGAGGTCGGGGCGAGGCTGTCCAGCGTCCCCGTGCCGACCTGGCCGTGGCTGGTGGCGTGCGGGCTCGCCTCGTCCTGCTTCTTCCTGGCCAACGGCCTGGCCCTGCGGGCGGCCAGCGGGCTGCCGCTGCGGCTGCGCACGGCGGTGGCGGTGCAGCTGGCCGCGGCGGCGGCCAACCGGGTGCTGCCGGCGGGCCTGGGCGCGATCGCCGTGAACGCCCGCTACCTGGAACGCCAGAAGCTGGCCTGCTCGGCCTGCCTGAGCGCAGTGGCCGCCATCAAGATCGCGTTTGCCCTGGCCCATGTGGGCGGGATCGCGCTCACCGCCGCGCTGGTCGGCGGTTCGGGCACGCAGGACACGCTGAGCGCGCCCATCAGGTCGGTCACGGCGAACGTCGGCTCCGGGCCCGCCCTCGGCGGTGTCGCGCTGTGCCTGGTCGGGTGCGTCGCGGCCGGCACCCGCCCGCGCGTCCGCGGCCGGCTCGGGCCGGCCCTGCGCGGCGCGGGCCGGCATCTGACGCTGCTCGCGCGCTCCCCACGGCGCACCGCCGTGCTGCTGCTGTCGGCCGCGGCCACCAAGGTGACCCAGATCGTGGCGCTGGCCACCTGCGTCTGGGCGTTCGGCGGCTCCATATCACTACTATCGGTAGCGACCATCTACCTGGTAGGCGCGGTGGTGGCCGGGGCGGTACCCACCGCGGGCAACATCGGCGCGCTCGAGCCCGCCCTCGCCATCGGCCTCACCGCCGCCGGCGGCGACGCCGTGTCCATGTTCGCGGCCGTCCTGGTGTACCGGCTGATCAGCTACTGGCTCCCCGTCCTCCCCGGCATCGCCGCCCTGACCGTCCTGCGCCGCCGCGGCATCCTGTAGGCCTCCGGCCGCGGCAGGTGGGCGCTCGCCGACGGTGGCCCTGGCCTGGCAGTCGGCGCAGATCCCCCAGAAGGTCACCTCGGCCTCGTCGATGACGAAACCGTGGTCGTCCGACGGCGACAGGCACGGCCGGGCGCCGATCACGCAGTCGACGTCGTAGACGGCCGTGCACTCCCGGCAGACGAGGTGGTGGTGGTTGTCACCGACCCGCAGCTCGAACCGGGCCGGGTGGCCCGCCGGTTCGAACCGGCGCACCAGCCCGGCGGCGGCGAGCACGTCCAGGTTGTCGTACACGGCCTGTAGCGACAGCGAGCCGAGCCGGGCACGCGCATCCTGAGCGATCGTCTCCACACTCAGGTGTGCTCCCTCGGCCAGGGACGCGAGCACCGCCAGCCGGGGCGCGGTCACCCGTAACCCGGCCGACCGCAACTGCCCGGCGGCGTCCTCACTGTTCACACCGGCCAGCTTTCGCCGCCGTCTGGAACAAGTCAAGTCTACGAATGAGTCAAAGCCAGGTCCGCGAGCTGGACGGGCATTCCGCCGCGCACCGGCCACCGGCTGGCCACGAGCGGCGGAAATCCCGGGCGACGTAGACGGCACGCCATCCTTATATGGGCCACGCGAACATGGACGTTACACCGTGAACAAAGCGGCGGACGGCGGCTCACCGAAAGCGCGGACGGCTGGGAACCCCCGGCCGGCAGGCATCACGGCAACGACGGGAACCATGGGAAATCAGGCGGGCCGGCAACCCGTACAGCGCGGAATAACACGCTCGGCACGGGCGGGCCCGAAACACGGGAGCTCGTACGGGATGATCAGCACGGAGAACCGGCCTGAAACCGCCGGCACGAAACCGCCGGCACGGCACCGCTTCAGACCCGCGCCGGTCCGTCGCCCGAGCCGCGCGCCTGCTGTCGGCGAAATCTCGCCGGCAGCAGGCATAAGCTTTTCCGGCATTATTCCAGAACTATCCAGTATTGTCTGGGACTACGCCGTACGCCATGCCGTGTACGGCGTGGGCGAGACAGTGCCCGCTCCCGCGGGACACCGCGGAACATCACAGAGCGTATGCGCGGCGGCGGCGCCTGCGGCGGCGAACGCCGACGAGCAGCACCAGCACACCCCCGGCGGCAGCCACCCTGTTCCATCGGATGACGCGCTGCACAACCGGGCCTGCGTCAAGGCCGGCGGACAGCTCCCGCCTGTCGGCCGGGGTGCCGTAGCCGTTGCCGGTGGCGGTGGAGTCCGTGGTGATGGCGGGCGGGCCACCGAAGCCGTTCGCGATCACCTTCTGGCGCAGCTCGGCGACCCTGCCCCTGATCTGCTCGCCTGTCCGCTCAGCCACCCGCCTGGGGCTCACGAGATCGGCGATGGCGTCCAGGGTGACCGCGAGCTCGGCGCGGGTATTCTCGATCTGCTGCTGAATCGCAGCCGGGTCCTGCGGCACCGATGTCGCCCTTTCCTCCACGCGCGATGACTGCCTGGGCATATCTGTCTGGATCTTCACCGGCGCTTCCTGAATGTACCACGTCGGCTTCGCCGGACCGACAACGCCGTCGTCAGCGGCACGGCGTCGCGGTCAATGGACGGTCAATGGAGTTGTCGTCGACCCGGACAGAACACCACCGTCGAGCCCTCTCCCACATCCCACCGGATAGCCGTCCAGGCGTACCAGGATATTCGCCGGAACATGCCGGATATAACATTAATCACACCATATGATGACCATGAGCGACGGTATCGACGCCAGGACGACGTCAGGATCTGACGACGATCGTGCCAGAAGGGCCGCCCGGATGCGCGGCAAAACAGCGGCCGAGCGGCCGAGCTCACCCGTGCCGGATCACCGTCCCCGCGTCATCGGAGATCGTTGCCGGAGAAGCCGGTCGCGTACCGTCACCAGACCGCCGTCCCACGTCGCCGAAGATCCCGACGAGGGCCGGCCGGGGCAGCGCCCGCACCGGCCGGCACAGGCGGATACCAGCGGGCGCCGGCGGATACCGGTGGCTTACGG
>NZ_CAKKTM010000127.1:0-3470 GCF_920888515.1 Protofrankia sp. CiP1_Cm_nod1 | reverse complement strand
GGTCCGGCTCCGGGCGTCCGACATGGCCGGAGGTGGAACCGAGCGGCGGGGCTTATCCGTCAGTCCACGTAAGGAGCCGTCCGGCCGTAAGGGTATGGATCGAGGAGCATCGAGGAGCGAGGCCCGGGTGCGTGCATCGCAAGATGGAGGAGAAGCCGTCAGCGGAGCTGCCTGCGACGGCGACGGCGCCGGCAGCGCGGCGGGGGTCCGCCCTGGCACCGATCCGCCTGGTGGAGGATCCGGCGGGAGCCGTCCGCGTCCTCCCGCCCGCTGGGGCCCGGCCCGCTGTCGCCGCCTGTTCGCGGTGCCGCTGGTGGTGGCGTTCGCGCTCGTCCTGGCCGGCTGTTCGTCCGGGACCGGGTCCGCGGTCACGATCGTGGACGACTCGGGGCCGGTCAACGAGCTGCGCGGCACAGCGCTCGCACAACCGGTCGACAAGCCCGCGCTGAACCTGACCGACACCGCCGGCGCCCCGTTCGACCTGCGCTCCCGGACGGCCGGGAAGGTCACCCTGCTGTTCTTCGGCTACACCCGCTGCCCGGACGTCTGCCCGACAACGATGGCCGACATCGCCGCGGCCCTCGACACGGTGCCGGCATCTGTCCGGTCACGGATCGCCACGGTGTTCGTCACCACCGATCCCGAACGGGACACCGGCGAGGTGCTCGACCGCTGGCTGAGCCAGTTCGACCCGTCCTTCATCGGCGTACGGGGCACCCTGGCGCAGATACGCGCGCAGGCGGACGCGCTCGGCATCCCGCTGGCGGATCCGGTACGCCAGCCCAGCGGGATCTTCACCGTCACGCACGGCACACAGGTCATGGCCTTCACCGCGGACGACCGGGCCAGGGCCGTCTACCTTGCGGGCACCCAGGTCGCCGACTACGCGCACGATCTTCCGATTCTGGCCAATACGGGGAAGACAACATGAAACAATGACAAATCAGCAGACAATGGCTGGACAGACAACGGCTGGGACGGCCTCCGACGGTACGCCGGCGAACGACGCGCCCGCGCCCGGCGCCTCGACCAGCGATGCGTCGGTGGAGGGGATGCCGGTGGGCCGGCGGCCGGGAAGCGGCTGGCCGGAAGGCCGGGGCGACGGACGCGGCAGCGACACCGGCGACAGCGACAGCGACAGCGACAGCGACAGCGACAGCGACCAGACGATCGCCCGGGCCACCGGGGGCACGGCCACCGGGGCCGGTCCGGCCGGCTCACGGGTACCGCTGGTGCTGGCCGCCGTCTCCACGCTCCTGCGCCTCGGGCTGGCGGGGCTCTGGCTCGCCGCCGGAATGATCAAAATCGGCGACCCGCAGGGGATGGTGCGATCCGTCCGGGCCTTCCGCATCCTGCCCGAGGCGCTCGTGCACCCGGTCGCCTACGCCGTCCCGTTCGTGGAGATCGCGCTCGGCCTGCTGCTGCTGGTCGGGCTGGCGGTGCGGGTGAGCGCCGTCGTCTCCGCGCTGCTGCTCGCCGGCTACATCGCGGCGATCGCCTCGGCCGCCGCGCGGGGCCTGCGCATCGACTGCGGCTGCTTCTCCACCGGCGGGGACCTCACCGCCGGCGCGCCCACCCACTACACCGGGGAGATCATCCGGGACGGTCTGCTGCTCGCCGCGAGCGTCCTGGTGGTTTGCCTGCCAGCCGGTGCGCTCACCGTCGACCGCATCCTCGAACGAGGCGCGCGCCCACTGGCCGTCGAGGGGCCGCGAACGGCGCGGCCATGATCACGTCGTGCCGCCGTCGGCCCATGTCGTCGAGCCGTCGCAGGACTTCGGAGAGCTGATGAGTACCGCGTCCAGAAAGAGCAGGAAGAACCGGTCAGGCGGGAAGCGAGGCGGCAACCCGGCCGGGATGCCGGCCGGCGCGCGCGCGCCCTCCCGGCCGCACGGCTCCGCCGCCCAGAATCCCGGGCCCGCCCAGGACGACACGGGACGGGACGACACAGGACAGGACGAGGCCCAGGACGACACCCGGCGGCCGGCCGGGAACGACGTCAGCCGGAACCGGGACGACAGCCGGCGGGAGAGCGTCCGGCTGGAGAAGTCCCAGCGGGGTGGCCGCCGGCGGGAGAAGGTGGCCCAGGCCCGGGCCGCCGAAGCCGCCCGCGCGCGGCGGCGGCAACGGGTCATCGTCGGGTCGGTGGTCGTGGCCGTGCTCGCGGTGGCCGCGCTGATCGGCGTCGCCGTCCAGAGCAACCGGACGGAATCCGCACCGGTGGTGCTGCCGGTGACCGCGACCGGCACCGACAACGGGATCACCGTCGGCCGGGCGGACGCCCCCGTCACCGTGGACTTCTACGAGGACTTCCAGTGCCCGGTCTGCGAGGAACTGGAGACCGCGCTCGGCCCGGGCATCCAGCAAATGATCGGTGATGGACGGATCAAAGCCGTCTATCACATGATGTCCTTCCTCGGGCCGGAATCCGTGCGGGCGGCGAACGCCGCTGCCGCCGCCGCCCAGGAAGGTAAATTCAAGGAATACCATGACATTCTCTACGCCAACCAGCCGCGCGAGCACAGCAGCGGATACCAGAACGGCACGCTGACGGAATTCGGCGCCAGCGTGGGCCTGACCTCCCCCGCGTTCATCGACGCGGTGCGTGACGGCACCTACAACGGCTATGTCGCGAAAGTCGAGGACGACGCGTCCAGGCGTGGTGTGACCGGCACCCCGACCGTGCTCGTCAACGGCCGGCAACTGGCCCCGCGGTCCCTGACCCCCCAGGGCTTCACCGCCGCGGTGGCCGCTGCCGCCGGCACCCCCGCGCCGGCGGCCACCGGCTGACCACGCCCTCGTGTGGCCACGACACGGCAGACCGTGGCCACACGAGGTGAGATAACGACTGTGGACGCCGCCCAGTGGGACCGCCGGCACGCTGGCACCGGCCTGCTGTGGACCGCCGAGCCGAACCAGGTCGTGGTCGAACACCTCACCGGGCTCACCCCCGGGCGTGCCCTGGACCTCGCCTGCGGCGAGGGGCGCAACGCCGTCTGGCTCGCCACCCAGGGCTGGCGGGTCACCGGCGTGGACTTCTCCCAGGTCGCGATCCGCAAGGCACGCGAGCTCTCCCGCCGCTTCGACGTGACACCGGAGTGGATCCACGCCGACGTCATGGTCTGGACGCCGCGGCCGGCGTCCTACGAGCTGGTCATCATCTGCTACCTGCACCTGGCGCCCGAGCAGCGGCGGGACGTGCTGCGCTGCGCGGTCGACGCGACCGTCCCGGGCGGGACGCTGCTGGTCATCGGGCACGACCGGGCGAACCTGCGGCACGGGGACGTCATCCCCGCCGACCCCGAGCTCCTGCTCGACGCCGACGATCTGCTGACGGAGCTGGCTGCCGGCCCGCCCCTGCGGATCAGCCGGGCCGGCCGCGTCCGCGGGCCGCTGCGCGGCGACGGCAACCGGCACCCGGTGGTCGACACCCTGCTGGTGGGGCGCCGGCCCGGCCCGGTGTCCCCCCA
>NZ_CAKKTM010000126.1 GCF_920888515.1 Protofrankia sp. CiP1_Cm_nod1 | reverse complement strand
CCGGGCCGGCCGCGTCCGCGGGCCGCTGCGCGGCGACGGCAACCGGCACCCGGTGGTCGACACCCTGCTGGTGGGGCGCCGGCCCGGCCCGGTGTCCCCCCACCCGGCGCTCGTCGAGCCGGCGGCGGGGGCGGCGGGCAAGGGCCCCGGGACAGGGACGGGGACAGGGACAGGGACGGGGACGGGGACGGGGACGAACGGTGCTGCCTCACGCGCGCTGTCCCTGTCGGTGGGCGGCTTCGTCGTCGTCCACCGGATGCCGACGGTGGCGGAGCTGCGCCGGCTGCGTACCGCCGGCGGCCTGCCCGACCCCGGCCCCGAAGCGGCGGCGGACGCCATCGACGGCAGCCTCGCCGGCCTGTGCGTGGAGGCCGCGGACGAGCCGGGCCGGGCGGTGGGCTGCGGCCGGATCGTCGGGGACGGCCGGACCTTCCTGGTCATCATGGACGTGGTGATCGACCCGATGGTGTACGCCGACGCGGACGCCGACGCGGACGTCGACCTGGCCATCCTGATCATCAACGAGCTGCGCAGATGGGCCGTCGGCCAGGTGGATCCGGCCGCGTTCGTGGGTGTGGCCACGCTCGCGGGCGTCGAGCCGCTGGGCAGCCCGCCCTGACCGCCGTCCCCCGCTGCCCGGTTGGCCGGGCAGCGGCAGCGGCACCGGCATGACGGCAGGGCGGCAGGACGGGGTGTGAAAACGGGAACGCGGCATGGGAACGGTGTGTGCAAGGCGTACCGGGCCGATTCAGGAGGGGTGGGGTTTGCGGTGCCGGACCCGTCCGGCTACCTTCCGACCATGACCGAGACCGCCGCCGCTGCCCGTCTCACCACCGGTGACACCGCTCCCGGCTTCACCCTCTCCGACGCCGACGGCAACGAGGTGTCGCTGTCGTCCTACCGGGGGCGACGGGTTGTCGTCTACTTCTACCCGGCCGCCTCCACGCCCGGGTGCACCAAGCAGGCCTGTGACTTCCGGGACAGCCTCGCGCTGCTGAACGACGCCGGCATCGACGTGCTCGGGATCTCCCCCGACAAGCCGGCGAAACTCGTGAAGTTCCGCGACAACGAGAAACTGACCTTCCCGCTGCTGTCGGACCCGGAGCGGGCCGTGCTCGCCGCCTACGGCGCGTACGGCGAGAAGACGCTCTACGGCAGGAAGACCGTGGGTGTGATCCGCTCGACCTTCCTCCTGGACGCCGACGGCAAGATCGAGAAGGCGCTCTACAACGTCAAGGCGACCGGCCACGTCGCCAAAATCATCCACGACCTCGGCCTGTCCGCCTGACCGGCCGCCCCGCCGCCCCGCCGTCCCGGCAACCCGCCGTCCCGGCAACCCGCCGCCCGCGCCGGCCTCAGCCGGCACCATGATCAATATAATTCCCGTACCGCTTCCCCGGCATCAGAATCACATCGATCATGGCATGTGCCCGGCCCGCGCCGATGACCGGCGGGGCGGCCGGGCGGACGGATCCGGAAAAAACCCGCTCGGTACCGTTCCGTGGGTATTTTCGCCGGTCCCTGGCGGAACAACGGCCCTCGTGACAGTCACCAAAGTGACATGGCGCACGTGCCGTAGGCCCCTTCACACACGGCAGCCGGTCAGGCAGCCTGTGTATGGGAAACCTCGGGTGCGCCGGAGCAGGCTGTGGCAGGCGGCGTACGGCGCATCCGATCCGACGACGGTCCGGGCCGTGGCTGGCCCCGGCCGTCCCGGGATACCTGTCGACGTGACCGCGATCAACGGGCGGGACCGCGGTCACCGATGACAGCCCCCGCCGATACCACCCGGCAGAGCGAGCACACATCCACCATTATTCCACCGTGTGTCACTTGCGCGGCACTGTATGGATACGGGCCGAGGCATCCGGCCGAGCAGAGGGAGCACGTGACTCTGGACCAGGCTCGGGGTAGGCTTGCATGGCCGGTCAACTCGATGCCTGTGCGGCGCCGACTGCTGGCCGTCAACATAACCTCATCGTCATAACTTCATCGTCATAACTTCATTGTCGGGCCAAGTTTTTTTGGCCAGACGGCAACCCTCGGACGGGGAGCCCCAGCAGCGCAAGCCCTCGCGGTGCCGTGGGAAACCGTCCACCTACGGGTCGTGTGCAGCAGTCCCTCGGGACACGGAGCACATGGAGGCCACTGCCCAGACGGGTCGACGACTGAAACCAGATAGCCCTCTGACCAGAGGGCTTTCATTTTCTGGAGGCATGTCGTGACCGCCGTCCCTCTTGGCCTGACGATGCCCGAGGCGCTGGATGTCCTCGTGGAACTGGTTCATGACTGGCGGGACCGCGGACGTGTTACCACCACCGCCGGGCTCAAGCCCGGTCTGCAGCAGCGTACCGCCGGAGCATTCTCCGAGCAGACGCTTGGGTTCGCGACCTTCCGCGATTTTGTTCAGGCGGCTGCTGCCGCAGGGCGCGTCGGGCTGCACCAGATGCCTTCCGGGCACTGGATGGTCCTGCTACCGGGCGAGTCGCCTGATGACGTGCCGACATCCTCCTACAGCCGTTCGGCCGCCGCGGACATCGCGGAGGCCGGCGTCCGGCCAGCCTCTCCCAGGACCGCCCTCGCGTCGACGAGCCGTCTCCGTCACGAGGTGTGGCATTGCTTCGTCGACTGGGCGCCGGACCAGCGTCGGGTTTGGGACCGGCACAGCCGCCGCGGTGTCATGTATCCGGTGGATGCGGATGGCCGTCCAGCATGGGAATCAACGCCTGAACGATTCACGAAAATACCCGCTGCGGACATGTCCACCCAAGTCGGCTGGATGCGTGAATGGGCTGCGGCCCTTCCGGATGAGGATGCGCGCGCGGCGCTCCTGGCCAGCCTTGATGAAACCGCCCAGCGCGGGCGGTTCCGGCAGGAGCTGACCCACCTGGGGCTCGTGGCTGCCTGGCGGAGCGAACTGCAGCGGCGGATCCTCGCTCACGCCGTTGCGTGGGCACATGAGCAGAGCGTCGACGTGACCGATCTCCTGGAGCCTCGCGCGCGCACGGCTTCCGCACCTCCGGCTTCCATATCGAAGCCCGCTCCCGCCCCAGGGGTGTCAGACGACGAGCTCGCACAGTTGCGCGCGCTGCTGCACCTCGTGATCGACAACATGACCCTGGCCGAGCTTGCGAGCCTGCCGGTACGGGCCGAGCATCTCCTGCGCGTGCACGCCTGAAAGGCGGTTCGTCATCGGCGCCAGCACACGCGTCCAAGAAAAACGGGCGTGTGACCTGTTCGACGTTGCTCTCGCGCCGGCGGTCCTGTCCCCGGTAGACGGTGAAGTCTGCGACGTCGTCCTTTCTACGCGCGGTGGCAGCAGCGCCCCGCTGCGCTTGGCGACCCAGAAGCGCACCAGTTCGCGTTGGCTACGGCAGGCACACGAGGAGCTTGTAGGCCAGGCACAGGGGCTCACAGCACCGGTCACGACAGCGCTTCTTGACCACCTCATCAACCGGCCAGGCGCCGCGGGACGGGTGCGCGTTGCCGGGGGAGGCTACCGGGTCTGGCAGTCCGTGCTCGCCAGCGCGTCTGATATCACGCTGTTCGTCGAGCTCGGCGCTACCGTCACCGCCGGGCTTCCACCGGAAGTCGCTGAGCTGACGGTCGACGCTGTTCCGATCGAGGTAGGCGACGACGGCCGGCTTTCCGCTCAGGACCTGTGCGTTGTCGCGGCTCGGTTGGAGGCGATGTACATGGATCTCGGGCTGCGCGATCGACGAGAGCGCATCGATGGCCCCCAAGAAGTGCTCCTCCTCGGGACGCCGACGTCGGGTTACCGCGCGGTCCCAGCGGATTGGGAACCACGGATTCGGGTAACGGCCGCTGTCGTTGGCTTACGGCTCCTGGTGGCGGCGACACCAGGCGAAGTGCGCTCGCAGTCCCTTGTCAACCGCGCCGACCTCGGCGTCGTGGTGACCGGCCGTGCCGACTGGCCGCCGATAGTCCAGCAGATGCAGGACGCCGGGTGTCCTGTGGAGCGATTCGGCGTACCAGGCGAGAAATTCGACAGTTTCCACGATGCGGTCCGCCGTCACCTCGTAACGGTTATGTGGGACGCGGCGTCGGCTACCCTGAAGGAACTCCCCAGGATCGAGGCGGGACACACTGTTTACCATCGTAAGGTGGCAAGCACGCGCAAGTTCGACCACTTTGACGAGGGGTCACCGTCACCCTGTAAGCACGGTGCCACCATGTTTGTGCCCTGGAGCGGCGACAAAGCTCTCAAGGGAATGCAGCGCCGGTACGCCAACTTCCAGCCCGCAATGTTACTTCACTGCAAGCACTATCCAAATTGTGGTGTATATGCCGTACGCGGAATCGACCGACGAGCTCCTTGCCGCATCGGCGAGCGGCCCTGACGATCGGCCTGGACGGGAAAGCCCGGCCGAACAGGCGTTTTTCCATTTTGACAAGGCGGTGCGGGAGGGGGGACTTGAACCCCCACGCCCTGAGGCGGCAGATCCTAAGTCTGCTGCGTCTGCCATTCCGCCACTCCCGCGCACGTGCTGCCAGGTACGGCGTACCACACGGTAGGCGCCGCAGGTATCACGTACCGCCAGCTACAGGATAGCGACCGCTGGCCACGGACCGTCCAGCCGCCCATCCCAGCCCCTGCGCTGGCCGGCGAGGCCCGCGGAAGGCGGACACCGACCCGGCCTCCGAGCGGGCTCTGGCGCACATCACGGCAGGCGGACAGCCGGGCGGAAGCCTGGCAGGACAGCGACAAACTCGCGCCGATCATGATCTGTGCGGACGGCCAGGGGCCGTGTGCGGCGCCGTGTGGCCGCTGCGGGGCGTCACCGCCGTCACGGGGGTGGGCGGTAGGACCAGCCGGACCAGTGGTGGACGTCGATCAGGATGACCGGGCCGGTTGGCCGATGCCGCTGGTACTGGTGGTACTTCGCCGTCAGCCGGTCGATCGCGTCATGCCAGGCGGCGCTCTCCCCCGCCGGCTTCTTCCCGGCGGATCCGTCCCCGGTGGCTCCATCCTCGATGGTTTCGGCGCGGGCGGCTTCGGCGGGGATGATGCGGGCGAGGCCGTCGGCGCGGGCCCACCACAGGGTCTGCCAGTCCTCGTCGTAGTGGTCGGCGATCAGGGTGACCCGCGGGTTGGCCGCGATGTTGGCCAGGCGCCTGAGGGCCGTCGACCGTTTGGGCTTGTGGTCCACCGCCGTGACGATCACATCGTCGTGGAGCGCGAAGGTCACCGGCACCAGGTGCGGCTGCCCGGCCGCGTCCACGGTGGCGAGCCGGGCGACCCTGGCGGCGGCGAACCGGCGGCGCGCCTCACCGGCGTCCAGGTTCACCGGCGTCCAGGTTCACCGGCGTCCGAGTTCACCGGCGTCCGAGCTCACCGGCGTCCGATCGAGCCCGAGCGCATCCTGGGCCCGGTTCTCCTGGCCCCGGCGCTGCCCTGGCCCCGGGTCTGTCCTGGCCCCGGGGGCCGGGTGTGTCTGAGCAGGGTTCGCCACGTGTTCCAGTCCTTTCACGTTAAGGAAGCGAGACACCCCGTCTGCGTTATCGCCAGGCGGAGCGAGACAATGGAAATATGGCTGATACGGACGTGCCGGCCTCGCTGGAGGGGCTGCGGATCCGAGTGGACAAGACGGGGTCCGCGGTGCACGCCGCGCTGGACGCCGACCAGCGGGCCGCGTTCGAAGCGGAGTTCCGAGCGGCGCTGGCCCATGTCGACGACCAGTTCGGTCTGGACGCCGTCCAGGACGTGGTCGAACGATGGTGGCCGGCCGCGGTGTTGTGCGCGAATCCGGAGATCCGACAACGAGCGGCTCCGGGGATCCGACAGGAGATCAACATGGACAACCAGCGCTGACCGGCGGGCACCGACCAGGCCCGCCGGCGCCGTCGGCGTCGACGCCAGTGGCTGGCCTGTGACCAACGGACGCCCGACGACCCAGGGTGATCGAGGACGCGACTGGGGTGTCACGAGTCGGGGACGGATGGAACGACCCGGACACCTCAGCCGCGTCCTTAACCTACCCTGCCGATAGCAAATAGTCACTGATCGATTACAGGTGGTTCCAGCTTACACGGCAATTGGCATCCATGTACCCGGTTTGACGCGCTCCACCGCCACATCTTTTGCCGGATTTCGCCGCCACCTGCTCAGCGTCGACAACCCAGTAACAGAAAGTGGCTGGATACCGGGCGTCGAATGATCCAGCAAAACGCTCCGGACATACCCGACGGCTACCCGACGCAGGGCGGATCACAGACAACACAAACACATGAAGTAGCCATGCAACACAACGCAAGCAAACAGGACGACGCCGACGGGCGTGACACCCCAGGCAGGACGGTGCGCGCGGAACGATCCGGGTGAACGGGCGCTGGGACGGTCCCGGCGAAACGGCCGCCCACGTGCGCGGTGACCTCGCCGCGCGACCCGTAGGCCACCGGCACCACCGCCCCTGGCAACGTCCTCGTGCGACCCGCAGGTGGGCGGCTCCGGCACGCCCGGACAGCCTGATCTGAGCCCGTCAGGTGTGCGGCCCGCAGGCGGGCGGCCCCGGCAGTGCGCCAGGCCGGCAGGGGCGTCAGGCCGGCAGAAGCTCCCGCAGGACGTCCGCGAGCTGGCCGAAGGCGCGTCCCCGATGGCTGATAGCGTCCTTTTCCGCCGGGCGCAGCTGCGCGCTGGTCCGGTTCTGCCCGTCGGGGAGGAACAGCGGGTCGTAGCCGAAACCGCCGTCCCCGCGGGGCACCCTCAACAGCCGCCCGCGCATCTCCCCGTGCACGACCCGTTCGGCACCCGCCGGCGTCACCACCGCGGCCGCACACACGAAGGCCGCGCCACGGCGCTCCTCTGGGACGTCGGTGAGCTGGGCGAGCACGAGCGCGTTGTTGGCGGCGTCCCGCTCGGCCCGGCTGGCGCCGGGCAGCGGCCCGGACCAGCGGGCGGACAGGACGCCGGGCATGCCGCCGAGCGCGTCGACGGTCAGGCCCGAGTCGTCCGCGACCGCGGGCAGGCCGGTCACCCGCACCGCGTCCCGCGCCTTGATCAGGGCGTTCTCGGCGAAGGTGGCGCCGGTCTCGGGGACGTCGGGGCCGTCCGGCAGCGCCACGAGCTCGACGTCGAGACCGGCCAGCGCGAGGATGCGGCGCAGTTCGACGAGCTTGGCATCGTTACGGCTGGCCAGCACCACCCGCCGGGACGCCTGCCGGCCCGCGCCTGGCCGGTCCTGCCCGGGGAGGGTGGTCACCGGGCGCCTGGCCGCGCTCCGCCGGCGGGCACCGGGCGGGGGCCCGCCAGCGCGGCCCGCTGGATCTCGGTCAGCCGCGCGCAGCCGCCGACAGCCAGGTCGAGCAGCTGGTCGAGCATCGCGCGGTCGAACGGCAGGCCCTCGGCCGTCCCCTGCACCTCGACGAAGCCGCCGTCACCGGTACAGATCACGTTCATGTCGGTGTCGGCCCCGGAGTCCTCGTCGTAGGCGAGGTCCAGCAGCGGCCGGCCGGCGACGACCCCGACGCTGACCGCCGCCACGCTGCGGATCAGGGCGTCCGGACGGCCGAGCCAGCCGCACGCGTCCGACAGCGCGACATACGCGCCGGTGATGGACGCGGTGCGGGTGCCGCCGTCGGCCACCAGGACGTCACAGTCGATCGCGATCGTGTTCTCGCCCAGGATCTTCAGATCGACGCAGGTACGCAGGCTGCGGCCGATGAGCCGGGAGATCTCGTGCGTGCGGCCGCCGATGCGCCCGCGCACGGACTCACGGTCGTTGCGGGTGTTCGTCGCCCGCGGCAGCATCGAGTACTCCGCGGTCACCCAGCCCAGCCCGCTGCCCTTGCGCCAGCGCGGGACGCCTTCGGTGACCGACGCCGCGCACAGCACCCGCGTCCGCCCGAACTCGATCAGTGCCGAGCCCTCGGCATGGTCCTGCCAGCCGCGGGTGATGTTCACCGGGCGGAGCTCCCCGGATGTCCTGCCGTCGGAACGTCTCACGACGACTGACCCTACCGGGCGGACGCAACTCGACACCGGTCGAATCCAACCGGGCACCATCGGCGACAGTATGAAAAGCCCGCCGATGAACGCCCGCGCCGACGGGCCTGGGCCGCCGGGCATGCCCGGACCGACGCGCGTGCCCGGCGGCGCACCGGGCACGACGCTCCCAGCCCGGACCAGCCGGTCGGCGACGCCGCGGCCGGTGGCACCGAGAGCCGGACCTTCCAGATCCGGCCCGCGGCGGCACCCGGCACCCGGCACCCGGCACCCGGCACCCAGCACCCAGCACCCAGCACCCGATCAGCGTCCACGGAGCCACGGCGTACCAGGCTGAATCCGGCCTGGTACGCCTGCCCTGCCCGCCCGGGGCACGTGCCGGCCCGGTGACGCCCCCGACAGGCCGGCTGCTACTGATCTTCGACCGTGCGGACGACGCCCGGCCGCTCGGCAGCCAGCCAGCCGATCGGTCAGGACGGACCGGACGTGGACGGCCCGGACGTCGCGGGTACCGCGGGTGCGCGGCTAGATCTCGTAGATGGCGCCGGTCTCGGCCAGGGTCAGCGGGCCGTCGAAGGCGCCGGCCGCCTCCTCGCGGCTGCGTTCGGCGTCTCCCCACGGCACCAGGTGGGTGAGCACGAGACGGCCCACGCCCGCCTTGGTGGCGTGCTCGCCGGCCTCCCGCCCCGACAGGTGCACGCCGGGGGGGTTGTCCGGGACGTCCAGGAAGGCCGACTCGCAGAGGAACAGGTCGGCGTCCCGGGCCAGCTGGACCAGCTCGTCGCAGGCGCTGGTGTCACCGGAGTACGTCAGGGAGCGCCCCTCGGCGGTCACCCGCATACCGAACGCCTCGACCGGGTGCGCCACCCGCTCCAGATCGATCCGGAACGGGCCCACGTCCAGCCGGCCGGGGCTGATCGTCCGGAAGTCGTAGATGTCGGCGAGGGAGTCCTCCGGCCAGCGCTCGAACGCCGCGCACAGCCTTTCCTGGGTGTTGATGGGCCCGTAGACGGGCAGCTTGGGCGGCATGCCCTCGGGGTGGTAGCGGCGGGCGTAGGAGTTCACCACGAGGTCGAGACAGTGGTCACCGTGCAGGTGGGAGACGAGCAGGGCGTCGATGTCCCGCAGGTCGCAGTGCCGCTGCAGCTCGCCCATGGAGCCGTTCCCGGCGTCGAGCACCAGCCGGAAGCCGTCGGACTCCACCAGATAGGACGAACATGCCGACCGGGGTCCCGGGTAGGTTCCCGAACACCCCAGAATCGTGAGCTTCATCGGGCCACCGCCAATGCCGTCAGTACCGATACCGTCCGGGCTGGTGCCACCGGCACCGATGGTGCCGGTGGCGGTACCACCCACGCGGGGCGCGGGCTGGCTGCCGCGCGCCGCTGGAGGTCCGGCCCGGGCCGGCCCGGATCATCGAGTGCTCCGCACCGACCAGGTCGTCGGTGACCGTTCATCGCGGTTTCTGCGCTACTCGCCAATGTGACGCCCTCTCCCCTGACAAAGCCGATGACGCCGGTCAACAAAAGGTGATAAACGGTATAGCCCGGGATCAATGAGTACGCATCGACTTCTCGACACAGCACCGGGCGGGCTCTGACCGCGCCGATGGGCTCCTGGCCCGTCGAACCACGATCTCGCTCCTGACCTCCAGGGACGGCCGGCAGCCGGCCGCGTCCCGGATGACCGGCAGATGGGAAGACGTCGTAAGGCGCGACGCCCGCGGGGACGCCGCGGGCAGCGCATGCGGCCACGGCCCCGGCCGCGGCAGTCCTGCCGGCGCCGTCGGCGTGACCGGCGGACACGAAGATCGCCTCACCGCCCCGGACGGGGTGACGCACCCCGGACACGCGCGGCCGGCACGGGCCCGCGACGCGGGCGGACGCGGCGATCACGGACACCGGCCGCGATCGCCGCAGCACACTCTGTCGGCCAACGGGAATGTGGCGGGACCCGGTCGGGATCCGACCGGGGTTCATCAGGGGCTGATCGGAGTTCACGGTCGCGATGGCATGACTGCCACCAGCGCTACCGAACACCCCGATGGGCGCGCCGCTCATGAGCGATCAGACTAAGCCCGAAATCCCGTTCCGACCGTGTGGCAGTGGTCACGAAACCCATGTCGAATTTTGGACAGCCCGGACGAGCCGGTATCAGGGCGCATCGGGGTACATCAGCGACCATCCTGGGACGTGGGAGAAAAATAGTGATCATTGCCTCGGTACCGCCAGGTACACCGACGGGACCACGCCCGCCGGCTTCCCGGTCACGCCCAGAGCTGACCCTCAAGTGCGGCTTCGGCCTCCTCCAGCGTCCCCGCGTATGCGCCGGTGGACAGGTATTTCCAGCCTCCGTCACAGACGATGACGGCGATGTCGGCGCGCTGCCCGGCGCGCACGCACCTGTCCGCTTCGATCAGTGCCGCGTGCAGGATGCAGCCGCTCGAGATCCCGGCGAAGATCCCCTCCTCCTCGACCATCTGCCGGGTCCGCCGTAGTGACTCCTTCGGCCCCACCGAGATACGGGTGGTGAGCACGCTCCCGTCGTAGAGCTCGGGGATGAAGCCCTCGTCGATGTTGCGAAGGCCGTACACGATCTCGCCGTACCGAGGCTCCGCCGCGATGATCCGGATACCCGGGACCCGTTCGCGCAGGAAACGGCCGGTGCCCATCAGCGTCCCGGTGGTGCCGAGGCCCGCGACGAAGTGGGTGATGGTCGGCAGGTCCGCGAGGAGCTCCGGACCGGTCGTCTCGTAGTGCGCCTGCGCGTTCGCCGGGTTGCCGTACTGGTAGAGCATCACCCAGTCGGGATGCTCGGCCGCCAGCCGCTTGGCCACGGCAACGGCCTCGTTGGAGCCGCCGCTCGCGGGCGAGTACACGATCTCGGCGCCCCACATCGCGAGCAGCTGCCGCCGTTCCGCCGAGGTGTTCTCCGGCATCACGCAGACCAGCCGGTAACCCCGCTGGCGACAGACCATCGCCAGCGAGATACCGGTGTTCCCCGACGTCGGCTCGAGAACGGTGGCGCCGGGAGTGAGCAGGCCGCGCTTCTCCCCGTCCGCGATCATCCACAGCGCGGCCCGGTCCTTGATCGAACCGGTGGGATTGTCCTGTTCCAGCTTGGCCCACAACCGGACGTCCGGCGATGGCGAAAGCCTGGGCAGACCGACCAGGGGGGTGCGGCCAACCGAGTCCACCAGGGAGTCGAAACGCATGAGCTCTTCCGGCCTGCCTGTCTCAGATGCCCGCCGTCGCCGGCATCATGGCTGAGCCGCCGGCGACGGCGGGGAGAATGGTTACGGTGTCACCGTCGGAAATTTTTGCGTCGAGACCGCCGAGAAAACGAACGTCTTCGTCATTGACATAGATGTTCACAAAGCGGTGCAGCTCACCGGCGTCCTCGGAGACGAGCCGGCCTCGCAGCCCCGGGAAGTGGCTGTCGATGTCGATGAACAACGCCGCGAGCGTGTCTCCCACACCCTCGACGACCTTGGACCCGCCCGTGTAGCTGCGCAGGATCGTCGGCACGCGGACCTGGACTGCCATGCTGCTCCTCATCGTCGTGCTCTGTTTCGTCGCGCTCTGTCGGTGTTGCTGTTCGGTCGGTGTTGCTGTTCGGTCGGTGTTGCTGTTCGGTCGGTGTTGCTGTTCGGTCGGTGCTGCCGGCCGGCGCTGCCGGTCGGGCTTCGGGCCCCGCTCCGGCAGCGCCGTCCGGCCGCGCTCCGGCCTTCGGCCCCGCCTCGGCTGTCAGCGCCATACCCCGAAGGATCCCGTCCCGCTCCGGATCCCTCGCCCCGGGGACGCGCGCCCGGCTCCGCGCGGCATCCGGCACAACGTCGGGCGCAGTCAGACGATTTCCACCGGCTCCTCCGTCACGACTGCGTCGATGATGCGGTACGAACGGAATTCGATCTTCTCCGGGTCGCGGGTCGAAGCCAGGACATAGTGGGCGCCGGGTTCCTGGGCCAGCGGGATGTCCGTGCGGGACGGGTAGGCCTCGGTAGCGGTATGTGAATGATAGATAACTACCGGCTCTTCGTCCCGCTCCTCCATGTCGTTCCAGACCCGCAGGTGCTCCATGGCGTCGAACCGGTAGAACGTCGGCGACCGCTCCGCGTTCTCCATGGCCACGAAGCGCTCCGGGCGGTCCGAGCCGGCCGGGCCCGCGACGATCCCGCAGGCTTCGTCGGGATGATCCCGCCGGGCATGGGCGATGATGGCCTCGTAGATGGCCCGATCGATGCGCAGCACGGGCCAACGGTACGACGAGCGGCATCCACCACGAGCCACGATCATGCGTACATGGCGAAGAATGCCTGCCCATGATCTGATTGTGCCCGCGAGAGCGCCCGGCGGGCCGCCGCCGGGCCTCCGGAGCACGACGGGCCGTGTCACAGCGAGCCGTGTCACAGCGAGCCGTGTCAGGGCCATGTCACATCGGGTCAGGCCGTGTCACAGCAGCGCCTGGACGAGCTGCTCCTGCAGGTCCCCGAGGAACAGGTACACCTCGACCACGGGGCGGCGCGGGTCCTGGCCGCCGATCTCGTACAGGGCTTCGGCCGACGTGTCGTCGGTGAGGTTCAGCCGGGCGCCCAGCACCAGCCGCAGGTCGGTGAGGGTGACCAGCCAGTCCTGGACGGCGGCGTCGTCGAGCAGCACCCGGCCGCCCGCGGCCGGCACGGTGGCCAGTGCCCGGCGCGCGGCGTCACGCTTGCCCGCGCGGATGTCGTCGGAGGTGCGGCGGCGGTAGTCGGCGGCGGCCTCCTGGTCGTTCGGATAGGCGTCCGGCAGCAGCCGGGCCACCGCCGGGTCCTCCGGTACCGCCGGGGGCACGGCCCGCAGGCCGACGATCGCCTCCAGCGGGTCGGCCACCGGCGGTGGCTCCAGCAACGCGTCGATCTGACTGATCAGCTCGGTCAGCAGGGTCGCCTGAAGCGGACCGAGGACCATCTCGACGCCGTCTCCGGTACGGCTGAATCCGTTGGACACGCTCTCCCAACCAAGGTCAACAGTGATCGGCCCGGGCCACGTCCGGTAGATCTTCAATCACGCGGACCGGCATCCGGACGACCACCCGTCGCTTTGCTAACGCCACCGACAGCTTCGCTGGTTCCTTCTCGGCCCACGAGGAGCCACCCGGCCCGCCGGCCCGCCGGCCGCGCCGACCGCGCCGGGCACCCCACGCTCATGCCCAGGTGGCCCGGTGCCACACCGGCCAGCACGGATCATCCGCCGGACACGGCCTAGTCCTGCGCGACCGTGGCCCACAGGCCGTAGGCGTGCAGGCGGGTGGCGTCCCGCTCCATCTCCTCCCGGGTGCCGGAGGAGACGGTGGCCCGTCCCTTGTGGTGGACGTCGAGCATGAGCGCCTTGGCCTTTTCCCGGCTGAAGCCGAACAGTCTCTGAAAGACGTAGGTCACGTACGACATCAGGTTGACGGGGTCATTCCACACGATCGTGACCCAGGGCCGGTCGTGCTCGGCGGCCTCGTCGGAGTCCAGGACCTCTTCGGGTGCGGCGGTGGCTAGTGGCACGGACTCCATTGTGGCGCGTGTGCGGGCCGAGTTCCCCCCGGGCCACCGGGCCCGGGGGGAAGCCGGATCGATCTTCGAGCAGCCGGCCGGACGCCGCTCCCGCCGCACCGCTCCCGCCGCACCGCGGCCGCGGTGCCGGCGGCGTGCGTGGCGTCCGCGATATCCGCGACGTGCGCGACGCCCACGGCATGCACGGTGCCCCGTCGGCTCCCAGGCGTCCCGCCCGCTGTTTCGCCCCGTCCTGCCCCACCCGTCGGCCGGGTGGCGAACCGCGTCGAAGCCGGCACGTGGAGGCACGCCCCGGCATGCGGCGAACAGCAATGAACACCATTGGTCACCAGTGGGTGTAGACGGGCCGGCCGTCGAACGGCACGAGAACCACGGCGTGGGCGCGACAGATACGCCCATACCCTAACAGCAGGTAACCGAAATGGTGTATTTAATTGTATTCAGTCATGATTTGGCTATCTTTTTGGTCACGGTTCGCTGCCCGACACAAAAAACCTCTTCGACAGCAGTCCGGACCCGTCGCGTCGCATCTCGGACTCTTGCCTACGGATAGTGACCAGGACGTCGACATCCCGCTGCGGCCGATCCCCGCACCACCAGCGCACCATTGCCCGCGCACGGCCCTTTCATTCATATTTCCGGCCATGTCGTACGAATTTGTATGAATCGTTACGGGTCGAATCAGCAACGGAAAGGAGTGGCCGCCATGAACAACGGCGTCAGCTGGGGCTGAGAACAGGACCGGCACCAGAACGGAACACATCACACACGCCGACGCCAGCCGGCGGCTCCCGACGGACAACCACCGCCACCGCGCGGGGAGAAAAGGACGTGTTGAAAATGAGAAAGAACGACGCGGACACGAACGGCGTCAGTTGGGGCTGAGAAACCACCGCGGTACGGTTGACGGTGTCGGCGACATCCGCCGCGGGCGGCGGAGCCCCCGTCCGCCGGGCCCGCCAGGACAGGTCGGGCCATGAGCGGCCGGGCCGCGGCCGTGCGGGCCGGTCGGGCC
>NZ_CAKKTM010000125.1 GCF_920888515.1 Protofrankia sp. CiP1_Cm_nod1 | reverse complement strand
GGTCGGGCCCGCGGCGGCCGGCCAGGCGGTACGCGCGGGCCGGTCGGCAGCCGGCCCACGGGAGCCGGTCCGCCGGCCCCTGACCCGGCGAACGGGCCGTCGACACGACAAGGCCGACACGGCCCCGGTCGGACAGGGGCGCCACGGCGCCCCCTCGCAATATCGGTATCAGCTCACTACGCCCCCACCGCGTAGTACATGATCGGGGCGTAGTGAACGATGACCGTAACGTCAAGCCTACGTAAGGCACCGGGTGCGCCGCCGTCCAGGCGGCGTGATCCCGGTGGCCCGATCACGCAACCTCCGCAGGCAGGACGGGAGCCCAGATGGCCGTCGGCGCGCGTGCACGGTTAGTACCGTCCAGGTACCACCTGGTGCTCGTCATGGTCACCTCCACCGCGGCGGCCGTGACCGTGGTCTGCCTGGCCCGCCTGCCGGAAACAGCCGGACCGGTCTCGTGGTATCGGCTGGCCCTCGGGATCGCCTGTGTCGCGATCGGCCCGATACCCCTGCTGCGGGTGCGTTCGGGGCACCACACCGGCGACTACGACCTCAGCGAGGCCAGCGTGGTCATCGGGCTGGCCCTGCTGCCCGCCCCCCAGCTCGTCACGATCAGCGCCGTGGTGGTCCCGGTCATGCACGCCATCCTGCGCAGGCCACCGGTGAAGGTGATCTTCAATGGGGCCAGCGCCACGTTGGGCACCGCGGTCGCGGCCGGCGTCCTGTGGCTGTCGGGCGGGCGTCCAGGGCATCTGGAGGGTGTGGAGATCCTGCTCGCGGCACCGGCCGGCCTCACGGTCTGCCTGTGGACCAGCCTGTCCGTGTCCATGGTGATCTCCGCGGCGCGCGGGACGCCGCTGCGCCGGACCCTGTGCGAGACCATGGGCATCAGCACCGTGATCGCGGCCGGCGGCATCGCGGTCGGCTGCGCGGCCGTCGCGCTCGCCCACACCAGCCCGGTGACGCTGATCGTCCTCCCGCCGGTCCTGGCGGGCCTGGTGATGGTCTACCGGATGCAGGTCGACTCGGCCCAGCAGCGTGACCACTGGCGCCAGCTCAACGCGGCCGCGAAGGATCTCGCCATTCTGGACCGGACGGCCATCGAGGCCCGCGCGACGAGGATCGCCTATGAGATCTTCCGGCCGGACGGCGTGGAGCTCGTCGTCGACCCGATAGCACCGCCGGGCCCACCGCCGATACCACCGCCGGGCCCACCTGCACCCGTGCCACCGGCGTCGATATCGCGGCCGCCGGCGCCCGCGCCCCGGCCGTCCGGATCGCCGACCGCATCGCCAACCGGCTTCCAGCGCGGAACCGACCATGTCGCCACCCCGCTGACCGGGCCTGCCGGCCAGGTCGGGGTGCTGCGGCTGCGCTTCGCCCGGCCGGCCCCCTGGAAGGACCACGACCAGGCCGTCCTCGCCGCGTTCGCGAACCTGGTGGCGCTTGCGGTCACGAACGCCAACACCTATGCCGAAGCCCACGACCAGGCGTTCCACGACGCCCTGACCAACCTGGGCAACCGCCGGATGCTCCAGCGGCGCACCGCCGAGGCGATCGCCGCCACCGCCGCCGGGCCGCGCTCCGCCCTGCTGCTCGTCGACCTCGACCGGTTCCGGGACGTCAACGACACCCTCGGGCACGACGCCGGCGACCAGCTGCTGCGCGGGATCGCCGAACGGCTGCGGCGCGGCGTCCGCGCGGGCGACCTGGTGACCCGCATCGGCGGGGACGAGTTCGCCGTGCTGCTGACCGGGATCCGGGACGCCGAGGCCGCCGAGACCATCGCGGCCACGCTGACCAGGGTGCTGGCCCACCCGGTCGCCGTCGAGGGGATGATGCTCTCGGTGGAGGCGTCCATCGGGATCGCCTGCCTCCCCGAGGACGGCGACACCGTCGACGAGCTGCTGCGCCGCGCGGACGTCGCCATGTACCAGGCCAAGAGAACGCACGGCGGTTACCGGCGTTACCGGGCCGACGAGGATTCCTCCACGCTGGCCCACATGGCGTTGATGGCGGACCTGCACGACGCGCTCGACCACGGCGACATAAACCTGTGCTACCAGCCGCAGATCGACCTGGAAACGGGCCGGATCGTCGCTTTCGAGGCCCTCGCACGGTGGAACCACCCGGTTCTCGGCCGGCTTTCCCCGGACGCCTTCATCGGTGCCGTGGAACAGTCCGGACGCATTGGCGACTTCACCCGGACCGTGCTGCGGGAGGCGTTGTCCGCGGCCGGCCGGTGGCACGCGGACGGCGCCCGGGTGGGTATTTCCGTGAACCTGTTCGCGCGCAATCTCCTGGAACCGGGCCTGGCCACCGAGATCGCGCAGCTGCTGCTGGCGAACAGGCTGTCCGCGGCGGCGCTCACCCTGGAGATCACCGAACGGGCGGTCGTCACCGAGTCCGCCGCGACCGCGCGCTCGCTGGCCGCGCTGCGCGACCTCGGGGTGCGGCTGGCCGTGGACGACTTCGGCACCGGCTACGGCGCGCTCAACGTGCTCGGGCAGTTCGACCTGCACGAGGTGAAGATCGACGAGTCGTTCGTCCGCGACGCCGCCGGTGGCCGGGCCAGCCGCGCGATCGTGCGGGCCACTGTCGCGCTGGCCCACGACCTCGGGCTGCGGGTCGTCGCCGAGGGGGTCGAGGACGCCGAGACCCTCAACGCCCTGTCCGCCCTCGGCTGCGACCTCGCCCAGGGTGCGTTCATCAGCCCACCGGGCACGGCCGAGGAGGCCACCGCCCTGCTGCGGGACGCCGGCCGGCTGGCGGCCCCGCGATCGGCCGACGTGCTGCCGTTCCGGCGCCCCGCCGGGGAGCGGGCCGGGGGCGCCGCGCCCGTCCGCAGGGCGTATCCGGCGACCGACGGCAGATGACCTGACACGGAGATGACCCGATACACCAGGATCGTGCGTGTGATCTGCTGAGGTCCTAGTGTGGTCCGCGATGACCACGCCCACACCGCTGCCCATGCCGCTGCCCGCGCAGCCGCCAGCACCGGCGTCCACGGCCCTGCTGACCGACCAGTACGAGCTGACGATGTTGCGGGCCGCGCTGCGTTCGGGGGCGGCGTCGCAGCGGGCGGTCTTCGAGGTGTTCACCCGGGCGCTGCCGGCCGGGCGCCGGTTCGGTGTGCTCGCCGGCACCGGCCGCCTGCTGGAGGCGATCGCGGCGTTCCGGTTCGGCCCGGACGAGCTCGCCTACCTGCGCGGCAACGGGACCGTGGACGACGCCACCGCGGACTACCTGGCCGGCTACCGCTTCAGCGGGGACATCCACGGCCTCGCCGAGGGCGAGCCGTTCATGCCGAACACCCCGGTGCTGGTCGTCGAAGGCACCTTCGCCGAATGCGTCCTGCTGGAGACGCTGGTGCTCTCCGTGCTCAACCACGACAGCGCGATAGCCGCCGCGGGCGCCCGGATGGTCGCCGCGGCCGCGGGCCGGCCGTGCGTCGACATGGGCTCCCGCCGCACCCACGAGCAGGCCGCGGTCGCCGCGGCCCGGGCCGCCTACCTGGCCGGCTTCACCGCCACCTCGAACCTGGCGGCGGGCCGGCGCTGGGGCATCCCCACGACCGGCACGGCGGCGCACGCGTTCACGCTCGTCCACGCCTCCGAGCGGGACGCGTTCGCCGCCCAGACCGCCGCGCTCGGGACGGGCACCACGCTGCTCGTCGACACCTACGACGTGCCGGCGGCGGTCGCCACCGCGGTCGAGGTGGCCGGGACGGCGCTCGGCGCGGTCCGGCTCGACAGCGGCGACCTCGCGGCCGTGGCCCGGGCCACCCGCGCCCAGCTCGACGGCCTCGGCGCGCAGGCCACCCGCATCATCGTGACCGGGGATCTCGACGAGCACGCCATCGCCTCGCTCGCGGCCTCGCCGGTGGACGGCTACGGCGTGGGCACCAGGCTCGTCACCGGCTCGGGCGCGCCGACGACGGGCTTCGTCTACAAGCTCGTCGAGGTGGCGGGGACGGCGGTCGCGAAGGCCTCGGTCGGCAAGAGCACCAGGGGCGGCCGTAAGCATCTGACCCGCCGGCACGGCCGCGACGGGGTGGCGGTCGCCGACGTGATCACTACGCCGGTCCGGGGAGCCGAGCCGGCGGCGAAGCGGGACGAGAGCCACACCGGCACCGGCACCGGCCGTCCGCGGGCCCCGCGCGGCCCGGAGGCGGGCCCGTCCTGGCCGGAACGGCCGCTGCTGGTGCCGCTGGTACGCGGCGGCCGGATTCTCGACTCCGACGCGACGACCGCCGAGGGGCTGCGCGCCGCCCGGGCCCATCACCAGGCGGCCCTGGCGTCCCTGCCGGCGCACGCGCTGCAGGTCACCTACGGCGGGCCGTGCCTGCCGGTCATCACCGCCGGCCAGCGGGCAGCGCGGCAGCCCGGACAGCTGTAGGCCCCGCCGGACGGGCCCGCGGCCCGCCCCATCGCCCTACCGGCTCACCCCGCTCGCCCGGCTCGCTCTGCCCAGCCGGTTCGTTCTGCCCATTCAGCTCGCTCTGCCCAGCCGGCTCGTCCCGCCCGTCCCGCCCGGGCCTTTGCGCTGGTTTGCCCGGCGCCGCCGTCCCGGGCCGGACGGCGGGTCAGCGCCCCCGCCGGCGTGGCCAGGCCGCACACTGGGGCATCGTGAGACCTGTCATGTCGAACGAGACCCCGCTCGGTGGGGACCCCGTGGACAGCGTCCCCACGGACAGGGCCGGGGCGGGCCGGGCGCGGGCGGGCCGGGGCTACGCGCGGCGGGCCCCGGACATGCTCGTGAACGGGCCGTCCCCGATCGCGGTCACTGTCGATGTCGTCCTGCTGACGCTGCGTTCCGGGCAGCTCTGCGTACTGGTCACCCAGCGGGACGCGCCGCCGTTCCAGGACGACTGGGCGCTGCCCGGTGGCTTCGTCCGGGTGGACGAGGACCTGGACGCCTCGGCCCGCCGGCAGCTCGCCGAGGGGACCGGGGTCGCCGCGTCCGGCCATCTTGAGCAGCTGCGCACCTACGGACGGCCGGACCGCGACCCGCGGGCGCGGGTCGTCAGCGTGGCCTACCTCGCCCTGCTCCCGAACCTGCCGCCCCCGCCGGGAACCGACCGCGACGGGCCGACGGCCCGCTGGTGGCCGGTGGAGGACCTGGGCTCCGCGGACGGCCCGGTCCTCGCCTTCGACCATCCGACGATCGTCGCCGACGGCGTGGAACGGGCCCGCAGCAAGCTGGAGTACACCCCGCTCGCCGCCGCCTTCTGCGAGGAGCCGTTCACCCTGGCCGAGCTGCGCCGCGTCTATGAGGCGGCCTGGGGCGCCCCGCTCGACCCGCCCAACTTCCGCCGCAAGGTGCTGTCGACCTCTGGCTTCGTGGTGCCGGTCGGCGCCCGCGCGGCGCCCCGCGGCGGGGGGCGCCCGGCCGAGCTGTACCGGCGGGGCTCCGCCACGGCCCTGCACCCACCACTGTTGCGCCGTTCCGTGTGAACGACGCCACCATCTCCCCGGGATCATCTGCGATCATCGTTGACGTGCATCCCGACGCCAGTAACGCAGGCATATTTCTCGTCGTCGTCGGTGGCGCCCTGTTCGCGCTGCTGGTGTGGGGCCGCCGCGTCGGCGGCGGTGCCGCGCGTGAGATCTGGGGCCGGCTGGGCCTTCTTCGCTGGATCATCGCACTGATCGTCGTCGTGATCTTTTTTGATCTCGCCGACGGCGTCGTGAACAGATGATCCACCCAACCGGAAACCTCGGACGGCTGAAGAACCGGCGGCCGGCCGGCCCGCGACACCCGCTCGCCCGGCCCGGATACGCGCAATAGATTGTCAGCGGAACGTGTGATTCACTTCACCGCAAGCAACATTTTCGCTGTACCGGAAGCGACCATTTTGTGGCTATGCGCGGTCGATCGACCGACTAGTTATGCTCACTTCCAGTAACCCCGAAGCCGGATGAAAGGACCGCGGGTGACTGGTCAGCCATGGCTGTGGACGCCGCCGCACCAGACGACGCGATCGACCGGCGTGGGACTCCTTCTCCGCTCCTACCGGCAGACGTTCGGCCTTACCCAGCAGCAGCTCGCCGAACGGCTCGGCTTCGACCAGTCCTACGTTTCCAAGGTCGAAAGCGGCCGGCGGGTTATTCACGACATCTCCACGCTGCGTCACATCGCCCGCCGGCTGTCGCTGTCCCCGGAGGACGTGGGCCTGGCCGCGGGCTCCCTGGCCGAGAGCCGCCGGGACGCCGCCCCCACCGACCCGCTGGACGAGCGGATCGCGGCCAGCCAGCGCACCTGGCGGCTGACACGCGACCACCTCAACCACCACCGGATCAGCCTGGCCCGGGCCACCGCCGGCCTGTACCCACAGCCCCACCGGCTCGGCAACGGCCTGCTGACCCGGCCCGATTGGATGTGGGACGAGCCGGTCGACCTCGCCGACATCGAACTGGAGTGGTCCGACGCGCTCCCCGCACCGACGGTGTCGGGAGCGGGCACCGACACCGAGCATCTGCGTCCGCTGACCGACGGCGGGGCCGCCTTCGGGACCTACACCCGGGCCATGCGCGATCTCGACCGGCCCACGCTCTTCGAGAACCGCCTGAGCTTCCGCATGCTTGAGGCCACCCGCGCCGGGCAGCGCGGGCCACGGCTGGCCTTCGGCCACACCACCTACTTCGACGCCCTCGACGTGTGCGAGTCGGTCGCCCATGAGACGGCCGCGGCCATGCTCGGCGGCGGGCTGTCCTGGCCGGCGCTGCCGTTGCGGCGCCGGATCGGCGACCCGTTCGACCTGGGCCAGCGGGTCGTCCTGCCGTCCATCAACACCCTGACCATCCGGCACGACCAGAGCCGGGCGAGCTTCATGCTGCACCGCCGCAGCGCCGGCTCGGTGGCGACCGCGGGCGGGGTCTACCACGTGCTGCCGGCCGGGGTGTTCCAGCCCTCCGGGATCTCCCCGTGCCACCACGAGGCCGACTTCGACCTCTGGCGCAACATCATGCGCGAGCTGAGCGAGGAGCTGCTCGGCAACGCCGAGCACGACGGCAGCAGCTCCTCCCTGATCGACTACGACGGCGACGAGCCGTTCCGCTCCCTGCAGCGGGCCCGGCGCGCCGGCCGGGTCCGCGCCTGGTGCTTCGGCATGGGCGTCGACGCGCTCACGCTCTTCGGTGAGATCCTCACGGTCGTGGTCGTGGACGCCGACGTCTTCGACTCGCTGTTCGCCGGGATGGTCCCGGTCAACGCCGAGGGCTCCGTGGTCACCACCGGCCCGCACCGGCGGGCGTCGGAGGGCATCCCGTTCACCCACGCGGCCGTCCGCCGGCTGATCGAACACGAACCGCTCGCGCCCTCGGCCGCGGCCTGCCTGGAGCTCGCATGGCGCCATCGCGGGACGCTGCTGCCCGGGCTGCGCATGCGGGCCGCGTCCTGACGGCCCCGTCGACATCGTGCGTGTTCTTGTCACCGGCGCGGCCGGTTTCGTCGGTGGGGCCGTCACCGACGCCCTCGCCGCGGCCGGGCATCGGGTGACCGCGCTCGTCCACTCCGGAGGATCGTGCCCGCGGCTCGCGTCGGAGGCGGAGATCGTCGTCGCCGACCTGGTGGACGTCCGCGCGCTCGAGCTCGCCCGGCTCGACCGCGGGTTCGACGCGGTCTGCCATCTCGCCGCCCTGACCCGGGTGCGCGAGTCCCGGTACGACCCGCTGCGGTACTTCGCGGTGAACGTGACGGGCACCGCGAACCTGCTGCGGCTGCTCGAACGCGGCACCGAGGCCACCGGGACCGCGCCGGTCGTCGTCCTGGGGTCGACCGGCGCCGTCTACGGCACGCCGGAGACCCAGCCCATCCCGGAGAGCACGTCCCCGGCGCCGACCCACCCCTACGGGGCCTCCAAGCTCGCCGCCGAGCAGCTCGTCGTCCACCAGGCCGCGACCGGCGGGATCGGCGCGGTGGTGCTGCGCTCCTTCAACGTCGCGGGCGCCGCGGGCCGGCACCTCGACAACGACGAGAGCCGGATCATCCCGGCGGCGCTGGCGGTGGCCGCCGGGTGCCGCGAGTCCTTCGGTGTCAACGGGGACGGGGCGGTGATCCGCGAGTACGTGCACGTGGCCGACATGGCCGACGCGTATCTCGCGGCCCTGGACGCCGTCCGGCCCGGCCACAGCAGGATCTTCAACGTCGGTACCGGCCTCGGGGTCAGCGTCACCGACGTCCTCGACGCGGTGGAGCGAGTCACCGGCCGCGCCGTGCGACGGGTACACCGCCCGCCGGCGGCGGAGCCGCCCGTGCTCGTGGCGGACAGCCGGCGTATCCGGGCGGAGCTGGGCTGGCAGGGCAGCCGCTCGACCATCGACCGGATCGTCGCCGACGCCTGGGACGCGGCGGCCTCACGGGCGTCCACCACCGCCACGTCCAGGTGACCGCGCGTCCGGCGGCACCGCTCGGCTTCCTCCGCTCCCCCGGCCTCTCCCGGCCCGTCGGCGTCCCCGCCTCTTCGGCCGTCCCCGCCTCTATCGGCCGGTCCTGTCTCTTCGGCCGGTCCTTCGACAGCCCTCGACCGGGCGGACCAATGGCGACAAATACGCTATAGAAATGTCACTCATGGTGACTCGCGAGGCGGGTTACCGCGTTCAGGGGTCCTACGGCCCCATGGACGGGCATCATGGACCTGCGGCGATGGCCATGGCGGCCCCGTCGACGCGCCCGGTCTGGAGCTTCGACGTCGCGGCTTCGTGTCGAGACTCAAGCGGCACGGTCTTCTGGTCACCAACGTCCGCCGCCGGCCACGGAGCTGTCGTTCATACGGCTATGACCCGTCGTCCTTGGACGAAACCGGTGGTTCTACTCGAACCTGGACATAACATAGTCCCGCGGGCCTGGATACGCGCACGAAAGATACGAGAACACGGCAGATACGGGAACACGGCCTCCGGCGCGCCCGGAGGCATCCAGATCAGTGAAGGAGACGCCCGTGGGCCGTCCATACCATGTCTACGACTACGACGGGGAGCATCTGGGCTCGTTCGCGACGTGGGACGCCGCGCACGACTGGGCCCACCTGCAGGCGGCGCTGGGCGGGGTACTCGCGCCCCTGGAGGTCGAGGACCGCCGCAACCGGGTCGGCCGGCGGCTGTGGGCGGAACGCTGTGAGTCCACCCGTTGGCAACAGGCCAGGCAGGACTATGACATCGACGACATCGGCAGCATTCACGGATGTGTCACGAGAAGTCCTGCCATGCTCGCACTTGCCCCACCTCAACAGCGACGCCCCGTCTGACCTCGTTCATCCGTACCCGGCCCATCCGTACCCGGACATCACCGCGGTGATGCCCAGCCCATCCGGCTGAACAGCTCCACGACGTCATCCACCGGCCATCCATCCGACCGGCGAAAGGCCCCGCGCCCGGGTGCGGATGCCCGCGCGAGGCAGTCAGGCATCACGAACCACACCCACCACGAACCAGCGGCCAGCCATCGCAGGCGCCCTCGGCACGGCCGACGCGGCAGGCATTCATACGGGGCACTAAGCTGACCTACGCTGATCGGGGCAGGTCGCCCGCGCCGGAACCGACGTCTGTCGGGCGGTCACCACAGCCGACATCTGTCGGGCAGCCACCACAGCCGCAGCGCCTTTGGGGGAGAGACACAGGGTGGACACACAGCCTGCGGGTGGTCAGCACCCCCGGCCGACACCTCGAGTGGTCGTCGGCATACTACGTGCTGTACGCGGCTGGCTCATAGCCGTCACCGGCGGTGTTCTGCTGTTCGGCTGTTATCTCGGTGTGTCCGCGGAGACCGACCCCGGTCGCCAGCTCCCCTATTTCGTCTCCGGTGGGCTCGGCGGGCTCGCGCTCGTCTTCCTCGGCAGCGCGCTGCTGGTGGCCGACCAGATCGACGCCGCCGCCAAGGCCCGGGGACGGCTCGACCGCCAGGTCGATGATCTGCACAGGCTGATCGTCGCCGCGGCCTCCGCGCCGGCGCCCGCCACCCCCACGACGGTGGCGGATCCGGCGGCCGGCGGCCAGGACGACGGCGGCCTGTTCGCCGTGCCCGCCGGCCGGACCTACCACCGCCGTACCTGCGAAATGATCGCCAGCAAGCCGGCGCAGCCGGTGGACTCCGCTCAGATCGCCGCCCGCGGCCTGACACCCTGCACGATCTGCGAACCAAAGCCTGCCGCGTGAGACGAGCCCGCCGCGCCGGGCGCGGCCCGGCCACGCTCCCCGGGCCGCCCCGGGGCCGGCGACAGCGCGGCTGGAGTCCTGGCGCGGCTCCTGAGGCTGCTCCTGGCGTGTTGCCGGCGGCCCGCATCCCTGGGCTGCCGGCAGGCCGGGAACGGCAGACGGGCCGGAAACGGCAGAATCGCGTTGCTGCCGCGCCGTGGGGGCGGGCCGGATGAGAAGCGTCGATCTGGCATTCGCCGGGGTCTCCATCGGGGCGATCGCCGCGCTCTCCGGCATCGGCCTGCTCGTGACCTACCGGACCAACGGTGTCCTCAACATCGCCCAGGGCGGCATCGCGGCCCTGGTGGCCTACGTCTTCCGCGCGATGGTCGTCGACTGGCGGCTGCCGGTCGCGGCCGCGGCGCTGCTCTCCCTCGCGGTCGTCTCGCCGCTGATCGGCGTCGTGCTCGAACGGTTCGTCTTCCGCCCGCTGGCCCGCCGGCGCGCGTCCGCCGCCGAGTCGCTGGTGGCGAGCCTGGGCGTGCTCGTGCTCACCGTCGGGATGACAGCCGGGATCTGGGGCCTGGGGTCCCGTAACGACGTGCCGAACCTGTTCCCGGAGCGGACGGTCCAGCTGCCCGGGGGCAGCCGCATCGGTGTCGACGCGCTCGCCGAGCTGGCCCTGGTCGTCGCCGTGTGCGTGGCCCTCGGCCTGATCACGGCCCGCACCCGTTTCGGCCGGCAGGTACGGGCCGTCGTCGACGACCGCCGGCTCGCCGAGCTGTCCGCCATCCCGGCCGACCGGGTGGCCGCGGCCGGCTGGGCCGTCGGCACCACCCTCGCCGGCTTCACCGGCATCCTGCTCGCGCCTCGCCTGCAGCTCACCCCGTATGGGCTCACCCTGCTGGTGCTGGAGACGTTCGCGGTGGTCGTGGCCGCCCGGCTGGCCAGCCTGCCGGGCGCGGTGCTGACCGCCCTGGCCATCGGCATCCTGCAGAGCGAGCTGAGCCAGTTCCAGGTGACGGGCGAGTTCAGCGCCCTGTATCTGGCCGTGCAGTCCAACCTGTTCGTGGCCGCGCTGCTGGTGCTGCTGCTGGTCCTCCCCCGGCTGCGCGAGCTCGGCGGGGACGCGGGCTCCACCGGCCGGTTCTCCAGCCGCGGCGCGCCGCAGACGTACCGGGCGAGCCTCACCGAGCAGCGCCGGGACGTCCTCGGCAAGCTTGCCGGCGCCGTGCTGCTGGCGGCCCCGCTCACCTTCGCGCCCATCAACCTGCGCGACGCGTTCACCGTGCCGGCGCTGGCCCTGATCTTCCTGTCCCTGGTGATCGTCACCGGTTACAGCGGGCAGATCTCCCTCGGCGTCGCCGGCTACGCCGGGCTCGGCGCGCTGCTGTCCGCCAAGCTCGCCGGCGGCGACCTGTTCGGGCTGCCCGCGCTGCCGGGCCTTGTCGCCCTGCTGGTCGGGGCGCTGCTGGTCGCCCCGGTGGGCCTGCTCACCGGCTACCCCGCCATCCGGCGGCGCGGGCTGGCGCTCGCCCTCACCACGTTCGCGGTCGGGGCGGTGATGTCCCGCTTCGTCTTCCAGCAGCAGACGTTCGTCTCGGGGCTGCACGTCGCGCCGCTGTCCATCGCCGGGCACATCCTGTCCGACCGCTGGTTCTACGTGGTGGAGCTGGTCTGTCTGGGGCTGGGCCTACTCGTCGTGCGCAACCTGCACGAGGGGCGTCTCGGCCGGGCGCTGCTGGCCGTGCGTGACCACCCCGAGGGCGCGGCGGCGGTGGGCGTGGACGTGCGCAACCTCAAGCTGCTGTCCTTCACCGTCTCCGCCGCCGTGGCCGGGCTGGGCGGCGCCCTGCTGATGCTCAGCTACGCCTCGTTCGACGCGGAGACCTTCTCCCCGCTCAACAGCCTGCTCTGGTTCACCGCCGTCGTCGTGTTCGGCGCCGACAGCGCCGCGGGCGCGGTGGTCGCGGCCGGCTTCATCGTCACCATCGACACCCTCGCGCCGGCCGGCTCGGCCACCCTGGCCGTGGGCATCCTGGCGCTGAGCCTGGGCTGGCTGCCCGGTGGTCTCGCCTCCGCCGTCCGCCATCTGGTGACCCGCCTCGGTCAGCGGATCGTCGAGGACCTGACCGAACCGGGCCGGGCCGGGCCCGCGGGGGCGGGCCCGGGCGCCGCGCGGGCCGCTGCCGCGTCGTCCGCCCTGATC
>NZ_CAKKTM010000124.1 GCF_920888515.1 Protofrankia sp. CiP1_Cm_nod1 | reverse complement strand
GCCCTGATCTCCGCCTCGGCCGCCGGCCCGACGGCTGCCGGCGCCGGCATCGCCGCGGCCGGCGGGCCTGTCGTCCCCACCTCGCCGGCGTCCGTCCTGCCAGTGGCATACCGGCAACCGGCCGCCGGCGGCGGATCCCCCGTCCTCACGCCCTTCGGGGAGGCACTGCTCGCCCGGGTGCGGCAGGTCGCGCGCACCTCCGGGGGGACGCCGTGAGCGGGGGGACGCAGTGAGCCGCGCGGAACTCACCGGCCGAGGCCTGGTGCGCCGCTACGGGGGGCTCACCGCGGTCGACAACGTCGACATCACCGTCGCGCCCGGCAAGGTCACCGGGCTGATCGGCCCGAACGGAGCCGGCAAGTCGACGCTGTTCAGCCTGCTCACCGGGGTGGAGAAACCCGATGGCGGCAAGGTCTTCCTCGGCGGCCGCAACATCACCCGGATGCGCCCGGACGTGCGGGCCCGCCACGGGCTCGTCCAGACCTTCCAGGTGCCGTCGCTGTTCACCAGCATGACCGTCATGGACAACCTGCTGGTGGGCGCCGAGAACAGGCACCGCGACTACATCGGCGGGCTGCTGGGACGCACCCCGCACGGCAGTGCCCGCACCCGGCGGGTGATGACCCGCACCCTGGAGTCCCTCAACCTCACCGGCATCGCCGACACGACCACGGGAACACTGCCGACCGGGGCGCTGCGCCTGGTCGAGCTCGCCCGTGCCCTGTGCGCCCGGCCCGACGTCCTGCTGCTCGACGAGCCGGCCAGCGGGCTGGACGGGCAGGAGACCGAACGGCTCTCCGGGCTGCTGCGGCAGGTCGCCGACGAGGGGGTCGGCATCCTGCTGGTGGACCACGACGTCGAACTGGTCTTCTCCGTCACCGACCAGGTGTACGCGATGGTGGGCGGGCGTATCGTCGCCGACGGGGCACCGGCTGCCGTCCGTGAGGATCCGACCGTACGGGCCGTCTATCTCGCGCAGGGGCCGCTGGCATGAGCGCTGAACTGGTACTGACCGGCGCCCGCGCCGGTTACGGGACCATCGAGGTCCTGCACGGGCTCGACCTGACGGTCCCCGCGGGGAAGGTCACCGCGCTGCTCGGGGTCAACGGCGCGGGCAAGAGCACCACGCTGCGGGTGCTCGCCGGCGTGTTACCGCTGCGGTCGGGCTCCCTGACCTGGCAGGGCAGGACGATCACCAGAATGTCGGCCCTGGAGCGGGCCCGTTCGGGCCTGATGTTCGTCCCAGACGAACGCGCGGTCTTCGCCACCCTCACCGTGCGGGAGAACCTGCAGGTGGTGGTGGAGGCGATCGGGCAACGGGACATCTCCCCGGCGCTGGAGGCCTTCCCCCGGCTGGGCGAGCGGCTCGCCCAGCGGGCCGGGACGCTCTCCGGCGGCGAGCGGCGCATGCTCGCCCTGGCCCGGGCCCTGCTGGCCCGGCCCAGGGTGCTGCTGGTCGACGAGCTCTCCCTCGGCCTGTCACCCAAGGTCGCCAGCGAGCTGTTCACCTGGCTGGCGACGGTCGCGCTCGGCGGGACGACGGTGGTTCTCGCCGACCAGTACACCAACGACGCCCTCGGCCTCGCCGACGTCGCCTACGTCCTGCACCGGGGTGAGTGCTCGTTCGTCGGGGATCCCGCGGAGCTGCATCCGGCCGTCTCCGCCGAAACGGTCTGACTCCACCGGACCGGTCTGGCTTCACCGGACCGGTCCGAGCCCTGTGCCCGGGCCCCGGTGGGCGCATCCACCAGGGCCGGGCACAGGGCTTCACGCGGGTCTTCCCCGGGTGCTCACTCGGCCGGGTAGGACAGGTTCGGGACGGTGAAGCAGTTGGTGTTCATGTCCTTGACCTGGGTCACCCAGCCTCCCTTGCCGCCGTTCGCCGAACTCTCCCAACGGGCGACGTTGATGCAGTTCCGGTCGGTCTCCGGGGGGGCCGCGAGCTTGGTGAAGTTGCGTGGGGTCAGCAGACCGTCACCGTCATAGTCCTGCGGGCGGTTCAGGAACTGCTCGACGCACGCCCGGGTGAGGTTCGCGCCGCACGACCTGATCGCGTCGGTGAGCCACTGGGCGGACGCGTAGCCCTCGAGGGTCCAGATGCTCAGCTTGCCCTCGCGCGCGGGCTGGTGCTTCGCCATGTCCGCCCGGAACCTGGCCACCGCCGGGTAGTTCGTGTCGTTGTAGTTACGGATCGTGCTGATCGCGTAGGTGGAGTCACGGCAGTTGGGGGTGTCCGCGAAGGTCTGGCCGAAGGTGTCGGTCCATCCCTGCGAGGTGGTCACCTTCGCCTTGACGGTCAGCCCCTGGGCCTGCATCGACTTGCACAGGGCCAGGTTGCCGTTGTCCTCCATCGCGTCGAAGATCACATCGGCCCCGCGGGCCTTCAGGTCCAGTACGGCCGCGTCGAAGTTCGGGGCAAAGTAGTTGATCTCTTTTTCGACGACCGTGTAGCCCTCCCGGCGCAGGCCGTCGGCAACCGACTGCGCGTAACGCTGGGACGGCGCGACGTTGTAGTAGACCACGCCCGCGACCCTGGTGCTCAGGTTCTCCTTGAGCCACCGGTAGTTCTCGGTGCCGGCGTAGAGGTTCCCGTTGTAGCCGGGCTGCCTGCCGTCACGCGGATAGTAGCTACCGTAGATCGAGTACAGATGCGGGTACTGGTCGTAGGCGCTGCTGGTCGGCTGGCCGCCGACGTCCGGCACCCCCTTGGAGTTCAGGTACTGCGCGCCGGCGTAGTCGAACGCCGACACCCCGGCCAGGGCGAAGACCTTCTCGTCGTCGACGAGCTTGCGCACGCACGCCGTGTTGTCCGGCCCGCTGCCGTGGTCGTCACACTGGACGAGCGTGACCTTACGGCCGTTCACACCACCGGCGGCGTTGAGCGCGTCGAAGTAGGCCTTCGCGCCGTAAAGGGAGGTGGAGAAGGTCTCCGACCCCAGCGGGCTGGTCAGACCGACGATCACACCGACTTTGACGTCGTTCGCGGTCACGCCGGTATCCGACGCCGTGTTGGCCCCGGCACCCTGGGTGGGGCCGCCCGGCGGCGGGCTCGAGTCGTCCACCCTGCTTCCGCAGGCCGAAAGCACGAGCGCGGACAGCGTGGCAATGACGACGAGCAACCTCGCTCGCATAGGCATGCTCTCCCCCGGGATCGTTGGTTACCCCAAGACGCTATTGCGCCGGCCGGGCCCCTGCGCGTCGTGCTGCCGACAGGAAGTCCCAGCGTTTCCCGGCCGTTGACGTAACGCTGGGAAACGTCCGTCCGGGTGGCATGCCCGGAAACGGATCCGCGCCGTCCCCACCGGGGCCGTCACCGGCCGGCCCCGGAGCAACGGCCCTGACGTGTCACAGGAACCGGCGCCACCACCGCCGGCGGGACGTCGAAGGGACCGGCTGCGGCACCTGGGTGTCATCGGGCTCTCCCACGGTCTCGTCCGCGCCGCCCTCGGCATGCTCCGGGGTATCCCTGGCGGCCGCGGCAGCCGGCACCGCGTCGCCCGGGGCTTCATCGCCCGGGGCTTCGTCGCCCGGGATCACATCCTCTGGGGCTCCGCCGCCGGCTGCCGCGCCGCCGGGCCGCTGGCTCCCGGAGACGTCGGCGTCGGAGGCCTCCCCGGCGGCTGCCTCCGGAGCGGACGCCGGCTCGGCCACGGACGGTGCCACCACGGACGGCTCGTGGTCGCCGGACAACTCCTGGTCACCGACGGCCGCGGGCGGGGTGGCCGTGGCGGGTTCGGGAGTCTCGGCGCGCACGCCGGTATGCTCCACGGCCTCATCCGCCACCACGGCCGGAGCCCCTGCGGCCGTCCCGTCCACCGTGACCTGCTCGGCGGCGGACCGCGTTCCGGCGGACACGGGCTCCTCGACAACCGGTGCCGGGGCCACCTCGTCCGGCTCGTCCGGCTCGGCCACCTCGGCCACCTCGGCCACCTCGGCCGGCTCGGCCGGCTCGGCCGGCTCGGCCGGCTCGGCCGGCTCGGCCGGCTCGGCCGGCTCGGCCACATCGGCCGGCTCGGCCGGGGCGGATGTGTCATCCGGCCGCGCCGGGACAGACCTGGGGTAGGCGTCGTGCTGCGGCAGCAGGCGGTTGATGATGCGACCGTTCGGGCCTGGCGCACGGTGCAGACGGCCCTTGTCCGACAGGCGCCGACAGATCTGGTTCACAGTCTGGCGGCGCACCTGGAGCACTTCCGCCAGCTGTCCGTCATCCAGGCCGGCCGGGACCTTTGCCAGCCGCTCAAGAATGCGGTCCGCAACAGTAGACACGAACATGAACGCTATACGCCATCGACGGTGGGGTTGCAAACAGGGTGGGTTCGCTTCATCGTCCGTCGTCCAACCGTAGTGTGTCCGGCGCTCCTCGCAGAAGACGACGCTGAACCGGTGACGACGCGGCCGACGGGACTCCACCGGCCAGCGGTGAGCATTGGCCGCGGGACGGCCGGTGGGCGTTAGCACCAGGCCGTCAGGGGAATGGTCTTGACGGACAAGACCGGCCGCCATGGCCCGTCCTTTGCGATCGGGGATCGGCCGGCGATGCCCCGAGAGCTCTGGTTCGATCAGGAGGATACAGCGATGACGCAGCCGATCCCGGACGGCGGCAACGACGTCGACAGCGGCCACTTCAACAGCGGCTATCCCGACGGCGGCTATCCCGGCAGTGGCTACATCAACACGTACGGAAGCCCACTCGAACAGTCCGAAAGCCTCGACAGCGACGGCCTGGGCTCGACCGACCGCGGTTTCGACCCGCTCGACGACGGCTGGGATCCGCCGGACCGCTTCGGCCCGGGTGAACGCTTCGGCACCACCGCTCAGGAACAACGTGCCGGCGAGTCACTGGACTCGCTGCTCGCCCAGGAGCAGCCCGAGCCGGATCCGTACGACGAGGCGGCGCGACTGGAGTCCGGTGAGGTCCTGGAGTTCGACGTGTACTCCTCGGCCGACGGCCGCTTCTCGGCCGAGGACGCCGTCGAGCGGCCGGCCGCCCTCGACGGCGACGGGGAGCCGGACGACGTGCCGGCCCTGCTCGCCGACGACGAGGGCGTACGGACGGCGACAACAGCCGAACTCGTCGGACACGGGCCGGTCGGCGGCCGCGCCCGCGGCCGCGACAGGGCCAGGCCGACAGGCGCGCCGGAGGAGGAGGCCATCCACATCCGCAGCACAGAATGATCAAAAAGTAGTCGAAGAGCGGCCCCGGAACGATCCGCGGCGCGCAGTGGCCGGGCCGGCACGTGGGCAAATGATCATCGCGGTGTCCGCGCGTCCAGCGACCGGGCGTTCCCGGCACCCAGCACGTAGCAGGCGATCGCCGCGGTGGCGGCGACGTTGAGGGAGTCCACACCGTGCGCCATCGGAATCCGCACCCGGACGGTGGCCGCCTCCAGGGCGTCCCGGGTCAGCCCGGGGCCCTCCGAGCCGAGCAGCACGGCCAGCCGGTCACCCGGACCCGCCTCAAGCCCGTCCAGCGGCACGGCGGTGGCGGACGGCGTGAGCGCGACCAGCGTGAAGCCAACGTCCACCAGCAGGGACAACGCCGCCGGCCACGGGTCGAGACGGGCGTACGGGACGGCGAACACCTCCCCCATCGACACCCGCACCGCCCGCCGGTACAGCGGGTCGGCGCACGACGGGCTGAGCAGGACGGCGTCCATCCCGAGCCCGGCCGCCGAGCGGAAGATCGCGCCCAGGTTGGTGTGGCTGACGATGTCCTCGCAGACCAGCACCCGCCGCGCCGTGGCCAGCACGTCCGCCGCCGGGGCCGGCGGGCGGCGGCACATCGACGCGAGCGCCCCGCGGTGCACCTGGAACCCGGTGATCGTGGCGAGCACGTCCGGGCCGGCGAGGTAGACCGGCACATCCGGCTCCAGATCGGTTGGGACGGTCGCGACCTTCGCCGGCCCCACCAGCAACGATCGCGGACGGTAACCAGCCCGCCGGGCCCGTTCGATGACCATCTCACCCTCGGCGATGAACAGGCCCTCGGCCGGTTCCCGCCGCCGCCGCAGGGCCACGTCGGTCAGCCCCACGTAGTCGCGGACCCGCTCGTCCGCCGGATCGTCGATCTCTATGACGTCCAACCCGCTCCCATCCCCCGGCCTCGGCTCCCGCGGCTACGCCCCCTGGCTGGCCGAACCGGTCAACCCGCACCTGCTCTACACACCCACCATCACCATCTGAGCATCGTCACCGTCAGTCCACGGTCATCCCCGTCAGGAGCCCGCGTGAGCACACCGGACACGGCCACCGGCCCGATAGCCGCCCGCCTCGCCGACGACGCCGCGACGCTGCGCGCCACCGGCGCGATCCGCACCGACCGGGTCCAAGCCGCGTTCGCCACCGTGCGCCGGGACCGCTGCCTGACCCACTTCCGCCTCGGTGACCAGCACATCCCCGTCCCACAGGACAGCATCCCCACAGCGGATGTGCTCGACATCGTCTACAGCGGCCAGCCGCTGCTCACCCGCACCGGCGCCGTACCGTCGTCCTCCTCCACACCAACGATCATGGCCAGGACGCTCGAAGCACTCGACCTGCGCCCCGGCCACCGGGTCCTGGAGATCGGCGCCGGCACCGGCTACAACGCCGCCCTCATCGCGCACCTCAGCCACGCACCCGTGGTCACCATCGAAACCCATCCCCCCACCGCCGCCGAAGCCACCGCATCGATCCACCGATCATTACAACGGGCTGGTAGCACGGGGGGCGCCTGTGCTGCATCCGGAGGTCACCTCGGTCAGCCCGCCGGAGGCGCCGAAGACGGTGATGGTGTTCGACTGCGCTGACAGCTCGAACTGGCTGCGATAGCGCACGGCGGGGCCGTCGTTCACCGACGAACCCGGCGGTCGACGGGCGATCACCTCCGAAGTTCGCCTGCACGAGGACGGGTCGTGGAAGGTCACCCGGTTCGCCGTCGAGGGACTCGGGTCATGCTGAAGCGCGTCGTCCCTGTCGCCGTCTGCCTGCTGGGCGTCCTCGCGGTCGGCCCGCCTACGCCGACATCTTCACCTCCGCGGACTGCGACCAGAACCCCTACCCGGGATGTGAACTTGCAGCCGGGCA
>NZ_CAKKTM010000123.1 GCF_920888515.1 Protofrankia sp. CiP1_Cm_nod1 | reverse complement strand
TCCCACCGGACGGGGATGCTCGCCCGGCGCCGCGTGGCGGCGGGTCGCAGGGCGGCACGGCCAGCGGCGGGGCGGTGCGTCCGCCTGGTGATGTGTCGCTCGACCCGTCGGAACTCGCAACGTGCTCCTACACCCGCAGCGACTTCCAGCCCGAAGGAGACCCGATCCGGCCAGTTGCGTTCCGCTCCATCCCGCGCGACGGCGGACCGCACGTAGTGGCTGCGGTTCACCGGCCGGGGTCGCTGCGCGTACTGCCTGCCGCGACCGCCCCGGACAGGCAGTCTGGGGCCTGGTACGTCTACCAGTGCCAGAACGACGGGTGGCGCGACGCGCTCTACCGGCCCCCGGTCTGGATACCGGACGGACAGGCCGGTCCGGCGGCTGCCGCCCCCGACCCGGCGGCCCTCGCCGAACAGGCCCGCAACCAGCTCCGCCTCCAAGGCCCGACGATCGCACTCAGCCCGACCGGCCGGCAGCTCATTCGTCTCCCAACCTGGATGTGGCTCGACCCCAGCAGCTGGCATCCCGTCTCCGCCACGGCTGCCGCCGGAGGCGTGTCGGTGACCGCCGTCGCCACCCCCGCCGAGGTCGTCTGGGCGATGGGTGACGGCGCCCAGGTCCGCTGCACCGGCCCCGGTACCCCCCCTACCGGCCCGACATCGACCCGAAAGCGTCCTCACCGGACTGCGGCCACACCTACCAGACCGTCTCCGACGACCAGCCCGGCGGCGTGTTCCCCATGACCACCACCGTCACCTGGAATGTCACCTGGACCGGCGCCGGCCAGACCGGCGTGTTCAACGGCCTCACCACCGTCTCCACCACCCAGGTCACCGTCATCTCCATCTCCGCACTGAGCACCGGCGGGGGCTGACCACAAGACCGCCCACGCAAGGCTCCCTCGGGTCGTCCGGCCCCGCCCAGGGGTGCGACCCCCGCCTTTCCGCGCTGCAACCTCGTCCGATGGAAGGATTGGGCTACCACCGACACCCTGGGTCTTGTATGATCTACGTCACATATCATTGCCTGTTTTACGGGAAAATGACCGAAAAGTCTGTTCTTTTACGGGCCGCCCGTCCGTTTACCTACCGGACCGCCCATCCACCTACCTGTCTATCGGGTAGGTCCGAGGTGACACATCGATGCAGGTCGGCCGGCATCTGACACCCACCCAAGCGAGCCAGGAATCATGCCGCAATTGGCATCGTATCTAACCGTGGGAGCTGGCGGAAGCGGTCGACGGAACGCGCCCTGTTGGCGGTATCGGATAGTCCGGTTAGCTTTTATTTGCCGCATTTCCGCCGCCGGTTCTGTGAGGTGCCGTGGTCGATCTGTCCCGCGTCCGCCCGTCCCGCGTCCGCCGTCCTGCACCCGCCGACTCGTGCGACGATCCACCGCAAACAGGGGACGGGCCACCGCAGGCCGACACGGAGGACACCGGCGGGAACGGCGCCACAGTGGGGCCGGACACCGACGGACCGACGGCCCACCCTCCGGCCGGAGTGCAGAACGCCCACAATGCCGAATCGGACGTCGATGCGGTGGCGCGCTGGCTGGCCGAGACACTTGCCGAGGCCCCACCCGTCCCGCCAGCGGTCGCCACCCTCATCGCGGGCGTGCTCGCCCGGCGCCCGCCCGCCGCCTAACCTCCCAAGCAGGACCACCGTCGTCTACGCGCCCAGCACACCGACATGTGCGCCCACCGTTGCTCACGGCCTTTCTGGCACGCGAACACCACTTGCCATGTGTATCCAAGGGGTGGTATCGATCGTCCTGGCGTAGGCTCAGGCGTCTCACCAGCATCTTTAGGTAGTCGGGCCGCTTCTTGGTCCGCACCCGCGTTGCGCACTCCGCACGGCTCGGGCGCGGTACGCCGACCACCGCGCCGCCAGACCCTCGTTGATGACGCCGTCCCCGAAACAGCCCCGAAGAAGCCGGATGCGGTCCGGCACGATCACGCAACCTGCTGGTCAGCATCCCCGGCGGATCGGAGAGGACGGCACCCTCTCGAAGCGGCGGCGCGTACTGCCGAGCTGCTCGCCTTTTACGATCAAGGCTGAGAGGCCGACAGCCGCGCCGCGCGCGTGTCGCGGCCAGTCCGGACCCGCACATGGCCCGCGGCTTGTCTCGCAACGTTCAGCTGAGTGCGGCTGTGGGGCGATGTCCACCGCATGCCCTGGTCCGGGGCGGGGCGGGGCGGGGCGGGGCGGGATCGGCGGGACGGTTGTCGCTGTGCCGAACGCCGGTAGGATCACATGCATCGCATGGTGGCCTGTTTGGGGGGATTCGAGATGGCGCATGCTGCCTGTCGTCGACGTGGGGCCCTGACCGTCTCATGATCGAGGCAAGGAGGCGGATCGCGGCGGCGCTGCCGGGCTACGAGCTTGGTGCCCGGTTGGGGCGAGGGGCGTTCGGGCTGGTGCTGGCCGGCCGGCACCGCGGGCTGGGCCGCGATGTCGCCGTCAAGATGCTTCCGGTCGACCAGGACGAGGCCACCGAGCGCAGCTGGAACGAGGCCCGCCTGCTGGCCTCGTTGGATCACCCGCATATCGTCCGGGTCTATGACGCCCTCGCTGCCGAGGACCTTCACCTGATCGTGATGGAACTGCTGGCCGGAGGGCCCCTGACCCGCCGTCGCCGGGACCTGGCAGGCGAGACGGCCTGCGCGGTGGGGCTGGCGGTGGCCGCCGCGTTGTCCTATGCCCACGGGCAGGGAGTGCTGCACCGCGACATCAAGCCCGCCAACATCCTGTTCGACGCCGCCGTCCTGCCCAAGGTCGCCGACTTCGGCATCGCGAAAATCGCGGAAGGGTCGGCGACCACCGCCAGCGCGGTGATCGGCACCCCTGTCTACATGGCTCCCGAACAGATCCTCGGTGGCAGGCTCAGCGCGGCCACCGACCTCTACGCCCTCGGCGTCATGCTCTACGAGCTGCTGACCGGCGTCCCGCCGTTCGACCCGGCCCTGCCTGCCCCGGCGCTCATCCACCACCACCTCAATGTCCTGCCGCCGCCGCCCGCGGGAGTGCCCGAGCCGGTTGCCGCGGTGGTGATGCACACCCTGGCCAAGGACCCCGCCGACCGCCACCCCTCAGCCCACGCCTTCGCCCTCGATCTGGCCCGCGCCGCCACCGACCAGCCCACCCCCACGCCAGCCTCGACGATTCCCGCCACGCTGAGGGCACCCACGGATATCCGTGAACCACTCGCCCCTACCCTGCCAGCACCTGACACGAGCCCACCCGTACCACTAGCGACATCGAACTTCACCAAGCTGCCCACCCAGCGAGCCGACCCCCTGCCATCAGACCCGACACCGGCAATCCCGTCAGCCGTCCGCGAGAAACCTGGTGGCCCGCGAACCCGCCGGAAGCGCCGCCTGGCCCTCGTCTCCGCCGCGGTGCTGCTTGTCATCACCGGCACTGTTCTGGCCTTCACCCTCATCCCCGAAGAGAACCACCAGCTCATCCCCGAAGAGAACCGCCCGCTGGGCTCCCCCCTCACCGGCCACACCAACTCTGTGATTTCGGTGGCGTTTGCGCCGGACGGGCGCACCCTCGCCAGCGCCAGCAATGACGAGAGGTGCTTCGCCAGTACGGATACCTGCGACTTCAAGAATGGACATCAGCTCACCCGGCCCCGGTAGTGCCTCCTCCCCACCATCGACCGGAGTCGCACCATCCGGATTCAGGTAGACGCCGGTCAGCCCCGTCTTCCGTCGCTTGATGTGTGCAACCCTGGGGTGGTACCGATCGTCCTCGTACAGCCCTCGGGCTTCTGACCAGCATCTTTTTGATGATCGGGCTGCATCCGGGGTCCGTACCCGGGTTGCACATGCCGCGCGGCTCGGCCGGGGGCCGGTAAGAACAACGCGACAGATCCGTCGGGTCGGCGGCGTCGGATCTCGGTCTTCGCCCGGTCGCGAGGGGAGGTCGATGTACGGGAGCCAGGCGATGCGCTCAGCGAAGCAGGCCGAGGTAGCGCGAAAGGGTGTGCTCAACCTGCGCCATGTCGTCGCGGGAGAGGTAGTCCACGAGTTCACCCGTGACATAGGAGCTGTCGATGGTCCGGATCTGGTCGACCAGGATCCTGGTCGACCGTCCCGTAATGATCACCTCCGGCCTGAAGGCGGTCGCCTGCGCGCCGGTCGACGTCGGAACGATCGTGACCGTGGACCACGCGTTCTGCTCAATACTCATGACGAGGCCGAGCCGACGACCCCGCTGCTCATGCCCGCGCTTGGCGTCGCCAAGGTCCACCGGGTACACCGCCCCGCGAATCACGGTTGGTCCTGCGACCTGACTGGTACCGCGAGGTTCGTACCTGTGATTCTGATGTTGCCGTTGGTGTCGTACTCCCACGCATCGGGCTCGGCGGACAGGTCCTCGTTCCGCAGCCGGTACATATCCTCGCGGGCACGCACCTCCCACGCCTCCCGGTCAAGCAGTCGCAGGGCGCGCCGGATGACGTCGCTGGTCTTTTCGTCTTGACGGCGGTTGGCCTCAACGATCCGGAGGTCCTCTTCGGTGGGGCGGAATCCGACACTCATGAGGTCACTGTACAACAAATGTACAACATCCGGGGTGGCCAGTGGACGCGTAGGTCGGGGCATGTGTATCCCGGGGGTGGTACCCGTCGTCCACGCGCACGCCAACGCGCTGCTGACCGGCACCGGCCGGACCACGGCCGCGCTGGCGGACCTGCGGAAGCCACACGAGATCCTGGGCCACCCTCACGTCCGGCATCTGATCGATTTCACCGAACCCGTGGCCCTGCTCCTCGTGGCCGTCGTGCACTTCATCCGCGACGAGGAAAACCCCACCGGCATCGTGCGGACGCTACTCGATGCGCTGCCGGCGGGCAGCTATCTGGTGCTGTCCCATGCCACGGGTGACCTGCGACCCGCGGCAGCGGCCCAGGCCACCGAGGTTTACGACACCGCCACCTCGCCCCTCGCCGTGCGCGGTCATCCCGCCATTGCCGCGTTCTTCACCGGCTGCGATCTGGTGGGCCCGGGCCTCGTCCAGGTGCCGACATGGCGACCGGCCAGCAAACGCCCCAGGGGCTACCGCAACGTCTGGATCTACGGCGGTGTAGGCCGCAAAAAATAAGCCATATCGTTCTCGCCCTCGGCGACCCGCGGGCCGGCAACCGCAACGACACGATCGTCTACCAGACCAGCGGGATCAAAGACCGTCTCGCCGGGCGCCCCGTGCTCGCCGACGGCGGCTACCAGGGCCACCCAGACGTGATCATGCCTTATCGGAAACCGGTCGACGGACAGCCGCTACCGGAGTGGAAGCAGGACCTGAACCGGGTGCACCGCACGGTCCGGGCCCGCGTCGAACACACCCTCGCCGGGCTGAAGACCTGGAAGATCCTGCGCGACTACCGCCGCCAGGCGCGCGCCCTTGCCGTGACCGCCGCCGGGATCGCCCACCTTTACAACATCAGCCGGGCCGGCTGATCGAGCACCACCGGACAGTCGCATCACACCCAAGCGAGTTACGAAACAACCTTTAGGCGAAGACGTCGGCGGTGGTGACGCGGAGCACGTCGTCGGGTAGCTGTCCGGTCACCTCCTCGCGCGCGGCGATCACGTACAGCGGCTCCGGGTCATGCGGGCCGATCAGGTTGGAGGCGTGCGCCTTGCGCATCAATGTGCGCAGGATACGGTTTCCTTCTTCGCGCCGGGCCCACTTCACCTCGGCGGCAAGGCCAAGCCGTCCTGTCGGCCCGCTGAGCATGGCGACGTCAATCTCTGCCGGGTCGGTTCCGTACTGGTGCCAGAACCGGCCGACCTCGATCACGGGCGCGACCCGGAGATCATCCGCCATGGTCCGTACGAGATGAGCGCGTACGGCGTCCTCCCACCGGTCGCCCATGAAGTTGTCGAACTCGCTTTCCATGACGCCCGCCACGGAGTTGCCCAAACCCTGGATGATGGCCGCTCGACGAGGCTCCGCAATCGACAGCCAGAAGGCCAGAAAGTTGTCCGCCACCCGATAGTACGCCCGCCGTGGGTCCGCGTTGCGCCCGACCGGAAGCACCCGTTGGACCAGGCCGAGGTCCGCCAATGCGGCCAGCGCCCGGGTTGGGTCGATGCCCAACGCGTCCTTGATTTCGCCGAACCGGGTGCGCCCGGCGGCTATCGCCCGCAGCACCTGCTCCGGGATACGTTCGCGGCGGCCGCCGGCGAAGTCCTCGGTGGCGAGGATCAACTGGCCCTCGTTGAGAAAAAGCCCATGCTCGTTCGCGACAAGTCGCGCGAGATTGTCCCGGAATGACGACAACTGGTCCCACAGGTCCAGGTAAAAGGGTATGCCACCGCAGACACCCCATGCCCTGGCCCGCTCGGCGGGTGCGAGACCGGGCAGCATCAACGCCGCTTCGTTGGGCAGAAACGGCCGAACCTGCAGGCGAAGCGTAGCCCGCCCGTAGAGCGGGGCGCGTTCCTCCTGCAACGCTTCCATGATGCGTACCGCCGAGCCACACAGGACCAGGCGGACGGGATGGTCGCCCATGCCCTCCCAGATCGCGCGCAGGGCGCTCTCGATACGCGGATCGCTCCTGACCAGTTCGGGAAACTCGTCGAGGATCACGACCAGCGGCGCTTCTGACGCAGTTTGCCGGAAAAGCTCGAATGCCTCGTCCCAGTCCCGAAACGGACGGCTGACCAGGTCGCGATTGGCAAGCGCGAGCACCGGAGCCGCGGTCGCCGAGAGCGCGGCAAGCTCCTGGTCGGGCGCTCGGTTGCGTGAGACGTGGTAGACAGCCCGCTTATCCGCTGCCCAATGCGCCAGCAGGTGCGACTTTCCGACTCGTCGACGCCCCCAAACCACGCCAAGCTGAGGTCCCGGTCGCCCGAACCACTCGTCCAGCAAGGACAGTTCCTTGACTCGATTGACGAAACGCACCAATATCCTACCCTCGGCAGCAGATCGACCACTCCACCATACCTGCGACTATCGCAGCCTGCAACTATCGCAGCCTGCGCGAGGCGCGCTATGGTTTCGCTCCGGCGGTCGCCCGGGCCGTCAAGGGTGAGTGTGCGGGTGCGTCGCCGCCCGGCAGGTAGCCGCGTTACCAACCCCTGGGGCACCTCGGTGAGCCGAAGGTGAAACCGTCGGACGGCACCGCGGTGAAACCGTCGGGCGACACCGGCGCGGCAGAATCGATGCCATGACCGCGCGTATCCCGGCTCCCGGCCCGCGGCCGGTCGACCTGCTCGTCCGCGGCGCCGAGCTGGTGGCGACCATGGACGACCGCCGCCGGGAGCTGCCCGGCGGCTGGGTGGCGGTGACCGACGGCCTGGTCAGCGCGGTCGGGGCGGCCGGCGACCCGCCCCCGCCCGCCCGGCGCGCGCTGGACGCGGCCAGCTGCCTGGTCACCCCCGGCCTGGTGAACACCCACCATCACATCTTCCAGAACCTCACCCGGTCGTATGCGCCGGCGGTGTCCGGTTCGCTGTTCGCCTGGCTGCGCACGCTCTACCCGCTGTGGGCCCGCCTGGACGAGGAGGCGGTGTACGTCTCCGCCCACGTCGGCCTGACCGAGCTCGCGCTGGGCGGCTGCACCACCACCACCGACCACCTGTACGTCCACCCGCGCGGCGCCGGGGACCTGATCGCGGCCGAGATCGCCGCCGCCCGCGAGCTCGGGATGCGCTTCCACCCCACCCGTGGATCGATGTCACTGTCGGTGAAGGACGGCGGGCTGCCGCCGGACTCCGTCGTGCAGGATCCCGACGACATCCTCGCGGACTCGGCGGCCCTCGTCGCCGCCCACCACGACCCGTCCCACGGCGCGATGGTGCGGATCGCGCTGGCGCCCTGCTCGCCGTTCTCCGTCAGCCCCGAGCTGATGCGGGCCACCGCCGAGCTCGCCGAGAAGCTGGACGTGCGGCTGCACACCCATCTCGCCGAGGACCCGCAGGAGGACGACTACTGCCTGGCGACCTACGGCCGGCGCCCGGTCGAGCACTTCCGCGACCTCGGCTGGGGCGGTGACCGCGCCTGGGTCGCCCACTGCATCCACCCGAACGCCGCCGAGGTGGCCCGGCTCGGGGCCTGGGGCACCGGGGTCGCTCACTGCCCGAGCAGCAACATGATCCTCGGCGGCGGGCTGGCGCCGGTCGCGCAGCTGCGGGCCGCCGGCGCGCCGGTCGGCCTCGGCTGCGACGGCTCGTCCTCGGCGGACGCCGCCTCGCTGTGGCTGGAGGCGCGTACGGCGATGCTGCTCGGACGGCTGCGCGGCGGGGCGTCCGCGATGTCCGCCCGGGACGCGTTGGAGATCGCCACCCGCGGCGGCGCGGCCTGCCTCGGCCGGGCCGGCGAGCTCGGCGAGCTGTCCGTCGGCGCGGCCGGTGACCTGGTCGTCTGGCCACTGGACGGGATCGCCTTCGCCGGCGCCCTGTCCGACCCGGTGGAGGCGTGGCTGCGCTGCGGCCCGGTAGCCGCCCGGCACACCGTCGTCGCAGGCAGGACCGTCGTGGAGAACGGCGCCCCCGTCCACCTCGGCCTCGACGACATCCTCCGCCGCCACCGCACGATCGCCACCACCATCCAGCGAAATCCCTGATGACCGGCGTCCCGCCCTGGCCCCAGCATCCGGAGGTCGGCACGGGACCAGATTCGATGGTGACCACTGAACCGGCACGTTCCGCCCACGATGTTCACGGCGGCGCTCAGAGGCCGGCCTCGGATGCCGGACAGGCCTGCCAGAAATCGGACTATTCGTTATAAACAGAGCAAAATTCCCTTGACCACAGCGGTGCGCCCGGGCCGTGACCGGTTCGCCCGGTCGACATCCGCGCTCGCGGGGCAGAATCTCATTCGGGAGGTGGGCAGTGCATCCGGTCATCGAGACGAAGCGTTCGGAGATCGAGACCCTGTGTCAGCGACTCGGGGTTCGACGTCTCGACGTGTTCGGGTCCGCCGTCGGTGGCTCGTTCGACGTGGGCTCCAGCGACGTCGACGTACTGGTCGAATTCGATGACGCGCAGGCGGGGTTCGACTATTTCGGCAGCTATTTCGACCTGAAGGAAGGCCTGGAACGACTGCTGGGACGCGCGGTCGACGTCGTCAGCGTCGCGAACATCCGCAACCCCTACTTCCGCGACCAGGTCATGCGTACCCGGCAGTCCCTGTATGCGGCCTGACCCCCGAAAATACCTGTGGGACGCGGTGCACGCGGCCGGTCTTGCCCGCGGTTTCGCGCGGGGACAATCGTTGGCGGACTATTTGTCGAACGCAATGCTCCGTGCGGCCGTCGAGCGCCAGGTCGAGATCATCGGAGAGGCGCTGAACCAACTGTCCAAGGCCGCCCCCGAGATCGCCGCCGCCATACCCGAGCCACCTCGCATCGTCGCCTTTCGGAACATCCTCATCCACGGTTACGCCACAGTAGACGACAGATTGGTCTGGCAGGTTCTCGAGGAGAAGCTCCCTGAACTCGAACGGGTCATGCAAGAAATCATCGACAGCGGTTGAGGAAGCCGCTCGTGGAGCCATCGCCTCCCGATACCGTAGGGACTCACGGTTCACAACGTTCCCGTAAGCCAACTCGTTCCAGCGCGCTCCGCTCCATGTACCCGATATTCGCAGCGATGGCACGAAGGATGTCGATGATCTCCGCAAGTTCAGCGTCAAGAATCCGTTCCCTTACCAACTGCCATGCTGACCAGCATGTTCAGCTCCAGGTAGATGGCGTGGTCAGCTCTAGCGCGCCGGCCGTGGTGTGGCGGGTGGCGGTGGTATCCGGCGAAACGATCGGCCGAGGCGGCCAGGAAGGCAGCGAAAGATCCAGTGACCGTGTGTCCCGGTGATCAGTCGCCGGTGATTGTGGTGGGGGTGGGTGCCGACGGGTGGGGCGGGCTCACCGAGGCGGGCCGGGAGGCGCTGCGGGCCGGGCAGGTGCTGATGGGCAGCCGGCGGCAGTTGGCACTGGTCCCCGCCGACGTGGGCGGCCGGCGGGTCGAGTGGCCCACGCCGTTGGTGCCGGCGCTGCCGGGGCTGCTCGCCGAGCACGCCGGCGCCCGCGTGTGCTGCCTGGCCAGCGGCGACCCGATGTTCTTCGGCCTGGGCACGACGCTGGTGCGGCTGCTCGGCGCGCGGCGGGTGCGGGTGCTGCCCCATCCGTCCTCGGTCTCGCTCGCCTGCGCCCGGCTCGGCTGGGCGATGGACGCCGTCGACGTGGTGAGCCTGGTCGGGCGTCCGCTCAGCGCCGTGCACCCGGCCGTGCAGCCCGGCCGCCGGCTGATCGTGCTGTGCGCGGACGGCCACAGCCCGGCGGCGCTCGCCGGCCTGCTGGTGGGCCGCGGCTACGGCGGCAGCCCGTTCACCGTCCTGGAGAACCTCGGCGCGGATGACGAGCGGTGCCGCACCGGCACGGCCGCGTCCTGGTGTGACGGCGGTTGGCACGGCGACGAGCGGCACGACGGCGAGCCGACCGCCGCGCTGACCGACCAGGACACGCGGGCCGACCCGGACGCGACGACCGGTCTGGGGACGCTGGCCGGTCCGAACGTGGTTGCCGATCTGAACCTGGTCGCTGTCGAGTGCGAGCCCGGGCCCGACTCCGGGCATCTGCCGCGGACGGCGGGCCTGCCCGACAGCGTGTTCGAGCACGACGGCCAGCTCACCAAGCGGGAGGTGCGGGCGGTCACGCTCGCCCGGCTCGGTCCGGCCCCCGGCGAACTGCTGTGGGACGTGGGCGCGGGCTCCGGCAGCATCGCGATCGAGTGGATGCGCACGCACCCGGCCTGCCGGGCGATCGCCGTGGAGCCCCGGGCGGACCGGGCAGCGCGGATCCTGCGCAACGCGGACGCGCTGGGCACCCCCGGCCTGCGGGTCGTCGGCTCCCCCGCCCCCGCGGCGCTCGCCGGGCTGCCCACGCCGTCCGCCGTGTTCGTCGGCGGTGGGATCACGACTCCCGGTGTGCTCGAGCGGTGCTGGGCCGCGCTCCCGCCGGGCGGCCGGCTGGTGGCCAGCGCGGTCACCGTCGAGTCGGAGGCGGTGCTGGCCGGCTGGCACGCCAGCCACGGCGGCGACCTCGTCCGGCTGGCGGTGGCCCGCGCCGCGCCGGTCGGCGGTTTCACCGGCTGGCGGCCGATGCTGCCGGTCACCCAGTGGGCCGTGACCAAGACCGCCGGCCCCGCCGGCCCCGCCGGCCCCGCCGGCCCCGCGCTGGGGAGGCAGCCGGCCCCGGAACGCAACGACAGTCCAGATACGACACAATCGCGGCCGTGACGCTCATCGCCGGACGCGCAGCCGTTGTCCCGGACCTGCTGGCCGTGGCGGACACCCGCTGCCGCTCTGCCCCGCCGAGCCGCTTCGGTCGCCTAGAGCACCGATTAGATGACTCTAAGTCACCCCACGGGCGGTGGCGCACTTCGATGGACGCCGACCATCGAAGAAGATCGGCGCAAGTTTGTCGTTGTGTACGCTGATGCGGCCAAAAAACGTACACAACAACAAAATCGCGGCGATCATGGCCTGTACGGGCGGCCGTGGAGGGGATCCGCGCTACGTGACCGTCGCTCTGGGCCGGTCCGGCCGGCTGGGCCGGACCGGTCGGCTGGGCCGCCGCTGGCCCGCCGGGTGGCCCACGACCGTGCGGAGCTCCCGGTGAACGACTACGTCCGTGACGGCGCCGAGATCTACCGCCGCTCGTTCGCCACGATCCGCGCCGAGGCGGACCTCACCGGCCTGCCGGACGGCGTCGCCCGCACCGCCGTCCGGATGATCCATTCCTGCGGGATGGTCGATCTGGTGGCCGACCTGGCCTACTCACCCGGCGTGGTGGACGCGGCCAGAGCCGCGCTGCTCGCAGGAGCACCGATTCTGTGCGACACCCGGATGGTCGCCGCGGGCGTCACCCGCGCCCGGCTGCCCGCGGACAACCCGGTGATCTGCACGCTGTCCGACCCCCGGGTGCCGGGCCTCGCCCACCAGCTCGCCACGACCCGCACCGCCGCCGCGGTGGACCTCTGGCGGGACCGCCTCGACGGCGCGGTGGTCGCCGTGGGCAACGCCCCGACAGCGCTGTTCCGGCTGCTCGAGCTCGTCGAGTCCGGCGCCGGCCGGCCCGCGGCGGTGATCGGCGTCCCGGTCGGCTTCATCGGGGCCGCCGAGTCGAAACGGGCCCTGGCGGAGCATCCCAGCCGGCTGGAGCACCTCGTCGTGCACGGCCGCCGCGGCGGCAGCGCCATGGCCGCGGCGGCCGTCAACGCGATCGCGAGCGAGGACGAATGACCACGCCAGCCGAACGCCTTACCGGACGAGTGCCAAGCCGGCCGGTCCGACGCCCCGACACCGGCCGACCGGACGAAGCAGTCCGGCTGGGCGGCCAGGTTGAGGATCCTCGGCGACGACCGGCGGACGGTCATCACCCCGTGTCTTCGTCTGATTTCGTCACCCGCTGTCGTCAACTGGTGCATGACCCATCGGTCGCCCCGACCAGTCGGTGAACCAGGCGACGGCGTCCTCGGGGGTGGCCACGGCCAGTGTGCCGGGTGGCAGCGGCGGGCGGTCCACCATCAGCACGGGCAGGCCCAGGTGACGGGCGGCGACCAGTTTCGCCGCGGTCAGCGGGCCACCGCTGTTCTTGGTGACGATGACGTCGATCCGATGCCCGCGCATCAGCGCCGTCTCCCCCTCTACCGTGAACGGGCCACGTTCGAGCAGGACGTCCATCCGCGCCGGCATCGGGGGTGACGGCGCCTCGATCGAACGCAGGAGGAACCAGTGCCGATCCGAGCCGGCGAACGCTGCGATCCCGGACCGGCCCGTGGTCAGGAACACCCGCTCCCCGAAGCCGCCCAGGGCGGCCGCGGCGGCGGCCAGCGACGGCACCCGATGCCAGTCGTCACCGTCCGTCTCCGGCCAGCCCGGCCTGCGCACGACCAGCAGCGGCACCGCGCCCGCGTTACTCCCCGTAACCGCAGCGGCGGTCATCAGCGCGGCGTAGGGATGGGTCGCGTCGATCACCGCGGCGATCCCGGCATCCCGCAGGTAGGACGCGAGGCCGTCCACGCCGCCGAACCCGCCCACCCGGATCCGCGCCGCCGTGGGCAGGGCGGGCGCGGCCACCCGGCCCGCGATCGAGTAGATCACCTCCACGCCGGGCAGTGCGGCCAGCTTCTCCGTGAGCCGCCGGCCCTCCGCGGTGCCGCCGAGCACCAGCACCCGCCAGCTCACCGCCGTCCCACCCGCTCCGCCCGTCCCACCCGGCCTGCCCAGCTCGCCCGGCCTGCCTGGCCTGACCTGGCCTGGCCTGACCCGGCGGGGCCTGACCCGGCCGGACAGCCAGGCTCGGCGGGACGGCCATGAACGAAGCGGAGCCCGCCGGACGTCGCGGGAGCCGGCAGCCGCGCGGGGAGCTGCGCTACGGCTGGACGACCGGCGCCTGCGCCACGGCCGCGGCCACCGCCGCCTACACCGCGCTGCTCACCGGCGAGTTCCCCGACCCGGTGACGATCACCCTGCCGGGTGGTCAGCGCCCGGCCTTCGCCCTGGCCTGGGAGGAGCTGACCCCCGGCGCCGCCACCGCCGCCGTCGTCAAGGACGCCGGTGACGACCCGGACGTCACCCATGGTGCCCTCGTGCACGCCCGTGTCCGGCTGGCCGCGCCCCGGGCCGGGGTGGTGTTCCGCGCCGGCCCGGGAGTCGGCACGGTCACCCGGCCCGGCCTGCCGCTGGCCGTCGGCGAGCCGGCCATCAACCCGGTGCCGCGGCGGATGATGCGCGCCGCGCTGGCCGCGGTCGCCGCCACCCACACCGGCCACACCACCCACACCGGCGCCGCCGGCCACATCCGCGCCGTCAGCATCGTCGGCGGCGACGCGGACGGTGCGGACGACACGGACGGCGCCGTGAACGCGGCCGTCGACGTGGAGATCACGATCGGGGTCGACAACGGGGCCGAGATCGCGCGGCACACCTGGAACCCGCGGCTGGGCATCATCGGCGGCCTGTCGATCCTCGGCACCACCGGCATCGTCGTGCCCTACTCCTGCTCGGCGTGGATCGACAGCATCCGGCGCGGCATCGACGTGGCCCGCGCCGCCGGCCACCGGCATGTCGCGGCCTGCACCGGCAGCACCTCCGAGGAGGTGGCCCGCCGGCTGCACGGCCTGCCCGACGACGCGCTGCTCGACATGGGCGACTTCGCCGGCGCCGTGCTGAAGTACCTGCGCCGCCACCCGATCCCGCATCTGACCATCGTCGGCGGTGTCGGCAAGCTCGCCAAGCTCGCCGCCGGTCATCTCGACCTGCACTCCGGACGCTCCCAGGTCGACCTGGCCGCCCTCGCCACGCTGGCCCGCGCCGCCGGCGGCGGCGCGGAACTCTCCAGGCGCGTCGAGACTGCGAACACCGCGCTGGGCGCGCTGCGGCTCTGCCTGGCCGCCGGCGTCCCGCTCGGCGACCTCATCGCGGCGGACGCCCGCCGCACCGCGCTCGACGTGCTGCGCGGGGCGGCCGTGCGGGTCGAGGTGATCGTCATCGACCGAGCCGGGACGCTGGTCGGCCACGCCGACGTCATGGAAGCCGGCAACGGCACCTGACGCCATCTCGCCGACGGGCGCTTCCGCCGCTGAACGGGTGGCTGCGTTGAACGGATGGTTGTGCCGAAGTCCGCGGCTGCGGCCGTGGCTTGCAGCCGTGGCCATGGCCGTGGCCGTTCGGGCGGCCCAGGTCCACGGCAGGCTGTCAGGGTGCTGGCGGCAGCAGCTCCCGGAAGGCCAGCACCCCGCCCGGGTTGATACTGACCAGTGGTATCGGCTTTCCTATCGGGCTGCCGGCGTTGTCGAAGGAAAGATAACCGCCGGCCCCGGCAACCTTCAGATTGCCGTGCAGCCGATTCAGGGTCTGCTCGACATCGGCCGGGGTGACCTGGAGATGGCCGCCGACAGCCGCATACCTGACAGCGGTGACAGCCACCAGGACAGCGTCGTGTGACGTTATCACCTCACCGTCGTCCAGCGTCTCGTTCGGAAATCTCTGCTGGAAAACACCGGTGGGGTCCTGAAATCGAGCGACTGTCGTCCGGTTGAAGAAGGAGTCAGCATCCGGGGCCTGCCAGGCGCCGGGATGCGCGAGCGCGGTGAACAGGACGCTGATGTTCGCGGCCAGCGTCTGGTCGAGCGACCTGTCACCCTCGAGGCCGCTGGCGTCGTCACCGGTCAGCACCGTGATGTGGTCACCCAGGCAGTTACGCCTGGCCAGCACCTTGAGGAAATCCCTGAGTTCCGCGTCCCGGCCGGCGAAATACACGATTCCGGGTCGCTCGCTGCAGATGTTCGGCAACATCTGGACAAATGTGGTGGCCGTCGCGCCCAGTTTCGAATTGTACTGCTCGACCTGGCCGACAAGACGATTCGCCGCGTCCGGATATCTGCTGCTGAAGGTGTCGGCAAGGGTCCCGGGGTAGAGATCGTCGGGGTTCGTGTCCTGGACCAGCATCGCCCGGTTGGCCGTCTTTCGCGCGTGGTCGATGACGGCTGCCACCTCGACGTGGTTCGGCGGGGGAACCCGCCGCAGCGTCGGGATCTCCACCAGATCGTCCGACGTCATAATGGCGCTGATCTGCGGAATTCCCAGCTCCGCAAGTCGGCGGACAGCATCCCGGGTGGCACTCAGGCTCGGCCCGAGGCCGACCGTCGCCACCAGATGGTCCTTCCCGGCGACACGTTTCGCGAGATCCTCGACCACCGGCTTCCACCTGGTGCTGTTGGTGCCCGTGTTGGCCAGCAGCAGCCGGATCAGCGGCTGCTCGGTCATGGTGTCGTGATTGGCCGCGTACTGGGCGACGAACGCTCCTTCCAAGTCGCGCCGGAGTGACCGCGTGTCGGCAGCGACGTTCGACCCGTTGAACCGCAGTGGAAAGACGTAGGCGATGGACACGCTCACCCGGTTGCGCTGCTTCGCGACCCAGTCGTTCTCTTCTCTGATCGCTTTTTCGACGTCCCTGAGCTCCTGGGCGAAAACGTAACCGCCGTCGGTGACGCCGACGCATTCGCCGTCGTGGCGCACCACGCCCGCGGCACAGTCGTCCGAAAACACCAGTCGCATGAAGATGGCGGCGGGCACCCCGAGTGCGACCAGCAGGACGATCACTAACAAGATGATCCGGCGGCGTCTCCGTCTCCTGAAGAAGTCCGGAACGATGACACCGGGCGCCGGCTCGTGACGCCCGAAGAACCCTCTCCAACGGGATCGGCTGTTGTTGGGCATGGTCGCTGATCACACCTCCGGGTCAGTACGGTCGGCCGGCCGTTCGCCGCGCTGATATCGCCACGCCAGGTTCAGCAGGAAATCGTAGGCGTGTTCATATCCGGGGACCGCGGCCAACGCGTTGAGAGCGCCCGGAATCTGGGCCTCGTGCAGTACGGACTCGTGCGCGGACGGCTTGGTGGCCAGCCAGCAGGCCAGCACGAGGCGAGCGAGATGGACGTCCGGCCCGCCGCGCCACCACGGCCCCAGCGTCTCCATGGGATCGGGCGTGGCCAGGGCGGCCATGACCGCCGGCGACATCGGCGCCCGGGTGATCCCGGCCAGTTCGCTCCACCATCGGTGGCCGTCCCACCGCCCGTCGGGCGACACCGCCGCCAGGCCGGCCCGCACATGCTCCACGACCGGGGTCAGTTCGTCGGTGGCGAGCTCGTGATAAAGGGCCGCCGTCACATGCCCCGGGCCGCTGTCCGGTCGAGGCCGCCGGTAATGGTCCCGCAGCCGATGGTGGACGTTGCGCCAGCCGTCCCGGTCGTCATCGGCACGGGCCCGCAGGTCCTGCAACAGCAGGCGGCGCAGCACCGGGCGGAGCACCAGCCTGCCGTCGGTCTCCCACGCGCACATGTTCTCCTGAAGAGCCTGTAACAGGGCCTGCCGGCTCTGGATGTCGGACGTCCGGCCCAGCGCCGCGTGTATCGAACTGGGCTCGACGCGCTGTGGCGCGGCACAGGTGACCAGCATCTTCCGCTGGAGTTCCGTGAAGGGGGCGAGCCAGTGCTCCAGAGCCTCCCCGCCGAGTGTGCGGCGCGACGCGCCGGGCCCGTGCTCCCCACTCTCGATCTCCAGCAGGCAGCGGCTGTTCTCCTCCGCCGGTTCCGGTGGACGACGGCGGGCGACGATCCGTAACCCTCGCAGCACATGGTTGGCCGTTCCCGGATGACCGTCGGTGACGCGGTGCAGGTCCGTTGCCAGCCGGCGCCACCGGTCGGGCAGGTCGGCGCGTCTGACCAGCAGGCTGACGTCGTTCGCCGTGAGGTCGGGTAACGCCACCGGATACCACCATGATCCCGCTTCGTGCGCGTCCGCGCGCCGGCCGCGGGCCCAGTTCGCGTAACCCGCCGCGTCGAGCGGGCGTATCCGGCCCCCCGGAGTGCCGTCGCGGACCGGGTTCCACCCCCGGCTGGTCACGATCACGACCAGCGGGTCGCAGGTGCCGGCGCCCTCCGAAGCCCGTTGATGGCGTTCTTCCACGAGCAGGTGAAGAAACTCCCGGCCGCCGGGGGAATGGTGGACGTTGTCCAGCAGCAGAACGCAGTTGAACAGGTCGCCGCCGGCCCGCCGGCCGGCGGTGAAAGCGTCGTACAGATCGGCGAGAAACATTTTCACCAGCAGCCGTTCCACCTCCTGGCGCGATTCGTCGTCGGCGTTCCGGAGCGCGACCAGGTCGGCCAGGGCGTCCGGGCTGATCGGCTCGGCGGTCCGCCGCGAGCGCTCCGCCCGTTGGAAGGGCCAGGTCCGCCGGCCGCCCAGCCGGGCCCGCCACTGCATGGAGGCGAGGACGGTCACCGCGGCGGACGCCACATCCGGCAGTTCCGACGAGGCGAGCACCGGGCTGACGATCCTGATGATGTCGTCGCGGTTGCGCTCCGCCCAGGTCCGGTCGCGCAGCAGCCTGGTGATCTGGTGCAGGGTCTGGATACGATCGTTCAGCTCCAGCTCGCTGCCGAGGACAAGCAGGCAGGTGTAGAGCCGGTCGAAAGTGACACGCCGATAACCGGGCACCTTCCCGGCAAGGCCGAAAGCGGTCCGGACCAGAATCTCGCGGGCCGGGGAGACATCGCGCCCCGGCGCCGGCCGCCGTCCCGTCCCGCCCAGATTCAGCCGGACGCGCGGCACAGCCGCGCACCATCGTTCGATCTCGTCGAGCACGGCACTGCGGCCAATGCCCGGGGGCCCGAGCAGCAGGACAACCGGCAGGTCACGGTTCCGCGCCTCACCGGAGCGGTCCAGGCACTCCGTCAGCAGCCGCCGGACCGGTTCCTCCCGGCTTCGGGAGATGGCCACTCGCTCGCTCATCGGACAGTCCGCCGTTTGCCGCCGGACCGGCGTGAAACGCGCCATGGAACGGCCGTGCCGATCGCCGACACCATCTCACCAGGGCACATGCGCATATCCATCCGACGAGGCACGGAGAACGATCCGGCCGGCCCGGCTACACCTGCGGCACCAAGATCCGCAAAGCGGAGATCCGCGACAACGAAATCCGTGCCGGCAGGGCGTGGGCAGGGTTTGGGCCCACCAGCCCAGAGCGTACAACCGCTTACATACAGAGTGACCCACGGGCCGATCCACCCGGATGCCTGACAGACATATCATTCCGGCCCGTCCTCGGCGCACGTCCGCCAAAAAATCCCGGACGACCACACGGGATTCCCGGCCGAGAAAGGATGCCGGTGAAATTCAGCCATGACATTGGAAATCGGGGGCCGTCCATGTTTGCGACAATCCTGCCGGGAGCGCCAAGATCGCGCTCGGCGTCGCCGGACCAGCCCAGGTGCGCCGGCAGCCGGGCGACAGGCCCCGGGCAGCCCACCGGCCCACGGCCGACGGCTCTCGTCCGCGACCGTGCAATGACAGCTAGTGTCACCTTCCCGACTCTCCGTCGTCACTTCTGGTTCTCCTGGAGTAAAACAGTTGTTCGGTCAACGCCAGTGGGTGTGGTGGGGGGCACGGCGATGAGCCGTACGCTCCTCGCGCGGCAGGCACCCTTGTCACGAAGGGAACCTGTGTGCCAATCCTGGTCACCGACCTCGATGGAACCCTGCTCGCAGGAGACGTGACCGACCGGCGGCGCCTGCGCGACGCCCTGAACCGCCACCCCGAGGTGGTGGTCGTCTTCGCCACCGGGCGCGCTCTGCCCGCCATCCGCGAGGCGCTGGACGACCCGCTGGTGCCCAGGCCCCGCTGGATCATCGCCGACGTCGGTGCCACCGTGCTCGACGGCGTCGACCACACACCTGTCCAACCGCTGCAGAGCAAGCTGCGAGCCGACTGGCCCGGAACCGCGCGCGTACGCACCGCGCTGCGCCGCTTCCCCGCACTGACCTACCAGGACGGCGTGCCGCAGGAGGGCCGCTGCTCGTTCTTCCTCCACCCCGAAGATCTCACACCGGCCGTCACCGACATGGTGGAGGCACTCGGCTGCACCTGGAGCTACTCGGCGGACCGCTACTTCGACGTCCTGCCCAGGGGCGTCTCCAAGGGCAACGCGCTGACCGCTCTCGCCCGCTCGCAGGGCTGGCCGACAGCCTCGATCCTGGTCGCCGGGGACAGCCTCAACGACCTGTCCATGTTCCGGACCGGTACGCACGGCGTGGCGGTCGGCAACTCCGAACCAGCGCTGATCGCCGCGCTGGACGGCCAGGACGGCGTCCACCGGCCCCGGCAGCCCGGCGCCGCGGGCGTGTTACAGGCACTGCTGAAGCTGGGCTGGGTCGAGGCCCGATCCCCACTCGTGATCGGCTACCATCGCCCGCCGGCCATCTGGGCCCCCGACGCCGACCAGCGGGAACCGTCGAGCCCGAACGGCATCCTGCCCACCCTGCTCAGTCTCTTCAGCGCAGGTATGGAGGCCGTCTGGGTGGCCGCCGCCGTTGCGGAGCAGACGGTTGCGGAGCAGGCGCTCCTGGGGCAGGCAGTCCTGGAACAGCCGGAACGCACAGCCCTCCCCGACGGGCGCAACATCAAAATCCCGCTCTCCTTCCTCCCGCTGCGACCGGACGAATGGCGTGCCTACTTCCACCAGGCATGCAAGGAAACGCTCTGGCCGGTACTGATGTCACAACCCGAACGGTTGTGCTTCAACCCGCTCGCCTGGGAGCAGTACCGGACGGTCAACAGGCGTTTCGCCGAGCACATCGACAGCGAGGCGGCGCAAGGCGGCACGGTCTGGTTGCACGACTACAACCTCTGGCTGGTACCGGGCATCCTCCGCGGAAGGCGACCGGACCTGCGGGTGGGGCTGTTCCACCACACGCCCTTCCCACCGCCGGAGATGTTCGCCGCCCTGCCGACCGCCGAGGAGATCCGTGCCTCGCTCAGCTGCCTGGACTGGGCCGGATTCCACACCACGACCTTTGCCGGACGTTTCCGGTCCGTCCTCGCGGGCAGCCCGCGGCTACCGAGGATCGGCGTCCACCCACTCGGCGTCGACCACGACGCCATCGAGGCGCTCGCCCATGGCCGAGCCCCGCGCATCCGCCGGCAGGGCGGCCAGCTGGTGCTCTCCGTCGAGCGCCTGGACTACACCAAGGCCCCGGTCGAGAAGGTCGAAGCGGTCGCGATGCTGCTCGCCCGCCGCCCCGAGCTGCGCGGGCGCCTTCGCGTCCGACTGATCTGCGCCCCACCCGAGCCCGGCATCGCCGCCTACGACTCGACACGGCGGAAGCTCGAGCGACGGATCGCCGAGGTCAACCGGGCCTGGGGCGAGGACGGCTGGGAGCCCATCGACTACCTGCCCCGTTCGCTCTCCTTCACCGAGGTCGTCGACAACTACCTTGCCGCCGACGTCCTGTGGGTCACCTCCTTCCAGGACGGGATGAACCTGACGGCCAAGGAATACGTCGCCGTCCAGGCAGCGGTCGGCGGTTCCGGCGTACTGGTGCTCTCCCGGCACATCGGAGCGGCGGAGGAGCTGGGAACAGCGGCGGTGCTCACCGACCCCTACTCCCTCGACGACCTCGCCGACCGGCTGGCCCTGGCGCTGTCGCTCACGCCGGCCGAACGGCGGGCACGCCTGGCCGACCTCGCCCGCCGGCTCGGCCACCGTCATCCGACGGCGTGGGCAACAGAGATCATTTCTGCCATCCGGGGAACGGAGCGCGCCTCCGGGCCCTCCCGGCGGGCCCCTGTTCAGAGCGGTGGCCACGGCAACGGCGCCGGGTACGCGGCACGCAACCGATCCTGAGCCTCACCGCGGTCACCGGGAGACCGGTCGTCCGGGGAGCCGGGTCGGACAGCCGAGAGGTGGTCGAGGCCCAGGAGCGCGGCACCGACGACCGGTGGGGCGACCACCAGCCGGATCTCGGCGAGCGGTGCGCGGGTGGCCAACCGGGCGGTGATGTTGTCCAACAGCAGCGGCTGGTGGGAGGTCAGCATGCCACCGCCCAGGACGAGCGGAGTGGGCATGTCGAGCCGGCCCAGCCGGGTGAGCGCCACCAGAGCGAGCCGGACGATCTCATCGGCCTGACGGTCGATCAGGCCGAGCGCGGCCGCGTCGCCGGCCGTGGCCGTGGCGAACAGAAGTGGGATGATCTCATGCAGCCTGGCCCGCTCCAGCTCGCCGAGGTGGACCGCCTCGGCGACACGGGTCGCGCTCGGCAGGTCGAAGTGCGCGGCGATGGCGGACGCGAGCGCGGTCGCCGCACCACGACCGTCCTCCGCCCGGACGGCATGCCACATGCACTCCACCGCCAGCACCTCACCGCCACCCCAGTCACCGGTCAGCCGTCCGAGGGCGGGGAAACGGACCGTCCGGCCGTCCGGCAGCAGGCCCACGCAGTTGACTCCGGCGCCGCAGACCACCGCGGCCCCGCACGCGTCGTCCGTCCCGGCCCTCAGCACAGCGAAGGTGTCGTTACGAACGGCCACCGACCGCGTCCAGCCCTGCTCTTCGACGGCCTTCCGCAGCCGCTCCTCCTCCACCGGCAGATCGGCGTTGGCCAGGCAGGCGCTGGTGTGCTCGGCCACCGGGTTCTTCTCCGGCGGCAGCCCGGCCCGCGCGGCGGCGGCCCGGACCAGCGGCGCCAGCATGGCGACCGCGGCCTGTGCCCCGATCAGCTGCGGCCGGAAGCCACCGCCACGGGCACTGCCCAGGACGGCGCCGTCCGCGCCGACCAGCAGGACGTCGGTCTTGCTGTTGCCGGTGTCGATGGCGAGCACCCCCGGCAGACTGGACATGGCAGGCAAACGGATGCGTCACCCTTCCGGATCGATCGATGTCTCCTCGACGAAGGTAGAGTGCGGCGGTCGGTGAGTTGCCCGACATTCACAACTCGCTGTCAGGCGTCTCCCCGGCCCGCGGCTCTCACGGACAGCGGTCGATCAGTTCACGATGAGACTTCCGGAGCACATCGCGACCACGGGCACGCCGGCGCCGGGCCGGCTATTCCGCTCGGGCCGCCCACAGAGCGCAGATGGGCAGTGCCCAGATCCGGTCGCCGAGCTCGAAAGGCATCGGACCGGTGTGGAACACGACTCCCGCGCGGAAGTCCTGGCCAAGATGGTCACGGAGCCACCCGAGGTGACGGGCGTCCCGGACCGTCGGCACCGAGGAGGCCCTGATCTCAATTGCGATCACCTGGCCTCCTCCGAGGTCTATGACGACATCGACCTCCTGACCGTCACGGGAGCGGAGGTGGTGCAGCCGGACGGGATCACGCTGTTCCCCCACCGCAAGCACGTCCCGGGTGACGACATGATCGACGTAGGCGTCCAGCCAGGCGAGCCGCGCGGGTGCGCTCAGGTTCAGCGCGGCTTCGGGGAAGCCGCTCCTCAATGCGAGGTCGACGTAGTCGTCCAGGCTCGGGGGTGTGCCGGCGATGCTCAGGCGCGAGATGTCCGGGCCCAATAGCAGATCGAGCAGGCCCGGCTGATCGATGGAGCGGGTGATCTCCCGTTCGGTGAGCCCGTGCAGCACCAGCCGGACGACACGCCCCGTTCCGGGCCACTGGCGTGTGGTGAAGTCGGCTTCGACGCTGCCCGTGAGAAGGAACCGGCCGGGACGAGGGTCGTCATCGACCGCCCGCTTGACCGCGCCCAGGACCGCCGGCACCTCCTGCCACGCGTCAAGGAGGACAGGCTCATGGGCGCGGCGCGGCGCGGCGCCGCGTCCGGATCCGCGGCGACCGCAGGGTCGTTCAGCCGCAGAACGACCCTACACATGGGAGTGATCAGTCACGATCTGTGTCTTCGGGGCGGAAAAGCTGGCCCTGGCGTGTGCGGCGGTAGCGCACATGTCTGCTCCTGGAGCTGCTGCCGACGATTTCGACCAGGCCTTCTTCTCGCATGATTTTCAGCCACCGAAGGACGGCCTGATCACCAAGACCGGTTCGTGTGACGAGCTCGGAGCGCGAAAGAGCCTTGCCACCGAGGGCGAGGAGCAGTTCCGGTCTGCGATCGGCCCGGGCGGACTGGCTTTTCGCCGGCGCCGTTCGCCAGGACAGCTCGTATCTGGCCCAGCGACGGCTTCCGATCTGCGTGACGAGTTCACGAGCGACCAGATCCTGCAGTTCGCTGGTGGCGACGCGGGAGTCGACGCCAGTCGCGTCGCGGTAGGCGCGGTTGTCGAGGAGGCCATCCTGGCGCAACAGCGCAAGCGCGATGCACTGGCTGTCGGTCAGGCCCTTTTCCTCCAACCCGCTGATCCAACCGACGGCCTCCTCACTCAGCAAGGTGTGGTTGGGCAGGACGACAGCGAAAGACGAAATTCTGTCATCGAAATCCGGCGGGCTCATGCCCGCGGCAAGCAGCGAGTCGCGCATGGCACGAATGCCCGACCCTCGGTTCTCACAGACAGCGCGGGTCTCACCAGGCAGTGGTATGTCCTCGAGAATCTTGATAAGTGCGGCGTTACGGGCCGAGGAGATGCCCTCCTCACCAAGGCTGTCGACCGTGACGGGACCGAAAAGCCCACCAGGATTACGGACCACCAGACGATCGGGGTACATCTCGACCTGGACCTGGGTACCTCGGGCGCCACTGGACAGGTCACGATGGACCAGGGCGTTGACGATGACTTCGCGCAGCGCGGTCTCGGGATACTCCCAGACGTCCTGCCGGCCCGCACCCGCGATGACCGCCCGGCGAGACATGTTCCGGCGGACGACCGCCAGTGTGTCGCGGACCATGACCGGGACCGAGCCTTCCAATGTCACATTATCCAGGAATCTCTCGGTGGACCGGCCACCGGTCTCGGTCGGGTAGTGGACGAACGTGACCACAAGTTGCGGGAAATGCTCCTGTGGATACCTGCCCAGCGCAAGCAGCCCGCCCAGCGAGACCACATCATCGCCGCCGTCTCCGGGCACAAGAACCTTGGCCCGACGCAGTACCGCCAACCGGTCCAGATCCTGGAACGCATATGGCCTGCTGATCCTCAGTCGTGCGATCAGCGCGTCGACGCCGACCGCATCTAGATGATCGATGCTGGCGCCAAGGACGGGCTGCTCGTCCTCACGGGGCTGACCGCGTGCGGACAGCATCATCTGGACCTCATAGGCCGACAGCCGACGATCTCCGTCGCCCACTCTGACGTAGCTGCCCTTGGTGATGCCGGCCCCACGCGAGTAGCAGGGCTTCTGAGCGGAGCCGAGCTCGGGGACCTCGGCGACCAGAACCTGGGCACCCTCGAAGTCATGAATCTTGATCAACGGCCGCAACGGAGGCTCCATGTCCTCGGCACACATGCAGCCGAGATCAGCGGCAAGCCTCGCCGGATCGGGAAGCCCCGTCGCGGCGAAGCCTTGGGTTTCGTCCAGACCGAGAACGATCATGCCGCCTCGCGTGTTGGCGAACCCCGAGAGGGTCGCACGCAGCGATTTCGGCAGCCCGCCCTGCGCCTTCTTCACCTCCACATCCGCGATGTCCGCACCGATGGCGCGAAGGTTGTCGACGATCTCCGCAAGCTCGGTGTCGAGCATCCGCCCTCCTCACCGACCAACATACTAGCTATCATACTAGCTATCATACTAGCTATCATACTAGCTATCATACTAGCTATCATACTAGCTATCATGTTAGCTAGTATGATGAGCCTTGGTACCAGCCGTGGCGTGACGGGTAGCGGAGGCATCCGCCCGCTGATCCAGCCGACAGCCTTCTCACCCAGCAAGGGCCAGCGGTTGCCGCCGCTCGACGCCCCCTACCCCGCCAGGACCGTACTGCCACCTCATATCGGAGCGTGGGCAGGGCTTGCGGCACATCTCGGCCGATCGTCTTCGGCTGACGGTAGGCTTGTAATCATGGCTGACACGCGTGGAGCGCCGACGTCCCGCTATCAGCGACCCTATGCCGTCGCGGGGAGCCTGGACCTGCTGCGCGGGCCGTCGTCCGGTGTCGTCCGGCTGCCAGCGCACCTGGACTGGTCCGGCAACGCCGAGTACGATCTTGACGCTCCCGGCAGGGTCGTCGACCTCTACCGCGCCGTCCTCCTCGAGGCGGCCAGCCCACAGGACCTCTACACGTACCTGAACGCCGGGATGCTGCGGCGCCTGTGGGCGTTGCTGTGGCTGCCGGCGCAGCTCAGGAGAGCCTGGGAGCAGAAATTCCCGGTTCTCGCCGAAATCAGCCGGGTCACCGCCACCGCGTAGGCGCAGGCATGGAGCCCCGACACGAAAGGATCACGAAGATCGCTCTGGCTGCCGGGGAACGGTACGGGCTCGCGCTCGCGGGTGGCTATGCGGTCCAGGCGCACGGGATGGGCTCCCGCCCGAGCGGGGATGTCGACCTGTTCACCAGTTGGCAGTGCCGTAACGAGTTCCCGGAGTTGACGTCGGCGGTCGTCTCCGCTCTGGAGGCAGCCGGGTACGTGATATCGATCGCCATGCGGGCCGAAACATTCGCTCGGTTGATGGTGGCCGACCCGTCCGACGGTACGGCCGAGAAGGTCGAACTCTCTGCGGACTGGCGGGCACACGATCCGATTCAGCTTGATATCGGGCCCGTCCTGCATGCGGACGACGCCATAGCGAACAAGATGTGTGCCCTGTTCGGACGCGCCATGCAGCGTGACTTTCTCGATGTCGATGCCGCCATCATGAGCGGTCGTTACTCGCGTGAGGACCTGCTCGAACTGGCCGCCGCGACCGATCCCGGCTTCGACCCCCTGATCTTCGCTGATGCGCTCGGCGCGCTGACACAGATCACCGATACGGCGTTCGCCGAGTATGGCGCCGACCCCCGTGCGATCGCCGAAATGCGCCAACGGTTCGCCGACTGGCGGAGGCGTCTGCTTGCCGAGAAGCCCGGATTCGGCTAACCCGAGCCGGCCAGACCGAGAACCGCTCGGGTACGCGACCTACCCTCACGGATCGCGATCTCCCACTGCTGATCATGCCGAACTATCGGTCATGCTAGCTAGCATGACCGATAGTGAAGGAATGGGTACCTGACGCTGATCTTGCCGAGATTGTCGACAACCCTCGTGTCATCGGTACGGATATCACAACATATACCGTGGCCGGTACCGGCGCCGCACACGTTCCGTATTCACCGGTGCTCCGCCTGACGGTAGCTTCCGCGTCCAGTGATTCACGGCGGCCGATGGCCGTGCCCTTCGCCGTCGTCGCCGGACCTTGCTTTCCAGCGGAAAGATTCGGAGCCGCCGCCCCGTGGCGCGGCTCGAACAGGCGCTATCGGGGGGTGGCGGGCTCGGCCAGTGGTGTGTAGGCGTCCGGGCGGCGCGTGGTGAGGAACGGGAACAGGTCGAGCCAGTCACGTCTCTGGTCGAGGTCGAGGTCGGCGACGAGCACGGCGGGTTCGTCGCGGGGGGCCTGCACGAGAACCCGGCCGTAGGGATCCGAGATGAACGAACTGCCGTAGAAGGTCAGCGTGCCTTCCGAGCCGATCCGGTTGACCGCCACCATGAAGGTGCCGTTGGCGATACCGTTCCCGACGATGACCTGCTGCCACAGCGGCCGGGTGTCGAATCCCGGGTGGTCCGGTTCGGAGCCGATGGCCGTGGGATACACCAGGACGTCGGCACCGGCGAGAGAATAGGCGCGGGCCAGCTCCGGAAACCACTGGTCCCAGCAGGTGGGGAAGCCGAACCGGGCCGCTCCCAGGCCGAGGACCGGATAGGCCGCCGGCCCGGCGGGTCCCCCACGGAAGTAACGGTCCTCGTAGTAGCCGGCCGTAACCGGAATGTGCAGCTTGCGGGTGCGCGCCAGCAGCGCGCCGTCCGGCGCGACGGCGATGGCCGTGTTGTAGCCGAGTCCGTCGTCGCCGTCGTCGCCGTCGCCGTCGGCCCGCTCGTAGAGCGAGGCGTGCACCGGGACGTCCAGCTCCGCGGCCAGCGAAGCGGCGAACCGGCGCGTCGGCCCGTCCTCGACGCTCTCGGCGAGAGCCGCCGGGCTGTCCTGCGGACGGACGTCGGCGAAGTACCGCGACAGGGTGAGCTCCTGGAAACAGATCAGCTCCGCTCCCAGCTCGGCCGCGATCCGCGCGCCGTCACGCAGCGCCGCCGCGTGTTCGGCCGGGTCGCGATGCCAGCGCTGCTGTACGGCACCGAGACGGAACGGGGGGCGGGCCGGAGGGCTGACGCGCGCGGGCGACGTACGTGTCCCGATACTGGTAACCGTCAGCATGCGTCGATGCTCCCATGCCCCCGGCCCCCCTGCTCCCGCGCTGCGCGGCTGCCATCAGGACGGAGGTGAGCGTCTTGTCGCGACGGATGCCCGCGGAGTGGGAGCCGCACGCACGCACCTGGATGGCCTTTCCACCCCCCAGCGCCACGTTCGGCCCGGAGGGCTCCCAGACGCTCGGCGCGGCCCGTTCGGCCTGGGCCGGCGTCGCCCGGCTGGTCGCCGGGTACGAGCCGGTGACGCTCGTCGCCCACCCCGGCCAGGGCGCGGTGGCGGCGCGGCTGGCCGGGCCGGGTGTGCGGGTGGTGGAACGGGAGCTGGACGACGCGTGGATCCGCGACACCGGCCCGACGTTCACCATCGAGGACGGGACCCGCCTGGGGGCGGTGGACTGGGTCTTCAACGGCTGGGGCGCCCAGGACTGGGCGACGTGGGAGGCCGACGCCGGGCTCGGGGCGGACCTCGCCGTACAGGCCGGCGCGACACCACGCCGCTCGGCGCTCACGAACGAAGGCGGCGGTTTCCATGTCGACGGGGCGGGGACGGTGCTGCTCACCGAGACGGTGCAACTCGACCCCCGCCGGAACCCGGGCTGGAGCCGGGAACAGGTCGGGGCCGAGATACACGCACAGCTTGGCACCCGTCACGCGGTCTGGCTGCCGCGTGGTCTGACCGCCGACTACCACCGCCTCGGCACCCGCGGCCATATCGACATCGTTGCCGCGTTCACGCCGACCGGCCCCATTGCCGTGCACGCCCAGCCCGATCCCACCCACCCCGACCACGCGGTAAGCCACGAGCTGACCGCCCTGCTGGGCGCGAGCAGGGACGCGGCGGGCCGCCCGCTGCACGTCGTCGAGATCCCCGCGCCCGCCGTCCTGCTCGACGGGCAGCCCACCAGCTACTCCTACATCAACCACTATGTCGGCAACGGATTCGTCCTGGTCGGCACCTTCGACGACCCGGCCGACCAGCGCGCCCTGGACCTGCTGGCCAGGCTGTATCCGGGCCGGCGGGTGGAGACGGTCGACGGGCGGGCCGTCTTCGCCTACGGCGGCGGCGTCCACTGCATCACCCAGCAACAGCCACGCGTCACGCGATGAGGACAACGACCACCGGCAGGCCGTCACCCGCCAGGTCGGTGGCTCCCGTCCGCAACCGTGGCTCAGCTCGGCTCAGCTCAGCTCAGTACGAGCGCGAGGGCGGCCAGCCCGGACACCACAGCCGCCAGCGCCACGCATCGGAGCGCCCCGGCCGGGCTCGCCCGGCGGCTGCTGACATCGGCCATGTCCTGGTGGTGGCGTCTCGATCCGGTCAGCCATGCCGCCGCTCCAGCGCTGAGCGCCCACGCACCGGCCGTACATCCCAGCGGACGATTCCCGTGGCCGCAGGAGACGTGCAGGAGCAACGCGCCCAGGCCGACGAACGCGAACCCGGTGCGCTGCCAGGCCAGGTAGGTCCGCTCCGGCTGTGTCTCCCCCGCGGCGCGGTCCGGCACCATCAGCCGATCGCCGCAGGCCCTGGGGCCGCCCGGGGTGGCGCCGCCGTCGGCAGGGCTCACCGTGCCCCTCGGCTGGCGACCAGCACGAAGATCAGCGCAGCCGTGCTCACCAGCGCCACGCCGGCGGCGAGCAGCCGGGGCAGTCCCGAAACCGGCAGCGGCCGCCGCTCCCGCATCGCCCGTTCGACGATCACCCATCGCCGGTAGCTGGTCGCCGCGACGGTAGTGCCGAGTATGATCAGCGGTACGCCCAGAACATGCCGGGCACCGGGGACGCTGAACTCGGGCACGACCTGGACCACCGCCACGCCGCCCGCGAGCAGGGCGAGCGACGTGCGGATCCACGCGAGGAACGTCCGTTCGTTGGCGAGGCTGAAGCGGACGTCCGGGTCCTGACCGACCAGGCCGACATCCCCCAGCCGGGACCCGTCCCTCGACCGGCGCCCATTCCTCGGACGGCACCACCACGCGCGCGCGGACCACGCCCGTCGGGACGGTAAGCGACCGCTCCCATGCCCGTCTTCGCCCGCGCCCACCCCCTCACCGTACTGGTCGAAACGTCGCCGCCCAGGTACGCCGCCGGCCCCCCGCGGCGGCGCTGGCCGAGGTGAGACTGGGGGCATGCCGACGTTGCCAGCGGATCTGATCGCCGCACTGACCGCGCCGCTCACCGGGCTGGACGCCGAGCTGGCCACCCGCTTTCCCGGGGATCCGGGCAGCTCCCAGCCGGTGCACACCTGCTACGTGCCGGCCGACCAGGTGACCGCGACCGTCGTCGACGACTGGGCCGCGGCCGCCCGGGCCGCCTTCGGCGCGCACGCCGGCGAACCATCCGGCCTGGCGGCGGCGACCGGCGTCCCGGCGGCCCTGGCCGGGCGGGTCCACGACCATGTCCGCCGGGTGCTCACCGGCTCGCCGGTCGCCGACCTCCGGGTGGATCTCGAGGACGGGTACGGTGTCCGCGCCGACGCCGAGGAGGACGCCCACGCCGTCGCCGCGGCCGAGGCACTGCGCGCGGCCGCCGCCGCGGGCCGGCTCCCGGCGTCCTACGG
>NZ_CAKKTM010000122.1 GCF_920888515.1 Protofrankia sp. CiP1_Cm_nod1 | reverse complement strand
CATGCGACCGGTCCGCTCGCGACGATCGGCCCAGCCGGCCCGGTCACGGCAGCCGGCCCGGTCGCCGACGAGCCCGCGACCGCCCGCGCGCTGGCCGGCCATCTCCGACGGGCACTGGACGTGGGCCTCCTCGACGACGCCGACCTGGCCGCAACCGGCCTGACCCGCGAAACGGTCGCCGCTGCCGCCCTGCCCCCACCCGGAACCCACCGACCATCTGGATGAACGCATCCGGTCACGAACATCCGATCACATCGTCCGCCCCGCGCTCTGCCCGCACACGCGGTGCTCGGCTCGTAGTGCTCGTTTATGCCCAAGTTGTTAACTACTCTTAGTAGTCAAACAACTCTGACACAGAACGCCTCAGGTGCCGCGGTAGGCGGAGAAGCCGTAGGGGGACAGCAGCAGGGGGACGTGGTGGTGCTGCCCGGGGTCGGTCACGACGAAGGTGATGACGACCTCCGGGAAGAACGCCGAACGGGACGTGGTGTCGAACACCAGGCGCCACGCCCCCGGCCCCTCAACCGGCAGGTCCCGCACCCGTCCATCACTGCCGGTCACAGCGGACGTCACCAGCCGCCAGCCGCGGACGTCGCCGCCGAAGCCCACGATTATTCGTTCGAGCTGGACCGGGATGCCTTCGGCCGGCTCCCCGGTGGCGATGTCGAGCACATGCGTGGAAACAGTCACTCCCGCATCATGCTCCTCTCACCGTCAGCGACCATGATCATCCGCACGCGATACCGGTGGGTGGCGCGGCCGGCCCGGGCCGGCGCCCGGGCCGGCGGTCACGGGCGGCCTGTCACGAGCCGCTGGTCACGGGCGGCCTGTCACGAGCCGCTGGTCACGAGCCGCTGATCAGCCGTCGCAGCCGGAGTCCGGTGATCTCGGCCTGCTGGCCGGCCGCGACCCGCAGCTCGGTGGCCTGGTCGTTGCCCAGCCGCTCCCGCAGCAGCCCCAGCATCTCCTCGGCGCTGCGGCCGGCGGCACGTACCAGGAAGACGTAGCCGAACCGGTCCTCGTACTCCTGGTTGCCGGCGACCAGCGCCGCCTTGAGGTCCAGGCTCGCGTTGTCCAGGGCGGCCTGCTCCCGGCGCGGGGCGTCCATCCCGGCCAGGGTGGCCCGGGTGGACGTGGTCGGCGCGGGCAGCGGGGCGCCGCGTTCCCCGATGCGGGGATGCGCGGTGAACGCCTCCAGCCAGTCCGCCTCGGTGAGCTGCCACCACTGCTCACGGGCCGCGTCGAGCAACGCGGTCAGCGTCGGGTACGGCCGGCCGTCGCCGACCACGGCGGCCCAGTCCTCCGAACCGCAGCAGCCCAGCAGCTCGGCGTGGGCCGCCCCCGGGGACAGCGCGTTGAACCAGCGCATCGCCAGCTGCTGGCGCCCGGTCTGGGTCGGCGTGCCGATGAGCCGCAGCCGGGCCAGCCCGCCGTCGGGGAACGCCTCCAGCCGCACGTGGGTGGCCTCCACCGGGACCTCCAGGTCGAACAGGTGCCGGGTGTTGGGCTGCACCCGTACCTGCGGCAGCAGCGGGTACCAGCGGGTGATCTTCTCGAGCGACGAGACCTCGTCGTTGCCGAACAGCTCGGGGGCGGACGCCGCCCACAGGGCCACCGCCCGGGGCGCGTTGCCGTGGAAGTGCCGGGTGTCGACCTCCGCCCTGATCACCTCGCCGGCGGTGACCAGCCGCACCACGGCCCACTCGTGGCCCACGCCGCGGCGGCGGCGGGTCTCCCAGCCCTCCCCCATCACCCGGGCCTCGCCGGAGGCGTTGAGGTTGTGCCGGTCGCCGTAGTGCATGTCGCTGCACGCGATGACCACCCCGCCGAGATAGGCCGCGGCCAGGTCGGAGGTGACGCGGTCGAGCAGCCTCGGGTCGGGGATCACCGTGCCGTGTACGCGCAGCCTGGCCACCCCGCCGTCCGGGTGGATGGTCAGCCGCAGGTGCGTGACGCGGGTGTGCCCGGCCCGCACCACCGGCAGGACGTTGACCGCGTCGGCCTGGACCGGCGTCCGGGGCACCAGGGCGACCCAGTTGACCGACGCCTCGGCGACCTCGGGGGCGGACGGGTAGCCACCGAGGGTGGCGCCGTGGATCTCCACCGACTCCGGGGCGTTCCCGGTGAAGTGGGAGGTGTCGACGGTCACCGCGCGCACCACGCCGGGCGCGCCGAGCCGGATGATCGCCCAGTCCGAGCCGTACAGGTCGCGGCGGCGGCGGGTCTCCCAGCCGTCCGTCCACGCGCCCCGCTCGGTGAACACCCCTGGCCGGGCGATCGGTGGCTCGGGCAGCAGCATCCGTTCGGCGAGCGCGAAGAACTCGTCGTTGACGGCCACCACCGACCCGCCGAACCGGGCCGCGGCAAGGTCGACAAGATTCGTCAGATCGGGAGCGTCGCTCACGGATCCTCTTCTCTACAGATCTTCTCCGGTGGACGCCCGTGACCGTGCGGGACGGGCGTCCACCGCTGGGAACTCGGATGTTCAGACGGAACTCGAACGCGGCCGCGCTGGAACCGGGCGCGCTGGAACCCGGCGCGCTGGCGCCGGATGGCCTGACAGCCAGCTCCCCCGCCGGATGCCGGGGTCATCGCGACAGCAGCCTGCCGTGCGGCGGCCGGTCGCCGTCGGCCCGCCTGCCGCGCAGGTAGGTGGCCCGCACGACGCCGTCCAGCGGCCGGCCCGCGTAGGGGGTCAGCGGATGGCGGTGGGCGAGCCGGGCCGGGTCGACGACGAAGGACCCCTCGGGATCGATCACGACGAGGTCGGCGTCCACCCCGGGGCTGATCCGCCCCTTGTGCGCCAGCCCGACCAGGTCGGCCGGGCCGGTGCACATCCAGCGGGCCACGTCGGCCAGGCCGTGGCCGCGGCGGCGGGCCTGCGTCCACACGGCGGCCAGGCCGAGCTGCACCGAGGCGATCCCGCCCCACGCCTGCCCGAAGTCGCCCGACTCGACGGCTCTGAGCTCCGGTGCGGACGGAGAGTGATCGGTCACCACCGCGGTGAACAGGCCCGCGGTGAGCCCCTGCCACAGCCGCTCCCGGTTGTCCTCCCCCCGGATCGGAGGTGCGCACTTGTACACAGTCGCACCATCGGGAACCTCCTCGGCGGTGAATGTCAGATAGTGCGGGCAGGTCTCGGCGGTCAGCGCGACTCCGGCGTCGCGGGCGGCCAGCACGTCGTCCAGCGCCGCCGCCGCGGACAGGTGCAGGACGTGCAGGCGGGCGCCGGTGGCCGCGGACAGCGCGGCGAGCCCGGCGACCGCCTCGGTCTCGGCC
>NZ_CAKKTM010000121.1 GCF_920888515.1 Protofrankia sp. CiP1_Cm_nod1 | reverse complement strand
GTCGTCGGGCAGGCCGAGCCGGCGGGCCACCCGGGCCAGCAACGCGTCCGCGACCGCTGCCGCGGCGGCGCGCACGGCACCGCCGCTCATCCACGTCTGGCGGGACGCGCTGGTCGACCCGGCGCTGCCGACGGTGGTGTCCGCCGGGGCGAGCACCACCTCGTCCACCCCGAGCTCGGTGCGGACGATCTGCCCGGCGATCGTCACGAAGCCCTGGCCGACCTCGGCGCACGCGCTGTGCACGACCGCCCGGGGCCCGCCGTCCGGCCCGGTCTCCAGGCGCACCCGGGCGGTGGCGTCGTCGTCGAACCCCTCGGAGAACAGCAGGTTCTTGTACGCCACCGCGTAGCCGACCCCACGGCGGACGCGGGCCGGGTCGGCCGCGGCGAGGCGCCCGCCGGGCAGCGACGTCACCGGCGTCCGCCCGGAGACCGGCGGCGGCAGCGGCCGGTCCACGAGTATGTCGATCATCTCCCGCAGCGGCAGCGGCTCGGGCACGACCTGCCCGGTGGGCAGCACGTCGCCCGGCTCGAGCGCGTTGCGCCGGCGCAGCTCCACCGGGCCGATGCCGAGGGCGTCGGCGAGCCGGTCCATCTGCGCCTCATGCCCGATGGCCACCTGGGGGACACCGAAACCACGCATCGCCCCGCACGGCGGGTTGTTCGTGCGGACCACCCAGCCGTCCAGCACCGCGTTGGGCACCCGGTAGGGCCCGGCGGCGTGCGTGACCGCGTTCGTCAGCACCGCCGGGGACGACGACGCGTACGCCCCGCCGTCCAGGATCAGACGCGCCTGGACGCTGACCAGCAGCCCGTCCCGGGATGCGGTGTGCCGGAACCACATCCGGGCCGGATGCCGGTGCGGATGGCCGAGGAACGACTCGACCCGGTCGTAGGCGATCCGCACCGGGCTGCCGGTGACCAGCGCGAGCAGCGCGCCGTGGATCTGGAGCGTGATGTCCTCGCGTCCGCCGAAGGCCCCGCCGACACCGGCGAGGGCCAGGTGCACCCGGTGCTCGGCAAGGCCCAGGCAGGCCGCGACCTGCTCACGGTCGGAGTGCAGCCACTGCGTCGCCACCCGCAGGTCGACGCCGCCGTCGGCCGTCGGCACGGCCAGCGCGGCCTCGCAGCCCAGGAACGCCTGGTCCTGCATGCCCACGACATAGGAGTCGGTGACGCTGACCGCGCCGCGGGCCGCCGGGTCGCCGTGGCGAAGATGGATCTCGCGGAAGATGTTCCCGTCGGGATGCAGCAGCTCGAACCCGCCGGGACACGGCGGCCCGTCAGGACGTGACAGCCCGTCGGCATGCGGCGGCCCGTCAGGGCGCGGCAGCCCGTCGGCATGCGGCGATCCGTCGGGGCGCGGCGGCTCGGGGCCGCGGGCGGCGGCCACGATCCGCTCGGGGTCGGTCCACGGTGGCAGCGGCTCGTAGTCGACCTCGATCGCGGCCAGCGCCGCGGTGGCGGTCCGGGCGTCCACCGCCGCCACCGCCGCCACCGGTTCGCCCTGGTAGCGCACGACGTCGGCGGCGAACACCGGCTGGTCGGCGACGATCAGGCCGTAGGTGGCCCGGCCCGGCACGTCCGCCGCGGTCACGACCGCCGCCACCCCGGGCATCCGGCGGGCCGCGGCGGTGCTGATCCGGCGGATGCGCGCCCGTGGATGGGGGCTGCGCAGCGTCCGGGCGTGCAGCATCCCCGGCAGGTGGAGATCACCCGCGTACGGGAAGGTGCCGCCGGCCTTGGCCGGCCCGTCCGGGCGCGGCACGGGCGCCCCGATCCCCTGACCGCTGCCCCGGCCGGCGGCCGCCGGATCGACGGGCTCCCGGCCAGCGAATATTCGATCATCGGACGTCCGGGCGGACGGTGTCCGTCCGGCATGGTCAGCGGGCGGACGCGGGTTCATCATCGTCCCGGTCTTCCGTGCCGCCCACCGGCCTGTCCCCGGTCACTGCTCCGTCCCCGGTCACCGGCCCGTCCCCGGTCACCGGCCCGTCCCCGGTCGCTGGTGGGAGCCTCCTGGCCGGCGGCGGGCCTCCTGGACCGAGCGGATCGCGGCGATAATCCGCCCGTAGCCGGTGCACCGGCAGATGTTGCCGGCCAGCGACTCGCGGATCTCGTCCTCACCGGCGTCGGGACGCCGGGCCAGCAGGTCGGTGACGGCGACGACGAATCCCGGCGTGCAGAAGCCGCACTGGACCGCGCCGTGGGCGAGGAAGGCGGCCTGCACCGCCCGCGCCGGCCCGCCCACACCCAGCCCGGCCACGGTCGTGACCTGGGCGTCGGCGGCGTCCGCGGCGAGGACCGTGCAGCTCGCCACCAGCCGGCCGTCCATCAGGACCGAGCAGGAGCCACACCGGCCCTGCTCACAGGCGTCCTTGACCGACAGCACGCCCAGGTGGTCGCGCAGCACACGCAGCAGGGACTCCCCGAACCAGGCATCGGTCACCTCCCGCACGCCACCGTCGATGTGGAGCTGGTAGGACACCCGCGGCTCGGCATCGCGCGGCGGGCACGCCGGATCCTCCTCGACGCAGGCGCGCCGGTGGGCGGGCTCACTCATGGGCGTGCCCACCGCCCGTCCACGGACCGGGCCGGCGACGGCGCGGACAGGCAGCGCCCGGCGGCGCGCGCCGCCAGCACCCCGGCGG
>NZ_CAKKTM010000120.1 GCF_920888515.1 Protofrankia sp. CiP1_Cm_nod1 | reverse complement strand
GATCTCGACGGTGTCGGCCACGGTCAGCGGCCGGCACAGGCCGGGCGGGCTGGCCAGGCCGGCCGTGCCGGCCGTCGCCCGCCCGGCCGGCCGGGCGGTCCGGCCATCGACGGTGTCGCCCGTGGTGGCAATCATGGAAGTCGCAATCATGGAAGACGCGGTGGGAACGCCGGCGCGACACGGAAACCCACTGGTGGGTATGCCAGCAGGGAAGACAGTCGGTCGCGCATGGCCCCACATGACAGCCGACGATAGTCCTGCGAGGTTACACGCATGTTCACTGTCGGCGACGCGCCGGGTCCTCCTGCCCGGCCACCGGCGGGAGTCATCCGGCGAAAGCCGACAGTGCCGGATCGTGACCGCATTCATCCGCATTGAACGCGATGCGCCCGCGGCGGGAACCGTAGCCGTCCAGTACGAAGACGTCCGGTTTTCTCGGGAAAAGGGAGCGTTCTCACGACGACACCCACAGATTCCCCGAACACGGGGGTATCGCGATCACATGATTTCCGGCGCGCCGGGCCCCTGAGCCCGAAGCCACGGCCGGGGAGCCCCGGAACACGGTGACGGAACACAGTGAGATATCGATCACCATCACCTTGCGTCACACCCGGGACGCGAAACCGAAACAACGGCTCACTTCAATCAGCACATTCGAAGAACGCTTTACCACACCCGTCACCGGATCGCGGACCCGGGCCCGCCCAGGCCAGCCAGCGGCTGGCCCGCGATCCGCCCCCACGGCCGGCAGCCCCTGCCCCGGCAGCCCCTTCTCCCGGAGGTGGTCGACGTCCGCTCACGCATGACGAACACGGATCTCTCGCTGCGGCACGGCTGGCATCCGGTCGCACGGTCGTCGGACATCGGTGACGAGCCGGTATCCGTACGGCTCCTCGGCGAACCATGGGTGATCGCCCGTCTCGACAACCGGGTGATGGCCCTTGCCGACCACTGTCCGTACCTGCTGACGCCGTCGGCGGCCGGCCGTGTCGACGGCCCCCGGCGGGCCTGCGCCTACCATGGCTGGCGTTTCGTCGCGTCCGGCGCGTGCACGGCCATGCCCGGCCCGGAGCCCGCGTCCGGCCCGACGCCCGGCTCGCCCGGCCCGCCCGGCTCCCGGCCGGGACGCACCCGGGCCGCCTCGGCGTGGGGCGCCACCGAACGTCACGGACTGGTCTGGATCGCTCCCGAGGAACCGTTCGCGGACATCATCGATCTGCCCGAGGCGGACGACTCCGTCTTCGCCTCCCGCTGGCTGGATGTCAACCGGAGCAGAGCGTGCGCGGGCGTACTCGCCGATGATCTCCTCGAGGCGGCGAGCCTGCCGTTCGTCCACCCGAGCGTGGTCTGCGCCGACCCGGTCCGCGGCGGCCCGATCCGCGCGGGCGCGGGCGGCACAGGGGAACAGACAATCACCTTTCGTCGTGACATCACTACCGATGGCAATGGTTTTCGCCTGCGAATGGAGCAGACAGTCACCAGTCCAGCAAATTCGGTAACGACGGAGGGTGGTTCGCGGCCCTGGAGCGGCCGCCGGCAGCTGTCGACCTGTCTCTACCGGCCGCCGTTCCAGCTCCGCCTGGTCCTGCGCTGCCCCGACACCGGGACCACCAGCACGATCTTCTTCTGCCTCCAGCCCGAGGACGCCACGTCCACCCGTGTCTACGCCCGCCTGTTCCGCAACGACTGCGCCGGGAGCCCCGACCGGCTGGCCGAGGCCGCGCGCGTCGAACAAATGATCATTGATCTGCACCTCACCGCGCGGGAAAGGCACCCGCTGGACGGCCTGCCCCTGCCAGCTACCAGCCACGACATCACCGGAAGCACCGGAAGCACCCACACGGACGCTGACGCGCTCACGAACGGCGCACCCGGCAGCGCCCAGGCGAACGCGGACACCGTCGGGGCCGCGTTGCGACGGGCGCTGTCCGCGCTGGCCGAACAGGCCCGGGGGATACCGGCGCGCGACCGGCCCGCCGGTATCCGCTACGCCCGTCGCGTGAAGGCAGGCTCCCGCCCCTGACCCCCTCGGCCCGGCCCGCGGCCCGCCCGTCCTCGCCGTCCTCGCCGACCTCGCCGACCTCGCCGACCTCGCCGACCTCGGCCGCCATGGGCGCGTCCGCCCATGAGCCAGCCCGTCATCGGCTCGTACCGGCTGCCGACACGCGCGAACGCGCACCGGAACGTATGAAACACACACGCATGAAACGCATACGTGTGAAACGTATAGGTGCGGACGACCGGAATCCCGATACCGATATCCTCCCATCCGCCTCGCGGGCGCCGCCACCCACCCCGCCTTTTGCCCGCGCGTACCGCCGCTGGCCGCCGCCTTTCCAAACCGGCGGCCAGCGGCATGAAACACCAGCTCGGACCAGGCGCCCGTGGTTCCGCGACCAGCGGTTGTCCCAACAATCGCCGCGGTTGCAACGACCGTCCGGGACGCTCGAGAAGAAAGCTGCGACCAAGGCCGGTTTTTCTCCCCGACAACGCCCCTCCCGCCGGGACCGCGCTCCTCGGGATCGCGTCGCCACCGTGGCGTCGGCCCGGTGGCACCGACCGCCCCGTGGCGCCGGCCGTTGCCTCCTCCGGAAGCCCACACGGCGGAGACTGTAGGTGGAAACCATCACCGCGGCGACGGTTTCCACCTACAGCTTCCGCGTCCGTAGGTGGAAACCGTTGTTACAGCAGCGTTTTCCACCTACGCATTCCGCTGTTACAGGTTCTCGAAGAGGAGCAGGACAAGATCCGGACTGCCGTCACCGCCCACGAGGAGCTGGATGTTCTGGCCCTTCCCCTCGAAGGTGAGCTTCGTCCTGCCGTCCGAGCCGCCCTGCTGCAGGAACTTGTAACCGGCGGCGGGCAGCGCCTGCCGGTAGAACTGGAGTGCTGCGGCCGGTGTCACGCCTTGTAGCGATATCGTCGCGTGCTGAGGCTTGGACACCGAGACCGTGGGGACAGCGCCCCTGGGGAACGGGAAGCCCGCGGAGACGACCGTTCCCTTCAGGGCCGCCACACCCGCCGTCGCGGTCGTGGCGGCCTGAGGAGCCGCCGTACCCGCCGCCGCGGGAGGCGTGCGCGACGGCAGCGCCAGATCGGTCGGCAGATCGGTCGGCAGATCAACCGACGCGATGCTCCGCACGGCCTCGACCGCTGTCGCCGGCCCACCCGCCACGGAGGACGGCGACGTGGATCCGCCACACGCGCCGAGCAGAAGTGCCAGGCCCGCACCGGCTCCGGCCGTCACGGTGCGAGCGGTACGAAGCCGCGATGTTCCCACGTGGCCCGTCACAGGCGCCAAACGCATTAGATCCCCCACTCTCTGATTCCCCACGCACGGATGCGCCGCCCGTGCATCCCCCACATGTCGGCCCGCGGAACCCGTGGCCCTCGCCTCGGCCGACGCCGCCAAAGCTACGACCTGCCCGACGTGCCGGACACGGTGGGGGGAAGACGGACAGGCCGGGCCGCTGGAGAGACAGCCGGGCATTCCGCCAGGAGAACGAGCAGATCACTTCCGCGGACGGGCGGACGGGCGGACGGCGGGCTTCCGGCCGCGCCTGCCCGAGCAGGCGACACGAGGGGCCGCTTACTCGGGCGGGCGGGCAGGCCTGTCCGTCAGAAGGGCGGGTGATAGAGCCGCTGGCCCAGCGGCGCGAGGGTGAGGAACGGTGCGGCGAGCGTGCAGCCGAGGGCCGCGGCGGCCGCGTCGACGCCGTCCAGCTGGTCGCGCACGGCGTCCCAGGGGGCGTCGCTCATCACGCCGGCCACCGGCAGCGGGCAGGCCGCCAGCACCCAGCCGCGGTCGACCACGACGAAACCGCCGCCCATCCCCTCCAGCGCCCGGGCGGCCGTCATCATGTCGTGGTCGCCGGCCCCGATGATGGCCAGGTCGCCGGGTGCCACACTCGTGGTCATCCCGATCGCCCCCTGGCGCAGGCCGATCCCGCGGATGAACCCGGCCCGTGTCCCGGCGGGGCGGTCCCGATGCACACGGCAGGTGACAAGAGCCACCTTCAGCAGGTCGCGTTCCGGATCCGCCCCGGGGCAGCCAGTAGCGCCGTCGACGGTAGCCGGCCGCACCACGACGCTTTCAACATACGGATAGTCATCCTGCGTGATACGCAGCTCGGCCGCGTTCACGCCCCGACCGGCGGTACCGACGGGCGCCGCCGGTACCGTGAACGACCCGCCGTGCAGCCCGGAGGGCAGTGACAGCCGTTCCCGGGCCCAGGCGGGGACGACGTCGAGGTTGTCGAACAGCGGGCGGCCCCGCTCCGCGGCCAGCCGGCCACCGGAGAGCACGACCTCCGGCGGCCGGGGCCCGGCGATCTCGCTGACGATCTGGATGTCGGCCAGCCGCGCCGGCGTGAGCGACCCGAGCAGGTGGTCCAGGCCGTGGCGGCGGGCCGGGGTGAGGGTTGCCATGCGGACGGCGGTCATCGGGTCCATGCCCGCCCTGGCCGCCCGGCGGACGTCCCGGTCGAGATGGCCGTGCACGACAAGATCGATGAGCGAACGCCCGCCGGAGGCGTCCAGCAGAGCCTCCCAGGCGTCGTCGTCAGCGGTCCGCCCGGCCGGTGGGCTCGCCGGCCCCAGCCCGGACCCCGCCCCCAGCCTCGACGCCGGCCCGGAGCCGGGCAGGGGGCCGGCCCCCGCGAGCCCGCCGGTGGGCTCGGGCCCCACAGGGAGCGTCCCGGCCATGCCGGTGACGTCCAGTGACGTCTCTCCGGCGGATTCGGGTAAGGAAACCGGCTGCCGCGGCACCATCGCCGCCCTCACCGCGGGCATGGGCGGTATGGCCGATGGCACGGACGGTGCTTCCAGCAGCCGCATCGGGGTGCGGGTGGCGGTGGCGAGCTGTCCGCCGCGCGGCCCGTACAGCCCGGTCAACCGGCTGGTGTCCGCCAGCAGGGTGACCGTTCCCCGGGGCACGACGACGCGGGCGAGCTCGCCGGGGGTCAGCAGGGTCTGTTCGACCTGGATGCGCTCGTCGACGTAGGCGGGCAGGAGGTAGCGGCCGGACGCGTCCAGCCCCCGGCGGGCCCCCAACGCCCCGGGCCGCGTCACCGCGGCGATGAACCGTCCGACGATCAGCAGGTCACGGCGCTGGAGCTCACCGGTGTGGACGACGACCAGCGTGCCGCCGTGGACAATCAGGTCCGCCTCCTCCTGGCCGTCCGCGACCCGGCGCAGGCGCTGGAGCTCCGCCGGGCTCGGGGCGAGGCCGGCGGCGCCGTGGACAGCGACAGCTCCGGGCCGTGGCCGGTGGCCGTGTCCGGCCGAGGGCCTTTCCGGCAGACAGGTCACCAGTTCGGGTCCGCGCGCGGACCACCCCTGTTGGCGGTCACGCTCGGTGGTCATGAGCCCTCCGCAGACACCGTTAGGACGAGGATGGGATATGACCCTGCGCTAAGAAGTCAGCCGGCGATGTGACGTACATTACGCCCTGGCACGGCCCTGCCGCTCCGCACCGGGTACACGAACGCGGCACAGCCGCTTACTGTGCCGCCACAGCCGCGGTGGCGCCCGCGAACCAGCGCCTTTTAACGTGGCCGTCACAGATTCGGCGCTGATAGTCACAATGGCGGGCTTCTCAAGAGATCCCGGACATCGCGACGACGCACCCAGGAGACACGTCCGGGCGACGCCGGCCCGGCACTGCCGGATGGGCCCGGCATGACCGGATGGGCCCGGCATGACCGGATAGGCCCGGCATGACCGGATTCTCCGTGCGGACGGTGGGCAGCACGGCGTAGCCGCAGCATGCCCGTGGCCGCTAGACTTCGCCACCGTGCTGCTCAGCCCGCACGAACAGGAACGGCTGCTCATCCACGTGGCGGCTGGGCTCGCCCGCGAGCGGCGGGCCCGCGGCCTGCGGCTGAACCATCCGGAGGCGACCGCCGTCATCACCTCGTTCCTGCTCGAGGGCGCCCGGGACGGCCGCACCGTCGCCGACCTGATGTCCGCCGGCCGGGCCGTGCTCACCCGCGAGGACGTCATGGACGGCGTCCCCGAGATGCTCCGCGAGGTCCAGGTCGAGGCGACCTTCCCGGACGGCACCAAGCTGGTCACCGTCCACGAGCCGATCCCGTGAGCCTGGCCGTGCCCACCGGCCCGCGTGGAGCCGGGCTCGCGAGCGGGCCGGGCTCGTGAGCGGGCCGAGCTCGTGAGCGGGCCGGGCCGGTGAGCGCGGCCGCCGGCATCCGGCCGGGCGAGATCTGGCACGACGGCGACCCGGTGGAGATCAACCCGGGACGGCCAGTGCTGACGCTGCGTGTGCGCAACATCGGCGACCGTCCTGTCCAGGTCGGGTCGCACTACCATTTCGCCGCCGCCAACCCCGCCCTTCAGTTCGACCGGGACGCCGCCTGGGGGCACCGGCTGGCCGTCCCGGCCGGCACCGCCGTCCGGTTCGAGCCGGGCGTCGAACGCGAGGTGGACCTCGTCCCGCTGGGCGGCCGGCGGCTGGTCCCCGGCCTGCGCCCCGAATCCGCCGGCCCGCTGGACAGCCCCGCCCCCCAGGATGCGGGCAGCGCACCCGCGGGCCCCGCCGACGGCC
>NZ_CAKKTM010000119.1 GCF_920888515.1 Protofrankia sp. CiP1_Cm_nod1 | reverse complement strand
CGGTACGCCAACCGGCCCGGCGGGCGACGCTCCCGGCCCGCCAGACGACGCCCCCGGCCCGCCGGGCCGGCGTGGGGCGCGCCCGTGAGCCGCCGCCTCGACCGGGCCCGCTACGCCGACCTGTACGGGCCGACCGTCGGTGACCGCATCCGCCTCGCTGACACCGACCTGTTCATCGAGGTCACCGAGGACCGCAGCCGCGGGCCCGCCGGCGCCGGCACCGGCGACGAGGCGGTGTTCGGCGGCGGCAAGGTGATCCGGGAGTCCATGGGGCAGGCCCGGGCGTCGCGCGCCGAAGGTACCCCGGACCTGGTCATCACCGGCGCGGTCGTCCTCGACCACTGGGGTGTCGTCAAGGCCGACGTCGGCATCCGCGACGGGCGGATCGTCGCGCTCGGCAAGGCCGGCAACCCCGACATCATGGACGGCGTCCACCCCGGCCTGGTCATCGGCCCGGGCACGGAGATCCTCGCCGGCAACGGGAAGATCCTCACCGCGGGGGCGGTGGACTGCCACGTCCACCTGATCTGCCCGCAGCAGGTCCCCGAAGCCCTCGGCGCCGGCATCACCACCCTGATCGGCGGCGGGACCGGCCCGGCCGAGGGCACCAGGGCCACCACCGTCACCCCCGGGCCGTGGAACCTCGCCCGGATGCTGTCCGCGATGGACGCGCTGCCGGTCAACGTCGTCCTGCTCGGCAAGGGCAACACCGTCGGTGAGGATGCCCTGTGGGAGCAGCTGCGCGGCGGCGCCGCCGGCTTCAAGCTGCACGAGGACTGGGGCTCCACCCCGGCGGCGATCGACGCCTGCCTGCGGGTCGCGGACGCCTCCGGGGTGCAGGTCGCGCTGCACTCCGACACCCTCAACGAGGCCGGTTTCGTCGAGGACACCCTGGCCGCGATCGCCGGCCGGGCCATCCACGCCTACCACACCGAGGGTGCCGGCGGCGGGCACGCCCCGGACATCATCACTGTGGCCGCGGCGGCGAACGTCCTGCCGAGCTCGACGAACCCGACCCGCCCGCACACCGTCAACACCCTCGACGAACACCTCGACATGCTCATGGTCTGCCACCATCTGAACCCGACCGTGCCCGAGGACCTGGCCTTCGCCGAGAGCCGCATCCGGCCGTCCACGATCGCCGCCGAGGACGTCCTGCACGACCTCGGCGCCATCTCGATGATCGGCTCGGACTCGCAGGCCATGGGACGCATCGGCGAGGTCGTCCTGCGCACCTGGCAGACCGCGCACGTGATGAAGGTCAGGCGCGGCGCCCTGCCCGGGGACGGGCGCGCCGACAACGCCCGCGCCCGCCGGTACGTCGCCAAGTACACGATCTGCCCGGCCGTCGCGCACGGCCTGGACGCCGAGATCGGCTCGGTGGAGCCGGGCAAGCTCGCCGACCTGGTGCTCTACGACCCGGCGTTCTTCGGCGTCCGGCCGGCCGTCGTCATCAAGGGCGGTTTCGTGGCCTGGGCGGCGATGGGCGACGCGAACGCCTCCATCCCCACCCCACAGCCGGTGCTGCCGCGTCCGATGTGGGGGGCGGCGGCGGGCCCGGCCGCGGCGTCGTCACTGTCGTTCGTCGCCCCCGCCGCCCTCGACGCCGGCCTGCCGGCGCGCCTCGGCCTGGCCAAGCCGATGGCCGCGACCGCCGACGTCCGCCGCCGCGGCAAGGCGGACCTGCCCGAGAACACCGCCACCCCCGACATCCACGTCGACCCGGAAACATTCACCGTCACCATCGACGGCGACACAATAGAACCCGCCCCGGTAGCCGAACTCCCCATGGCCCAGCGCTACTTCCTCTTCTGATTCCTCTCCCGGTTCTGAGCCCTGTTCCGGCTTCGAGCATCAGCTCCGGCCACGCCCATCCCGCCGACGCCCCCGCCGCGCCGCACCGTCCGCGCTGCCTGGAGCTACAGTCGAAGTCAGGCCGTCGCCGCCGCCTGTGCCATCGCTCATGCCACCCAGCAGACGCACGAACCTCGCGGTTTCTTCCTGGTCCTCGACGGTGTCGAGCGCACCCCGCTCGGCGGCGAGCCGGTCGAGCATGTCGCCGAGCGCCCGGTGCCGGCAATCTCGTACCGGTCCGTTCCGGATGCCCATGTTGATCTGAACAGACAGATTCTCGCCCGCCGTCTCGAACGCCGAGACGAGGTCGACATCAAGGGTGTCTGAAACCCTGCGTTTTACCTGCGTCACGCCCAGATACTACCGCTGTCGTACGCTTCTTCGGGTCTGATTTCTGCGGCGGAAGACGCGGCTCGGCGCGGACATGTTGTGCCCCGCAGAACGCACTACGGGAGTCTGGCGGTCACAGTCGTTCGCTGTTGACGACTGTCGGGAGATCGCCGTCGGGAGATCGCTGTTGGGAGGACGCCTGATGGTGGACGCGAGCCGGGCGGCGTTGTTGCTGTTGGCGGACGGGCGGCTGCCGGCGGGTGGTCATGCGCACTCCGGCGGGATCGAGGCCGCGACCGTCGACGGCAGCGTCACCGACCTCGCCGGCCTCAAACGCTTCCTGCGCGGCCGGCTGGCCACGACCGGCCTGGTCTCCGCCGCCTTCGCCGCCGCCGCCTGCCGGCTGACCCGCAGCCCGCATACGGACGGGAACCTCCCGATCACTGTTTCGGGACGGCTATCGGCCGCGCCACCCCAGCCGTTGTCAGACCGGCCGTCGTCAGACCGGCCGTATCCGGAGGAGATCGCTACTTCCGCTTCCTCCGATACCGACGCCGCCGGTGGCGTCACGACGCCGACCAGGGCGATCATCGAACTGGACGTCGAGCTGGACGCGCGGACGCCGTCGCCGGCGCAGCGTTCCGCCAGCCGCGCACAGGGCCGGGCGCTGCTGCGGGCGGGCCGCGCCGCCTGGCCGGGGCTGTCCTGCCCGGTCC
>NZ_CAKKTM010000118.1 GCF_920888515.1 Protofrankia sp. CiP1_Cm_nod1 | reverse complement strand
GGCCGGGGCTGTCCTGCCCGGTCCCGGCGCCGCACCATCCGGTCGCGTTCGGCCTGGTCGCCGCGCACGCCGGCCTCTCCCCCGCCGACGCCGCGCTGGCCGTCGCCTACGGCACGGTCAGCGGCCCCGCCTCGGCCGCGACCCGCCTGCTCGGCCTGGACCCGCTGGCGGTCACCGCCCTGCTCACCCGCCTCACCCCCGCCATCGACCACACCGCCGCCGAGGCGGCCGCCCTGTCGAACCACCCCCCGGCGGACCTCCCCGCCACCACCGCCCCCCGCCTGGAACTCCTCGCCGAACACCACCACACCGCCACCATCCGCATGTTCGCCTCCTGACGCCCGGTAATCCAGCCACTCCAGAACGATCGACACCGAAAAACCGCGGCAGTGTGCGCTGTCGGCCCACAGCGTCGCCGGCGGACACGCCGAACGAGATACCCACAGCGACCAGAACGCACAGATCCGTCATATGCCGTCTCATCAGCTTTGCAGCCCTGTCCCGCGAAGGCAGAAAATGATCACAAAAATATCCGCGACTATCCCACACCGTGCGCCGCCCTGCCTGCCAGTGGTCGTCATAGTTGACGCGCAGAATGTCCGCGGCCAGGCCCGGGAGGTTCTGGGCAGCCCTCGCCTACCCACGGTCCCTGGTATTCGGACGGCGCTCCAGCCATTCGGTTTCGACGCGGTCGAGATCTACGTCGGCATCGGCACCCGCGCCGCCGGGAGCAACAGTCAGGCACTCCACCGTGAGATCGGCAAGAACCTTGAATACGCGCGTTCCATCACCAAAGATGGCGGCAGAATCCTGAACGGTGCGCTACGGGACAACAGTAGCGGCGGGCTGAGAAATTTTGAAGAGAAACTTGTGGATGTGCTCTGCGGGATACAGGTCGCCCGTTCCGCCTACGCAATCCGACATGAAGGCCACCCAGCCCGCGCCATCGTCATACTCAGCAAGGACATGGACCTCGACCCAGCCGCGCACTTCTCAGAACATCTGGCCGTTCCTGTGGTGACCGCGGCGACATCAGTGATCAACAACCGTCCTGGCATCCGCTGGCTACTGCTCGGTGAGCAGGAGATGTTGAGCATGGTGGGACGTGACGGCCAGTACTGTGGTTCCAGCCGTCGCAACGAAATAGCCGAGTACGCCTGGAAACGGTACGGCCGGAACTACGACTGGCAGGTACTGAATCCCGAACGTCGTCACGGCAGAGTTGATGTGCTGCTTCGTCATGCCAGCGGTGTGGCCGGGCTGGCCTCGTCCCGTCTGTTCGGCAACCGGCAACCTCCGCGCGGACAGGTGGTGAGGCTCCACCCAACAGGTGTTGACCTCGGGGAACGGGGCAAGGATTTCCCCCTACTGGAACTCGGCGTCGACGGAATGGCATCACCGTGCTCGACGCTACGGACAGCGACAGTAACGGCGCGAATATCTCCCACTACCGCCGAGGCATGTTTTCCCGGGTCGACAGATCCGATCAATATCGACATACCGCGAGACGGAATACTTGTCGGTGCGACCCTGCTGGTAAAACAGGTACAAGGACGGTGACGTCTTGTCGGGTGCGTGGACGGCGCTACAGCACCGGCACCGACCAGACTGGGAGGCTGACAGGCTCCCACAGCGTTGTATGCACGGGACGTTACGCGTATCACGCAGCAGACGTGATAACGAACACCGACGAAGAAGCCACGCCGATCTTTTTGCCGCTGGATCGCGCAGTTGGGGCCACAGGCTATCATACGGCTGTTGAAACGGGACACACGACGGATAATGACATCCAGATACTCGCAGCCGCGAGCTCCAGGATACCGTTCTTTGAATAAAGAAAAGGCGGTCGAAAGACCGCCTTTTCCGACTACTACGTGCCTTGTACTACAAGTACGACGTACTCTTGCCGGCCCCCATGTCCGGCACAGTTTATGACACCCGGCTCAACGAGTGCAGATCTACCTGCACCATGGCTGGAGCAGCCGTCAAGTCCGGCTCGGCGCGGTCGGCTCGGCGCGGTCGGCCTGGAGCTCTGCCGATGACCGCCGCCGCCATCGCCTGGCGCGCGGCCGGCGCCGACCCCGGCACCGTCGAGGCAGCAGCCCTGTCTGCCCCGATCGACACCGTCAGCATCCAAGCAGCTTCCCACCGAAGG
>NZ_CAKKTM010000117.1 GCF_920888515.1 Protofrankia sp. CiP1_Cm_nod1 | reverse complement strand
TGAAAGTATCCACCATGACCCGGCACATCGGCTCATACCGGCGTCTTCTTTACACCGTGGCCCTGCCTGTCGGCGCCGGGCGGGCCGGCGGATGTCCACGGATTCCGCCACGGGGGCGGTCAGCGAGGGAACTACGGTGGGAACGATACCGATCGTGGTTCTAGAATGCGGGGACCGTGCTGGTCGTGGCGTTGCCGGTGGAGGTCTTCTCGAGACTGATCTCCCAGTTCGCGTTGGGGTCGAACGAGTCGTCGAACTTCTCGAAGGAACAGTCCCGGGTGAACCCGCGGCGGGCGGCGTCCCAGTCGCTGCCGGACTTGAAGTAGACCCAGTAGGTGCCGGCGATCCCGGTCACCGTGGCATTCGAGTTGCTCCGCACGTAGACGGTGAGCTGAGGCTCCGCCGGGTTTCCGCTGGCCACCAGGACGGCGACGTCGGTGACATCGCCGTTTTTGATCCGCAGGCTTCCGGACCCTCGCCGGCCGGATCGCTGGACGACCGCGCCGTTGGCCGCACGACGGTCGGTGATCTGAGGGGCCGTTGGCTCCAGCGGCAGCATCAATTCACCGAACTTCAGATTGATCTCGGAAAAACTCGCCATGGCCGTCTTGTAGGTGCCGGACTTCACCGCACGGTAGACGTCTCGCCTGGCCTCGTACAACTGCGTTTGCAGTGCGCTCTGCACGCCGCAGGAATTCAGTTTCGTCACGTCTGCCGAGGAGATGTCCTTCTCCAGCCTGTTCCAGACGAGGAGAGCGCTTTCCAGCACAGCATGCTGCTCACGGGCCTGGTATGGCGGTGTGACCGTCTGGATATAGTCCGACTGCTGGCGCAGCGCCGTGGCGAGATCAATTCGTGCGGAGTCGACCTCCGCGAGAGTGGTCGCCGCCAGAACCCGGTCCACGGCAGGGCGTACCGCCTGTTCGACCCTGGTCAACACGGCCTGGTATTCGTCAGGCGCCAGCGCCGGTTTCGATATGGAGCCCGTTCCCGACGAAGAACTCGATCCCCCCGCTCGCCCACCCGAGCCGGCCGTGGGCGCGGAGGTGCCGTCGACGATGAACGCGATGGCGATGATGAGCGTCAGGATCCCCCATGCCACGGACGCGCCCAGCAGACTCGTACGTCGAACGCTCCCCATGACCGTCCCCGACTCGGTTGCAGTGATCACATCGTACATACCGCACCCCCGAGCCGCCCGGAAACCAACACACTGTCAATTCCCGACAGGCACCAGCCAACAGGACGACCATCGGACCTCCACCACCAGCAAGCCGTAGCAGGCCCTACTCCGCACCCCAGATCGAAATTCCATCAAGATCGACGGATGTGCCAACGGGGAAATCCTCGAGGCCCTTTTCCGGCGACCATCTCGCAAGGACGAGATCAGCGTTCCTTGTCAGAATGCACGACCACTGGAAATTTTTGACAAAATCCTCGAACATCATCCTCGCCAAGGATTCCTGTCGCCCCCCGCCCCCCGGCCTTGAGATCCAGATCTCCCAGTAGTATGGATAGTCGTCATAGATTGCCCGATCTTCCTGCTCCCGAGGCTCAGGGACGGAGACATCATTTTGCAGAACCGCACCGCCAACGGTGCCTTCCAAGCCTCGATAGCCCTTTCTGTACACCGAGATACCGTCCTCGAAACGAACAATATCGAAATCCATGCCATCGGCAATCCTGACGGTTACCTCAGGAAGGTCGAGATCGGATTTGAAGAATATCTGATCGGTGTCAGACACAGCCCTCAACCTCCACGCAGCTCTGCGGAGCCGTCCGGCCTGGTAATCAAAATTCCACCATCAACCTTCCGGGCCATCATACTCGACCCGTCTCCGAGAAAAATACGTACCTGCGCCGGAAACGGCTGACCAGCGGCATCCCCGAGGGCATCTGCCGCCGGGCCGCCCGCGGCCTGCCCCCACGCCTTCTTGATCCCCTCGTACGCATCCTCCGCCCTCAGTCCCACCTGGCGTCCGTCAATGACCGCCCCACCATCACCGGAAGTCTGCTTTCCCGCCTTAAGAATGTTCCTTCGAATCGCGTTCTTGCTCGAGCTTTCAAGCGTCTTGAGCTCTGTAACAAGGCCCGGATCATCGGGATCACTACGGACAATGACATCGGGGTTCTGCTGGTTACGCACAGTATGATCAGCCGGGAGAAACCGCACGTCCGAACCCTCGTCGACAAGCACACGAGCGATATCGATCTCCTTTTTTTGAACGTCTCCTATGACGCCATGAATACCCGGCCGAAAAAAATCACCGAGAGGGCCGGGGACGAGCGAAGACATGTCGACCGAAGAGCTGGATAAAGATTCACCATCCGGTGCTGATTCCCTCTGGAAGCCATCGGATTCCTGTCGCTTGGCATCCAACTGCGACCCGGTGACTTCCGGGCCGTCGGGCGTAGCCGCAGCATCGTTCGCCCGACTACCATGATTGAATTCGCTGAAGCCAGTGCCGGGTTCGTCAGAGCGAATCCGATCGGGAGTGCTCGAGGGAGCGCCGTCCGGGTCTGCGAGATTGTCGCTGTGCCCACTGTTGGAGTTTCCCTTATTGTCGCCGCTGTCCGCATGACCCTTGTTTCCGCCGCTGTCGTGGCCGTTGTCGGCGTGGTCGTTGTCGGCGTGGTTGGGGCCGGTGGTGGACGGGGGTTTGTCGGGGTGGGTGGTGATGGTGGTGTCGGCGGCGCGGTCGAGATTGGCGGTGGCTTCTCCGGCTTCTCCGGCTGTCCGGTTTGTAGAATGTGCCGCGGTGTTCTCGGGAAAGCGGACGGACGTGGTCCGGACGGCCGCGGCAGCCGCCGGATCGGAACCGGCCACGATATCCGTCCTGGCCGCGCGTGACGTCCCAGCCAGATGTGCTGTCCCGGCCGGATCGGTCACCGCGCGGCGGACGGCGGCGGCTGCCGAGGCCAGCCGCTGGCGGCCGGTGGCGATCGCGCCGAGCGCCATTTCCTGACCGCCGTGCGCAAGCGCCCGGCCGCCGCCCAGCAACAGCTTTCCGGCGTCGGCGGCGCTCCGGATACCGGCGACCGCCCGGCTGCCACCACGTACCCCCTGGACCAGCGCGCCGACCGTCGTCAGGCCTTTTGTGCCAGGCACGACGCCGAGTAAGGCAAACGCGACGTCCCATCGGGACGCCCGCCCCCTGTCATACTCCATCAAAGTGTCGGCGAGGACGACGACAGCGGCGGCGAAAACGACCCAGGCGGCCGGGCCTCCGACAATGAGAGCGACCACACCCAGAACCGCGACGGTGATTTTCGCGACCTGGACGGCGGACGTCCAAACCTTCCCCGCAGCATTTCCGATCCTCTCCCACGAATACCACGGCTTGTTTCTGATCCCGGCATCGGAGGCGGCCCGGATCGCCTGCACGCAGACCTTGGCGGCGTCCGCGCGCATGGCTTCTGCGGACAACGCGAGCCGGCGGGCGGCGTCCAGTTCGCTCTGCCCGTCCTGAACGGCACCTTGTATCTGGTCGAGCCTGGCCTGTGCCGCGGCCCGGTTACGGCTGGCCTGCGCCACCTGCGCCGGATCGGGCGACGGGGGGATACGCATGGGATAACTGGAAGATGTCGAGGAAAGGTCGGCAAGGGCCACCGTGTCCGTGGCCAACGCGGCCTGGGCTGGGCCGAGGAGGTTCCGCGCATTGTCCCGCTGGAAACGCGCGTCGCGGCCCCGGGCCAACGCCCGGTCAGCCTGAATCTGTGCCGCGGCCAGAATCGGCTCGTAGGCTGTCAGCGCGTCTCCGGCCATCCGGTAGGACGTTTCCAGTTTCCGCAGCTGCTCAGGGAATTCCGCGAGCTCCTCCCGGAATGCGTCCCCCGCCTCCCCCAGCCATGATTCGACGGCGCCGCCGGTGTGCAGGGACTCCACCTGCCCGCGGGCGTACTCGACGTCCGCGGCGAATTCGAGATATCTGCGCGCCAGCTGCCGTACCGAGAAGGGGTCGCCTGGTGTGGGGTCCGCATCCAGGTCCAGCACGGCCCAGTCGGTGGGCCGGTTCACCGGAGCGGCCCACCGACGGCGGGACCGGAACCACCCGGGCAGATGAGATCAGGCCGGGCCACGCCCCTGCGAACAGCCACGCCCCTGCGAACAGCCACGCCCCCGCGAACAGCCACGCCCCCGCGAACAGCCACGCCCCCGCCAGTGGGTGTGCCGCCGCCGGCGGCGTCTTCGCGAACGGCCGTGCCGCCGCAAGCAGCTATACGCCCGCGAAGAGCGCAACTGCGATGCACCGTATGAGCATAAACTATTGCTCAACGTAATGTAGAACCGTTGTGACGCATACGGGGAACCTGTGATCAAAAATGGTTGGCCCGTGCGGGGGAGAGGTTCTGGCCGGTGGGGCAGTCGTCAGGTCATGTGTTCAGGTCATGTGTTCAGGCGCGGGTGCGCGTACCCGGCCGGAGGTATGAAACCCCCGGACGCCAGGTCGCGCATGCCGGGGTGCGGATGCTCTCCGGGCAGGCACGTCCCCGTCCGGCGGTCATCAGGCCACGCGCCCGTGTGCGGGGCCGGGAGAAGTTCGGGAAGGTGTAGGGATGCATCGCGAGCACGACCTTCAGATGTTTCCCGCGACGGGCGGCGGCCCGGCCCGGCGTACCGGCACCGGACATCCACCTGAAGCGGCGCAACCGCCAACACCCCAGACAGCAACGCCCCAGACAGTGGGGCCGCGTGCACTCGGAGATGCGCGCCCGGACGGCCGGGCGGTCCGTATCGGTGTCGGTGGGCCGGTGGGCAGCGGCAAGACCGCGCTGGTCGCGGCGTTGTGCCGGGCCCTCGCCAGCACCCTGCGGCTCGCGGTCGTGACCAACGACATCTACACCACCGAGGACGCCGACTTCCTGCGCGCGGCCGGCGTGCTCGACCCGGCGCGCATCCGCGCGGTCGAGACGGGATGCTGCCCGCACACCGCCATCCGGGACGACATCACCGCGAACCTGGACGCCGTCGAGGACCTGGAGGCGGACTTCGGCCCGCTCGACCTGGTCCTGGTCGAAAGCGGCGGCGACAACCTGACCGCGACCTTCAGCTATGGCCTCGTCGACCGGCAGATATTCGTCATCGACGTGGCCGGCGGCGACAAGGTGCCTCGCAAGGGCGGCCCGGGCGTCACCAACAGTGATCTTCTTGTCATCAACAAGACCGATCTCGCGCCGCTCGTCGGCGCGGACCTCGGCGTCATGGCCCGGGACGCCGAACGGGTCCGCCACGGCCGTCCGGTGCTGTTCACCTCACTGACAACGCGACCGGGAGCGGCCGAGGTGGCCGACTGGGTCCTCGCGGTGCTCGCGGGTTCTTCGCGGCACGTCCGGTCGCGGTCTCCGGATCACCCCGCCGCCCAGGTCGCCGCCCCGGGCCGGCCGTCCTGAACCAGCCCGGACCGCGCCCGATCAGCACGCGCCCGATCGGCCCGCGCCCCGCCGCACCTTGCCGGGCCGGAGCCGGTCACACTGGACCCGATCACACCGGGCCCGGTCGGCCCGCTCGCGACGACGTCGGGGACAGTATCGAGGACGAGTTGACGGACAGAAGGGAAACGGCCGCCGGGATGACCGGCGTCGGTTCAGGCCGGCCACCGGCACGCATCGATCGAACGTCGATCAGCGCGCACGCGGTCATCCGGATCGAACCGATCACGGATGGCAACGAGATCGGCCCCCGCGAGGCTCGCGGCAACGAAGTCAGTGGCAACGGGGCCGCTGGCAACGGTGTTCGGGCCGGGGGTACCCGCGACATCGGGATCAACGGCCACCGGACCGGCGGCGAGGCGCACGACGGCCGGATCCGTGACAGCGGGATCCGAGTTGGCGGGATCCGAGTTGGCGGGGTACGGGTCAGCGAGCTGAGGTCGCAGGTGCCGCTGGTCCTGCGGCGTACCGGGGGTTGGACGCGCCCCGGCGACGGGCTGCCGACCGTCACCGTGCATCTGGTGAACGCCGCGGCCGGGCCGCTTGCCGGCGACCAGCTGCGGCTGGATATCACGGTCGGTGCGGGTGTCCGGCTGGTGCTGCGCACGACGGCCGCGACCGTCGCGCTGCCCGGGCACGGCGAGCAGCCGTCGCTGTTCGACGTCCACGCCGATATCGGGCCGGGCGGCGCGCTGGAGTACCTGCCCGAACCGACCGTGGCCGCCCACGGATGCCGGCACCGGATGCGGGCGACGATCAGGCTCGCGGCTGACGCCCGCCTGCTGTGGCGGGAGGAGATCGTCCTCGGGCGTTTCGGTGAGCCACCTGGCTCGATCTCGTCCACCCTTCGGGTCGACGTCGAGGACAGCGCCGCGGACGAGGGCAGCGCTGACAACGTCGCAGGCAATGTCAGGAACGACGTCGGGGGCGACGCGGGTGATACCGACACGAACACCGACGACCACGCGGGCAGTGACACGGCTGGGGCAGCTGACAACACCGGAGCGAACGACATCCGGCAGAACGACGGCGCTGGTCGGAGCGTTCGGAGTGGTCCGAGTGGTCCGAGTGGTCCGAGTGGTCCGAGTGGTCCGAGTATCCGGCCGCTGCTCCGGCAGGCCCTGCACCTGGATACGGCGGCTCCGGGCCTGCACGGGCCGGCGGTCCTCGGCGGCGCCCGCGTGATCGGCGCGCTGCTGATCGCCGGGCCCGGGCCGGACGGGCTGGGCCTGCCCGCCGGCACGACCGGCACCATCGGCCCCACCGGCACCATCGGTCCCGCCGACATCGGCAGCTCCACTGGCACTGGCGGAGACGCCGTCGGTGCCGACATCAGCACCGACGGCGGGACGTTCGCCGCGCTCCCCCTGGCCGGGCCAGGTGTTCTCGTCAGCGCGCTGGCCTCCGACGCGGTCACTCTCCGGCGCTCCCTGGAGGCCGGGGCGACAGCCGTATCCGCGCGGACAGCCGTACCTTCGCGAACGGGCGAGACCGCGTGAACGGTCCGCGCTACGTGCCCGAGGTGGCGCTCTCCAGCGGAAAGACCAGAAAGGTGCTGCTGGCGGTCGCGACCACCTTGCCGGCGGCGTCGCGGACATCCCCCTCGGCGAACGCGACCCGGCGGCCGGGCTTAGTGACCCAGCCGTGCGCGGTCAGTTCGGCGGGACGACCGCTGACCACCCGTACCGGGCGAAGATAGTTGACCTTGATTTCGATGGATGTGTACCCGGAGCCGGCCGGCAGCGTCGTGTGCACGGAACATCCGGTGACCGTGTCCAGCAGGGTGCAGACTAGGCCGCCGTGAACCGTGCCGAGAGGATTGTAGGCGGACTCGTCCGGAAGGCATCGGAAGACGACGTCGCCTTCGGTGACCTCGTCTATCCCGAAGTCGAAGTGAGCGGTGATCGGCGGGGGCGGCACCCGGCCGTCCCGGATCGCCAGGAGAAAGTCCAGGCCGCTCATCGTCCGCCCCACCGCGGCGGTAGGCAGTGGATCATGCCAGGTGACGGTCTTGCTGCGTGGCTCGCCCCAGGCCGAGGCCGTTGCAGGCGGCTCGATTGTCGTCATGATGCCGAGAGTAGAGCGTATCCGATGGATGTCGGCCCGATGGATGCCGCATCCGGTGGACGCCGGCCAGATGGATGCCGGTCGATGTGGGCGGCCGTGATTGCGCAGCGGTCGCGCGGATCCGGCACATGTGCGAGCGTGGGCGCATCCCGAAGGAGAGCGGCCGTAGCCTGGCGATGGCGTGACCGGTGGATAGCGTTATATTATTAAAAGTATTTGACAGGCTCCGACGCAGTGACAAATATTCCTACGGCTTGACTCACTCATTAGAGGACTGAGTGCAACATAATCGACGAATGACCAGAGCCAGCGGGAGCGAGCATCCAGCCGCCACCCGCCAGGCTCTCCTGGCCGCCGCCCGGCTGCGGTTCGGCACCCAGGGCTACGCCGCCACCGGCACCGAGGAGATCGTGGCCGATGCGCAGGTGACCCGCGGTGCTCTTTATCATCATTTTCGCGACAAAGCGGACCTTTTCGGCGCTGTCATGGAGCAGGTCGCGCTCGAGGTCGCCGAACAGCTCGTGACCACCGAACTCAGGCGGGCCACGGACGAGTCGGACACGGACGCCTGGGAACAGCTACGCGCCGGGTTCCAGTCCTTCCTGGACATCTGCACCGACAGCGACTTCCAGCGCATCGTTCTGGTCGACGGCCCGGCCGTGCTCGGGCATGACGCGTGGGACGTCCTGGTCGAGCGTTACGGCTACCGGCTGCTCGCCGAATGGCTGGCCCGGGCCATCGAGGAGGGGCGGATCGACCCGCTGCCCGTCATGCCTCTCACCCGGGTGCTGGCGGCCGTCCTGTCCGAGGCAAGCCTGTTGATCGGCCGGGCCGGTGACCCGGCGCGGGCGCGCCAGGCGCGCCAGGAGGCGGGCGAGGTGCTGGACCGCCTGCTGGTCGGTCTGGAGGCGAAGAACGGCCTGGTGGCGAAGGACGCCGTTTCGTAGGCCGTCCCCACGAGCCGCGGGCCATCTTCAGGGGCCACGCACCGCCGTTCTCGCACCGGCCGCCGAATGACCCACGCACGGCAGGGGCCGGCCACGATCGACGCGGCCGGCCCCTGCCTGAAAAACATGTCCGGATATAAAAAACTACATTCAGGGCAACGGTTGTTCGCCGATGGGTAGTCGTCCACCGATGGGCGACCACCCATCGGTGGACGACTACCGACCACACCGGCCGGACACCGCTGCCGGTCTCAGACGCTGCGCATGGCGCGCAGGGACTCCTTCAGCGAGGACGTGGTGGCGAGCACCGCGGAGGTCTCGTAGCCGCAGTGCGCCATGCAGTTCGCGCAGCGCGGGTCCTTGCCCCGGCCGTAGGCGTCCCAGTCGGTGGTCTCGACCAGCTCCTTGTAGGAGGAGACGTAGCCGTCGCTCATCAGGTAGCAGGGCTTCTGCCAGCCGAAGAGCGAGTAGCTCGGGATGCCCCACGCGGTGCAGGAGAGATCGCGCTTGCCCTCCAGGAAGTCCAGGAACACCGGCGAGTGGTTCAGCCGCCACTTGGCACGCCGGCCGTCGGCGAAGACCTTGGAGAACAGCTCGCGGGTCTGCGTGACCCCGAGGAAGTGCTCCTGGTCGGGTGCCTTCTCGTAGGCGTAGGCGGGCGAGAGCTGGATCTGGTCGACCTTCACCTCGTCGTTGAGGTAGGCCAGCACGTCGATGACGTCCTGCGGGCTGTCGTTGTTGAAGAAGGTGGAGTTGGTGCCCACCCGGAAGCCCGCGGCCTTGGCCTCCGCGATCGCGGCGATCGCCTCGTCGAAGGTACCGTTCTTCTCCACCACCGCGTCGTGCCGCTCCCGCAGCCCGTCGATGTGGACGATGAAGGTGAAATACGGCGACGGTGTGAACTTCGCCATCTTCTTACGGAGCAACAGCCCGTTGGTGCACAGCAGGACAAACTTCTTGCGGGCAATGAGCTGACGAACGATCTCGTCGAGCTGCGGGTGCATCAGCGGCTCACCGCCGGCGATCGCGACCACCGGCGCGCCGCACTCCTCCACGGCGGCCATGGCGTCCTCGACGCTCATCCGCTGCTTGAGCACGGAGGCCGGGTGCTGGATCTTTCCGCAACCGGTGCACGACAGATTGCACGCGAACAGGGGCTCAAGTTCGAGAACAAGCGGGAAGTGCTTGCGCCGCAGCACTTTCTGCTTGGCCAGGTACATCCCGATCCGCAACGAGTAGCGCCACTCCACCGCCACGGCAATACCGTCCTTCGGCGTCGACGTCGTACGGCCGTACGGCCGCTCCACCACAAGAACATACAGGGTGTACGTACAGCTTGTATGTCCGTCGTGGACGTCGGATCGGCCACTGTCCGCCCGGGGCGGGCCGGGTGGCCCCTGTGGCAACGGCATCCGTCGCCACAGGTCAGCGGGATTGTCATGCGGCCACGTCGGCAACCGGACAGATCACCTGTCACGCGTCCGACAACACTCGGGGCGCGCCCGGCCGGGCCGGAGGGCACTCCCGCGGCGGACCTGACAGCCCGCCGGCCGGCGCTGGCCACCGGCGGCGGCGACCATGCCCGGAGGGCCCGAAGGCCTCATCGGCACGGTCCCGCGGCCGCGACGCGGCGGGTCCCGGGACCCGCCGCGCACCCGGATATGAGCATCCGGACGTGAGCACCCGGACGTGAGCATGGCCACCTGCGCGAAATGTGAGCACGGTCACCACGAACGCGGCATCGCGCATACGCCCCTGTGAACAACGCCGCCCCGTGAACAACGCTGCCCCGTGAACAACGTGGCGCTGTGAACAACGTGGCACTGTGAACATGGACACTCCGGAGAACACGGACACCACCGGACACGACGGCGTGAGTATGGTCACCCACGGAACATGACAGCCCCGGAAACCATCAACTTCGGAAACCATCAGAAGTGGATCAGTTGCGTCCGCAACACGTCCCACTCCTTTTCGGTTTATTAGGACAACGATTTGACCAGGACGGCGGTTTAGCCGACGGGCCGCACGGCCGGGACCAGCCCCGGCCCGCCTGCCGAGCGGGCCGCATGCCCGCCGGATCCCGGCCGGGCAGCCACCCGAACGCCGGACGAGAGGTTATCTCAGTCACAGAATTCCCCGGGATGGAACGCATACCATCGCCATGGAACCCGTACTTCCCCAAATCGGTGACGGATGGCCCGCGTCGCCGGCCCATCATAATTCCTGGTGGAACCCGGCGGAAGTTGCGTGGGCCCCACCGGCGGGCCGGCGAAGCCGTCAGCCAAAGGGCAGCGGTCCCGACGCCTAATATCAGCGGAAAGCAACAGGACATCGGCACGGAGGCCACATGGGGTTGAGCACGTGTTGCGCGGCGAGCGCGAAGGCGGGCGTATGACACCAGGCGGGCACTTGGTCACGCACCTGGTCGGCGAGCGGTTCCAGCTCGTCGAGCGGCTCGGCTCGGGCGGGATGGGGACGGTCTGGCGCGCGTTCGACACCGACAGCAATGTTGAACGCGCGCTGAAAGAGATCCGTATTCCTGACCATCTCCCGGCCCGTGACCGCGAGATGCTGATCGAGCGTGCCCGCCGCGAAGCGCGTAATGCCGCCCGGCTCGGCGTCCATCCGCATGTGGTCACCGTTCACGACCTGGTCGAGGACAACGACACGCGGTGGATCGTCATGGACCTGGTATCCGGATGTTCACTGGCAACAATGATCACACGCGACGGCGCGCTGGACGAGCGGGAAGTGGCCCGGATAGGCATCGCCCTGCTGGACGCGCTGGCGCACGGTCACCGCAAAGGCGTTCTGCACCGGGACGTCAAGCCGTCGAACGTTCTGATCACCGCTGACGGGACCGTGCGGCTCACGGATTTCGGGATCGCCGTCTACGAGACCGATCATCGGATCACCGCCGCCGGCGGCCTGGTCGGCACCCCCGCCTACATGGCTCCCGAACGCATCCGCGGTGAGGACGGCGGGCCCGCCAGCGACCTGTTCTCGTTGGCGACGACCCTGCTGCACGCCGCGGAGGGCATCTCCCCGTTCGGGCGGGACACCACCTTCGCCACCATGCACGCCGTGGTCTACGAGGCCCCGACCGTACCGACGCGGGCCACCCGGGCCTACTCGGTGCTCAGCCCGATCCTGGCCAAGGAACCGTCCGCCCGCCCGCCGGCGGAGCGGATCCGCCGGCAGCTACAGGCTCTGCTGCGCGCCGCACGGCCGGGCCCGCTGCTGGTCCCGAACGACTGGCCGGCCACGAGCGTCGCGCCGACGACCAACGCCTGGCCGGCCGCGCGAGCCTTCTACGAGGCCCCGACCATGTCCTGCGCGCCGATCGACCGGCCGTATCCCGGTGACTACGAGCACACCGTCCACGAGCTCGACACGATCGGCATCGAACTGCCGGCCACCGACGCGGCGCAGCCCACCCCGTGGCGGGAGGCGGCGCCACGGCGGGCACATGCCGAGCCGTCCCAGCGGGAGCCGTCCCAGCGGGAACCGTCCCAGCGGGAACCGTCCTACAGCGACCCGGCCACCATCGAACAGCCCATCTGGACCGGGCCGAACCCGCCACTGCCCCGTCCGCGGCCCGGCCGGGCCAGGCGCTCGGCGGGCCGCCAGCCCTCCCGCCGAGGCCTGTTGCTCGCCGGTGC
>NZ_CAKKTM010000116.1 GCF_920888515.1 Protofrankia sp. CiP1_Cm_nod1 | reverse complement strand
GCGCAGACCCGCCGGGACGGCCTGTTCACCATGACCGACGCCCTGATCGAGGCCAACATCCGGCTGCTGTCCACCGGTCCGGCGGCGTCGGCCGCCGGGCACCTGTTCGACCTGTCCGTGCTCCGGGAGCTGTACCAGGAGTGGCCCCGCCTGATCTGACCAGGCCGCCGGCCACCTCCGGACACCAGCCGGACACCTCCGGACACCAGCCGGCCACCAGCCACCGGCGGGAGACCGGTACCCACCCGCGGCCGCCCACGCGAAAGCCGGCCGGCCCGTAACGCCGTCGGCGCGGTTCGAAAGGCCGGTTCCGCGCACGGTTTCCGTGGGCAGGCTCCGCGGCCGGGCTCCTCCACAGCCGCCGGAAATCCGGCCGTCGGTACACCCGGATCGGGCGATCCGTACCCGGGAAATGCTTCGGCGATCCCGGAACCGGGCACGAGAGAATAATGATCACAAATATTCCGGACGCCCGGCTGCCGTTCCGGGCCGTCAGCCCGGCTCGCGGCCCTCCCTGCCCTGTTAACCCCTTCCCGGGCCGGGTTCGGGCATACTGCGTTCACGTCGTGCCGCATTCACTCCGGCATCCTCCGCCAGCGGCGTGACAGACCGTCCAGAACATGTTGGATCCGATTTCTCCGGACGATTTCAGCGGGTCCGGGGCAGCGCGTCCGAAAAGGCGGTCAAAACAGCGTCCACCACCTGGGGAAGGAACCGTTCTTGGCTGTCGTGAACGTGCTCGCCGAGCTGGTCCCCGACCGGGTGTTCGCGGCCGCGGTCGCCGTGGCCCACCGCCGCTTCGAGCCGATACTGCGCCGGGTGGATACGTTTGTCACACCGCGACAGACCGCTCTGGACGTCGGCGCCTGGTACGGCCCGTGGAGCCACTGGATGTCGCGGCACGCCCGCCATGTCGTGACGGTCGAGCCCAACCCCGAACTGGCCGCCTTCGTCGCCCGCACCTGCCGGCCGAACGTCACGGTGGTGCCGAAGGCCGCGTCCGACACGGAGGGTTTCGCCGAGCTGTGGCTGCCACCGGGCGGCCGGGGCACCGAGGGGCGCGCCTGCCTGCTCCCCCAGGGCCGTGAGCACACCGGGCACACCGGGCGCGCTGGGCACACCGGGCGCGCGGAGCACACCGTGAAGGTCGAGACGGTCCGTCTCGACAGCCTCGACATCGCCGACGTCGGACTCGTGAAGATTGATGTGGAAGGGCACGAACTCGCCGCGCTACGCGGCGCGGAGGGAATTATCCGGCGCTGGCGCCCGAATCTCGTAGTCGAGATCGAGGACAGCCGCAGCCCGGCGGCCGCGACCCTGGAACTGCTGCGGAGCTGGCACTACCAGGGCTGGTTCCTCGACCACGGGAGAATGCGCCCACTGGACGACTTCGATCTGGTCGGCCACCAGCGGGAAATGGCACCGCTGGCCCACCACGGCTACCTCCGGGCGGTACTGACCGGCAGCGTCCACCGATACGTCAACACCATTCTTTTCCGACCGTCCTCCTGACACCGGCTACCACGGGTGGAGCCGTGACACCGAAAAACGGGGGCGACCGGGGCGACAGCCACGCCAGCCTTCCGCTCGCGAATCCTGGAGCGCCGCTCAGGTAGCGCGGATCCCATCCACGACCACCCGCACAGGCCATGATCCAGGAGAGTTTGTCGTTGTGTACGCTTTTTGGCCGCAAAAGCGTACACAACGACAAAATTACGCCGATCTTCTCCGGTGGCCGACGTCCATCGAAGCGCGCCATCGTTCAGGGGGGATACGTATGGTTACCTGACCGGCGCTCCAGGACGCCCTTGCGCGGGATCGCCGGGTGCCGGCCCGCCCCCTCTCATCGGCCCGCCGGGGCCGGTTCAGGGGCCGGTTCAAGGGTGACGTCGAGGGTGCCGGTCAGGGTGACCTGCTCCCAGGCGTCCGCGGGGAGTTCCGGTGTCTGCCGGAAACCCGCGCCCGGGGCCAGCAGGACCAGGGAACCGTCGGACCGTCGTTGCAGTGGGACGCGTTCCTCCCACCGCCAGGGCCGCGCCAGGTCGGGCGTGCCGCCCGCGACCAGCCCCACGACCAGCTCCGCGGCGGGACCCACCTCGGCGGCGGCCACCTCGGCGGGGGCCAACGTGGCAGGGTCCGTGCCGGCGGCGGGCCGGCCCGCCGTCCCGGGCGTGCGCCCACCTGTCCCGGGGCGCGGCAGCCCGCCCAGGCTGGCGTCGGAGCGTCCGTCCAGCGTCCAGGTCACCGTGCGTGTCGTGCCGGAGGCGTCCGTGCCGGTGGCGAGCGGGTAGGTCTGCGTCCGGTTGCCCAGGCGCAGGTAGAGCTGCGCGTAGGGATGGCCGGCGGGGACGGTCACCGACACCCGGGCGTCGATCGCCCTACCGGTGACCGTGCGCAGTTCGACGAACGAGCCCCGTGGGCGGCCGGGCCCGGCCGCCGCCGGCAGCCCGGCCAGGGCTGGCAGTTCGTCCGGGCGCAGCCGGTAGAGCCGACGTTCCGGCATCCGCGCGGCGAGCCCCACGACGGCCGGGCCGATGTCCGCGGCGTACAGCACCTCGTCCGACAGGTCCGGGCTGTTGCGCAGGAAGTGGTAGGGCACCTGGGCGTACCGGCTCGGGAGCGGCGGGGTGACGATCACGACCGCGGGCCCGCCGAGATCGTCGGGGATGAGGCCGAGCACGCGCTCGTCCACCATGTTCACGTACCGCTGGACCCCGGCCTTGCCGGGGACGGCGGGCACGGTCAGCGCCGCCAGCGCCAGCAGGCAGCCGCCGGCCACCAGCGCGCGGGCCGGCAGCGCGCGGGCCGGCAG
>NZ_CAKKTM010000115.1 GCF_920888515.1 Protofrankia sp. CiP1_Cm_nod1 | reverse complement strand
GGCCCGGCTGTCGGCCCGGGCCACGCCGTCCGCCCGGCGGCCGTCGCAGCGGGCCGCGGGCGCCCGGAGCACGGCTGGCCGTTGCGGCGTCCGCCAGAGCCTCGAAGCTCTTGGAGGAGAAGCCTTCGGAGGACCCGCGGGGGCCAGGGGAGTCCAGGGAGTCCAGGGAGTCCAGGGAGCCGAGAGAACCAGGGTCGCGGCACGGCGACGACGGGTCCGTGAGAACCTCGCTGGTCGACATCTGGCGCATTCGGTGGACCGTAGCAGAAGTCACATCCTGTGTTTTTCACCGCATACCCACAAGGCTGCGCCAAAGACAGAAAATGTGACTCCCAGTAGCCGGACATGCCGCTTCAACTACGTCAACTATTCTTCAGTCAACTGTTTTCATGTGCGCTGTCCTGGCTTCGGCGGACCGAGGAACCGCCGATTCCCCGGCCGGTTCCGGCCGGGGAATCGATACACCACAAGAATCGGCGGCGGGACCAGCGCGGTGAGCACGGCCGGCGGGCCGGCCGTGCTCACCGGACCGAGCGGCGCAGCTCCTTGGGGAGGTGGAAGGAAATCGTCTCGGCCCCCACCGAACGCACGCCGACAGTGGTGTGGCCCAGGCCCGACAGCGCCTGGGTCAGTTCGTCGACCAGGGTGGGAGGCGCGGAGGCGCCCGCGGAGATGCCGACGGTGTCCGCGCCGGCCAGCCAGCTCATCTCCACCTCACCGACGTCCCCGACAAGATAGGCGGGCACGCCCTCACGCTCAGTAACGTCGACGAGCCGGCGCGAGTTGGCACTGTTCTGCGACCCGACGACAAGCACCACGTCGGCCTCGTCAGCCACCCGCCGGATCGCGTTCTGCCGGTTCGACGTCGCGTAGCAGATGTCCGCGGACCCGGGGCCGACCACGGCCGGGAAGCGGCCGCGCAGCGCGTCGACCACCTCCTCCGCCTCGTCCACGGCGAGCGTCGTCTGCATCAGGTAGGTCACCCGCTGCGGGTCGTCGACCTCCAGGTGGGCGACGTCGGCGGGCGACTCCACCAGCTTGATCTTCCCTGGTGCCTCCCCGAGGGTCCCGTCCACCTCCTCGTGCCCGGCATGGCCGATGAGCAGGACGGTGTCCCCCCGCGCGGTGAACCGGCGGGCCTCGGCGTGCACCTTCTCCACGAGCGGACAGGTCGCGTCGATCACCGACAGGCTGCGGTCACCGGCCTGGTCCCACACGGCCGGGGCGACCCCGTGCGCGGAGAAGACCACAGTCGCCCCGGGCGGCACCTCGTCGAGCTCCTCGACGAAGACGGCGCCGCGGCTGGCGAGATCGGCGACCACGTGGCTGTTGTGGACGATCTGCTTGCGGACGTAGACGGGCGCGCCGTGCAGCTCCAGGGCACGCTCGACCACCTCGATCGCCCGTTCGACCCCGGCGCAGAACGCCCGGGGCTCGGCGAGCAGCACCTGCCGCGGCCCGACGGCCGCCGCCCACCGTTCGAGCACCGGCCCGAAGGTCATCATCGTCCGCAGCCCGGCGATCCCCCGGCGGGCCAGGTCGAGGCGTCCCAGCGGCTGCTCGGCGGTGTCGACGACGACGCGGATGATGGCCAGCGGCACCCCGTTCGCGCCCGGGGCGACCTGGGCCGACTCCATGTCCACGGCGATCGCGCCGGTGGCCGCGAGCTCGGTGCGCGCGGTGCCGACCGCGAGCCGTGGCACCGACACCACCGGGCCGACATGCACGGTCAGCCCGGCCCGCCGCAGCTCGCCGGCGAGCAGGGGCGCGGACAGGCAGCGGGCGCTGACCGAACCGTCGGCGGTACGGACCTCGTCGGCCACCACCACGTCCCCGGGCTTCACCCCCGGGCCGAGGCCGCCGCCGAGGCCGACCAGGGCGACCGCGTCGGCCTGCGCCTCCCGGATGATGCGGGTGGAGCGGCTGGCGTGCTCCGGCCCCATGCCCGTGCGGACGAGGATCGTGCCCGCGGGCAGGCCCGAGCGGGCGGCGGCCCACGCCTCCAGCCGCAGCGGCGCGGCCACCACCAGGCGCGGGCGTCGCCGCGGGAGGGACGGACGGCCCGGCGCGGGCGCAC
>NZ_CAKKTM010000114.1 GCF_920888515.1 Protofrankia sp. CiP1_Cm_nod1 | reverse complement strand
CGCCGCGGGAGGGACGGACGGCCCGGCGCGGGCGCACCGAGCGTCCCGGCCCCGGCCCGCCCGGCCGGGAGGCCTCCGGATGCCGGTACCGCCGGGGCCTGCGCCGGCATGTCTGCCGCCACCACCGACGACGTCGCCACCGACGGTGTCACTACCAAAGGCAGCGATTTCCGTACGGAAGGCGCGGCCGGTGCCGCCGGCGGACCTGACGCCGCCGTCGGTACGGCTGCCGGCGGGTGTGCCGGTGAGGCTGGCGCGGGCACATGTGCCGGCCCGGACGGTGCTGGTACCGCCGGCCCGGACGGTGCTGGTACCGCCGGCGCCGTGGGTGCCGGTACCGGTGTGGCCGGTCCCGCGGATGCCCGCGTCGGCGCCGTGGGGGCTTCGGCGGGAACCGGCGTCCTGGATGTCTCCGGTGCCGAGAAGGTCATGACGCGGACCTGCCACTCAGGTACCGGCCGAGCGCGGTCAGTGGGAAGACCAGCCGATACAGATGGTAGTTGATCGAAAAGTCACCGGGGAAGCCGGTGCCGGTGTAGTACGGCTCGTCCCATGTCCCGTCCGGACGCTGCGTGTCGACCAGCCAGCGCACCCCGCGCTCGACGGCCGGGGACGCCGGGTCGGCGGCGAGCAGCGCCAGCAGCGCCCACGCCGTCTGCGACGCGGTCGCCTCGCCCTGGCCGATCCACGCGTCGTCGGTGTAGGAGCGCAGGTCCTCGCCCCACGCGCCGTCGGGTCTCTGGTGCTCGACCAGCCAGCGGACCGCCCGGACGACCGACGGATGGTCGGCCGGGACGCCGGCGACGATCAGGGCCGGGACGACCGCGCCGGTGCCGTAGATGTGGTTGACCCCCCAACGGCCGAACCACGACCCGCCCGGCTCCTGGTTGTCCAGCAGCCACTGGACCGCACGTTCGGTGACCGGGCTGTCGGCCTGGCCGACCTCGGCGAGCATCTCCACGATATGCGCGGTGACGTCGGCGGACGGCGGGTCGATCACCTCACCGAAGTCGCAGAAGGGCAGCTTCGTGGGGAGCGTCCGGGTGTTGTCCGCGTCGAAGGCCCCCCACGCCCCACCCGCGGAGCGCATCCCGATGGTCCAGTCGACCCCGCGGCGCCCCGCGGCCCGCAGCCGGTCCGCGAGCTCGGGCTCGGCCGCCTCGAACCCGCTCGGAGCGTGCGGCGGGCCGGCCGCGTCCCGCCCATGCCCCGGGTCGAGGATGCGCTGGATGGCGAGCACCACCTCGGCGGTGTCGTCGACGTCCGGGTACAGGTCGTTGTCGAACTCGAAGGCCCACCCGCCGGGCGCCAGCGCCGGGCGTTTCACCGCCCAGTCACCGGCCACGGTGACCTCCTCGTCCGCGAGCCACCGGGCGGCGCGCACCATGGCCGGGTGGTCGGCGGCCAGACCGGCGTCACGCAGGGCGACGACGGCGAGCGCGGTGTCCCACACCGGGGACTGGCAGGCCTCCAGCCGGCGGACCATCCCGGCAGGCGTCCGCTCGCGGATGGTGAAGCGCTCCAGCCCCCGCAGGCCGGCCACGATCACCGGATGATTCATGGGGTAGCCCAGCAGGGTCAACGCCATGATCGAATACACCCAGGGCGGCTGGATACCGCCCCAGCAGCCGTCGGCCTCCTGGCGGGCGACTATCCATTCGGCGGCCCGGCGCATCGCATGCCGGCGGATCAGCTTCAGCGGGCGGCGCTCGTAGCGGTGCAGCAGCCGGTCCAGGCGCTCGAACGCACCCGGCCAGGACCGCAGCGGCGCCAGCGGCTTCGGGGGAAGGCCGACCCTGAGCTCGTCGATCCTGAAGCCGAGGGAGCGTTTCGGCCGCAACGTCCCGACGATCGTCAGCGGCACGACCGACTGCCGGGCCCAGCAGGCGAAGTCGTACGGGTTGAGCGGGAACCACGACGGCAGCAGCACCAGCTCGGGCGGCATCACCGGCAGGTCGTCCCAGGACCATTCGCCGAACAGCGCCATCCAGATCCGGGTGAAGACCCGGGTGCGGGCGATGCCGCCGTTCGCCCGGACGAACTCGGCCGCGGCCTGCATGTGCGGCGCGTCCGGGCTGTCGCCGGCCAGGCGCAGCGCCACGTACGCCTCGAAGGTGGTGTTCAGGTCGGGCGGGCCACCGTAGAAGGTCGCCCAGGTGCCGCTCGCGCTCTGCTGCGAGCGGATCCAGCGGGCGGTCTCCTCGGCCTCCTGCGGGGTGAGGATGCCGAGGAACCGCCGGAGCATGAGGTCCTCGGCATCCATGGTGACGTTGGTCTCAAGCTCGCCCTTCCACCAGCCCTGGTCGGACTGCAGCCCCAGCAGGTGGTCACGGGCCCGGACGGCGGCTGCCGCCACCGTGTCGGAAAAGGTTTCGCGGGAGACTTCGTAGTCGGTGGTCGAACTCATCGGCAGCTCCCGTCCACATGTGGATCCAGGTGCGGTACGAACAGCGGTGTCACGGCTTCGTCACCGGTCCCGCTCGGTGACGAAGCGGGCCAGGGCAAACAGTTCCGTCTCCACCAGCGGCGGCAGGGACAGCGACGCGAGCAGCTTGGCGCACGCGTCCAGCTGGCGGTCGGCCTCGGCCGTGGTCCACTCCCGCCCGCCGGCGCGTTCCACCAGCCCCGCGATGTGGTGCAGCTCGCTTTCGGACGCCTCCCCCGAGGACTCCAGGAAGGCACGCAGCTCGTCGGCGTCGGTGCCACCGGCCTCCAGCGCCACCACGACCGGGACGGACTTCTTGCGCGAGCGCAGGTCCGACAGCACGGGCTTGCCGGTCACCGCCGGGTCGCCCCAGATGCCGAGCAGGTCGTCCACGAGCTGGAAGGCCGTCCCCAGCCGGGAGCCGAACTCGGCGAGGCCGTCGACGAGCTCCGCCCGCCCGCCCGCGAGCACCGCGCCGATCGCGGCCGAGCAGGACAGCAGCGCGCCGGTCTTGCCGTCCTCCATCGTCAGGGTGTCGGCGACGGTGACGTCGTTGCGGGTCTCGAAGTACAGGTCCTCGGCCTGGCCGCGGACAAGGTCCTGGACACCCGCGCCGAGCATGATCGCAGCGCGGCGGCCCGGCTCCCCCTCGACCTCCAGCAGCACCTGGGTCGCCAGCCCCAGCAGGGCGTCACCGGCGAGGATCGCGCCGTCCGCGCCGAAGACGGTCCAGGCGGTGGGCCGGTGGCGGCGCTCGGTGTCGCCGTCCATGAGGTCGTCGTGCAGCAGGGAGAAGTCGTGGACGAGTTCGACCGCGACCGCGCCGGGCAGCCCGGTCTCGGCCGCGGCGCCGGCCGCCTCCGCGGACAGCAGTGCCAGTGCCGGGCGTACCAGCTTTCCGCCGCCGCCCGGCAGCGGCGTGCCCTCCGCGTCGGTCCAGCCGCGGTGGTAGGCGACCACCCGGCGCAGCCGGGGATGGAGCCGGTCGACAGCGGCGCGTAGCGCCGGCACTGCCAGAGTCCGGCCCCGCTCGATCGCTTCGGGAACCAACGTGGTCATGCCGGGAATCCCCCTGTCGGTGACGCTGTCGATATCGATGTCGCGTTCGGAGTCGCGCCTGGAGCCGCGGTCGAGGCCGCCGCGGATGTCGGCGCCGACGTCGGCGTGGGTAGCGGAGCCTGCTCGGTGGGCAGAGCCTGCTCGGTGGGCAGAGCCTGCTCGGTGGGCAGAGCCTGCTCGCTGGGCAGGGCCGGCGGTGCCGACGAGCTGGGCGGCACCGGCGAGGCGGGCGGAGCCGGCGAAGCGGGCGAACTGGGCGGAGTCGGTGGGGTCGACGGTGGACTCGGCTGTGGGGATGCCGCCGGCAGCGGCGGGGCGCTCGGTGCGCCCGTCGGCCTGGGAGCCGATGATCCCGGTGGGCTAGAAGACGACGGTCTCTCGCCAGGGACCTTGGTCTCCGGCGTCCGGGACGATTGTGATGTTTTACACGGGCTGACCGGCGACGACCCGCATCCTCCCAGCTGTGCAGGAGCACCACCGGATGTCACGACCACGGGCAGCAACCGGCGGGCCGGGCCGGGTGACGGTGGCCTGGGGCGCCAGCCGCCGAGCGCCACCTTCGCCGCGGCCAGCCCGCTGCGCACCGCGCCCTCCATGGTCGCGGGCCAGTCCGTATCGGTCCACGCGCCGGCCAGCGCGAGGCCGGGCAGTCCGGTGGCCGGGCCGGGGCGCAGCGCCCGGGTACCGGGGGCCTGCCGGAACGTCGCGGTGCGTTCCCGGGTGACGAACACCTCGACCGCCTCGGCGTCCCGCGCGGCGGGCAGTAGCCGACGCATCTCCTCGACGAAGATGTCACGGATCTCACCGGCGGGCCGGTCGATCCAGTCGTCCGCGGCCGACAGGGAGATCGCCAGGTACTGCGCGCCCGCGCGCTCGGGGTGATCGGCCACCGACTCGGCGATCCCGCTGGAGGCCGTCCGGTCGAAGACCCACTGGACGGGGGAGCCCACCACGGCCAGGAAGGGCCCCGCCAGCACCGGCCGGTCGTAGATCATATGGACGTTGACGATCGGTGACGAGCCGAGGTCGACGAACCGTTCCGGATCCGCCACCGCGCCCTCGGGCAGCAGGGCGGCCGCCGCCGGCGGTGGCACGGCGAGCACCACCGAGTCGGCGTCGAGCGTGCCGCTGTCGGTGACCACCCGCCACCCGGTGGCTGTCCGGTCGATCGTACGGACCTTCACGCCGGTCCGCACGTCCGCGCCGACGTCGGCGAGCTCCGAGGCCGCCGCCTCCCCGTGCAGCCGCTGGAGGGGCACCTCCGCCCAGCCGATGTCCCCGGCGTCGGCCCGCTCCAGCAGGCCGGTGCGCACGACCTTGGCGGCGAGCCCGAGGGAGGCCGCGTCCGCGGGGGCGTTGAGGGTGGCGACGGTCAGCAGCTCCCACAGCGCCTCGATCGTGGCCGGTGACTGGCCCCGGCGGGCCAGCCAGCTGCCGAACGAGACACCGTCCACCTCGGGCCGGCTCGGGTCGAGCCGGCCCAGCCGGTAGGCGGCGAGCGCGGCCCGCAGCCGCTGGCCGAGCGGGAACGCGCGGTATCCCAGCAGCGCCGGGGTCAGGTGCAGCGGCGCCGGCCAGGGGATGCGGGTACGCCGCAGCCGGGCGTTCGTACCGGAGCCGGCGAGCAGCACCGGGACGTCCAGCCGCGGCTGGAGGGTGGTCAGGTGCTCGACGCCGAGCCGGCGGAGGAACCCACGGTAGGCGGTGCAGCAGCGCATGAAGACGTGCTGGCCGGTGTCGACCCACAGCCCGTCCCTGGCGAACGAGGCGGTGGCGCCGCCCAGCCGCGGCCGCGCCTCCAGCACGGTCACGTCCGCGCCGATGTCCGCGGCGGTCAGCGCGGCCGACAGGCCGGCGAGCCCGCCACCGACGACGACCATCCGGTGGCCGCCCGGCGCCGGCGGCGGCCCGACGGCAAGCGTCACGGCAGGCTGTGCCGCGGCGGGTGATGCCGTGACAGCCCGCGTCCGCTGTGACGGTGCCGCGTCCGACGGCGTCCCGGTGCCCACGCTCATGCGGCCGACACCTCCGGGCGCCCGGCCAGGCTGCGCGCGGCCACCACCGCCTTCTCCCAGCCCGGCAGCGACAGCCGTTGCTGCAGGACGGGGGTGGGGTCGGTCCTGATCCGGCGGTTGAGCCGCAGGTAGATCCCGGCCATCGCCCCGCAGCAGGCGGCGCTGCGCCGGTCGAGCATGGTCAGCAGTTTCAGACCGCGCCCGTACCATTCGTCGGCCCGCTGCGCGCACTCCCGGAGGTAATCGACGAGTGCGTCCTCGGGACCGCCGAGCCGGCCGTCCGGGCCGAGGGCAAGGGTGATCCCGGCCTTTTCCAGTTCGGCCCGGGGCAGATAGATCCGGCCGGTAATCAGGTCCTCCCGGACGTCTCGGAGAATGTTGGTCTGTTGCAGGGCGATCCCGAGCTCGTCGGCGACCGTGGCGGCTCCCGCGTCCGCGCGCGCCGCCTGCGTGCCGAAGATCCCCAGTGACAGGCGCCCGATCGTGCCGGCCACCCGTCGGCAGTACTCGACAAGGTCGTCGAAGGACTCGTAGGTGACCCCACGCAGATCCATCTCGACACCGTCGATCAGTTCGCAGAAGGCGTCCAGCGGGATGGGGAACCGCCGGCAGGCGTCATCCAGAGCTATCAGAACCGGGTCGGAGCCGGCCGCGCCGAGCCCTGTGATGTCCGCCCGGGCCACGGCCAGGCGGGTGGCCTTCTCCTCGAGGGGCAGGTCGCCATCGCCGATGTCGTCGAGCCGGCGGGCGAAGGCGTACACCGCGGACAGCGCCGCCCGTTTGTCGACCGGCAGCAGCCGGATGCCGTAGGCGAAGTTGCGCGCGGCCTCGCGGGTCAACGCCTCACAGGACGCGTACGCTTCCTCTACCGTCGGCGACCGGAAACGACCGTCGTAGATCATTCGCCACCTCCACCCGCGGCGGGCCTGTTGATGATCCCGCCGCCGGTGACCAGCGGCGGCAGCGCGACACGCGCCGAGCGGGCCGCCCGCCTGGCGGACGGGGTGAGCGAGGCCAGCGCCACCGTCAGGGCGTAGCGGGCGATCCGCGGCTTCGGCGCGGTCGGGGCGCCGCCGAGGACGTCGCACCCGGCCCGCTCGACCGCGTCCAGCGCCGCGCGGCCACCGCCGACGAACCCGGCCAGGACCAGCCGCAGCCGGCCCTCGACGAGGCCCACCAGCGGTGTGCCCTCGTCGAGGATCCGGCGGGCGCGCAGCACCTGGAAGGCGATCAGCTCCCGTACCGCCGGGCCGGCGCTGGGGTGCGCGAGGTCCCGCTCACGTACCCCGAAGCTGTCGAGGTCCTCCCGGGGCAGGTAGATCCGGCCGGCGGCATAGTCCTCGGCCACGTCCTGTACATGCTCGACGATCTGCAGCGCCGTGCAGACCCGGTTCGACAGCTCGACCCGGTCAGGGGTGCTGACGCCGAAGACACCGAGCACCATGTGCCCCACCGGGTCGGCGGACAGGGTGCAGTAACGCAGCAGGTCGTCGAAGGTGTCGTAGCGGGTGACCAGCTGGTCCTGCCGGTTGGCCGCGACGAGCCGGCGGAACGGCTCCGGCGCCAGGCCGCATTCCCGGACGGTCGGCGCCAGCGCCTGGATGACCGGGAGTGTCGGCGTCCCGCCCCAGATCTTCTCAAGATCGTCTTCCAGCGCGTCGAGCAGCGCGAGCCGGTCGCCGGCCGCCTCGTCACCGATGTCGTCGACGAGACGGGCGAATCCGTAGATCGCGAACAGGTGCTGCCGCTGCCGGGCCGGCAGGATCAGCGGAGACACCGGGAAGTTCTCGGCGGAAGCCGCCCGCAGCACATCCTGGGGTGAGGACGTGAGGGCGTTCCCGGGCAGCGGCGCAGCAGGAGCTCCCACCCGCCCGGTTCCCGCCCGCCCGCCCGTCGGCCCGCCTGGCGGCGAGCCGACCTTTGCGTCACTTGTGGTCATGCGCCTCCCCCTCGTCAGCGGTTGGGCCTGACACGCGCCGCGGGAACGGTCCGGCGGCGCGCCTGAGCAGGTCTGCTCTGCAAATTCCTGAGCCTCCGGCCGCACGGAGCAGTAATGATCATGCAGCCTTCACCCTCACGGTTCCCCCTGGTGCCCCGGAGGCTGTGCGGGCCTCCGGCGACGCGCGACAGGCACGGCGCCGCCTTCGGCCCTCCGGCGGCCCGGGGGCCCGGGGGCCTTCCGGGCCGGCTCCCGGGACCCCGGGCTCGAAAAACCATGGCCGCACCGCATCCGGCCGGCCATCCGATATGCGGCACGCCCTTTTTCGGCGTGTGCCCCACATGATTCCCCGATCCAACCGATATGACCCCGTTACCGCCTGTCCGGGTACTGTGCGGACCCTCACATCCATGAGGGACACCGCCATGCCGCGGGACGTGCCATGGGAGTCCTCCCCTACCGCCGGCCACGCCGCGGCCGGGCACGGCGTCCGTCTCCTCCGTCGCGCGATGCATCACCCGCGGTCCGGGCCGGCCTCCCCGTCGTCCCGAGCGCTTCTAGCCGAAGACTCCCGCCAGCCGCCGGTAGAGCGCTGGCGCCGTCCCGTGGACACGGGCGGCAAGCGACAACCAGCGCGGCACCCAGATCTCGGCCTGGCCCCGCCCGGTCGCGAGCAGCATGCGCTCGGCGACAAGGCGAGCCGGTTGCAGGCGTGGCCACCTGCGTACGTAGGGCGCTCCACGACGACGGAAGAAGGCCGTGTCGACGACCCCCGGGAAACACAGGGTGACCGTTACGCCACGGCCGGAGACCTCAGAGCGCAGCGCATTGGCGAACCCGACCAGCGCGGCCTTGGTTGCCGAATAGGCGACCTCACCACGCACCCCCAACGCTCCGGCGACGCTGCCGACCAACAGGATGCGCCCGTGCCCACGGTCGAGCATGGCCGGGAGCACCGCGCGGACGAGCGCCATCGGCGAGAGCACATTGACCGCCACAAGCTCGGCAAGGGCCTCATGGGAAAGCTGGTCGAACGGGCCGGCCGAGCCGAGGCCGGCCGCGCACACCAGCAGATCGAGATCACCGAGGAGGTCCTCGCTGCGGGAGGCCACGGTGGCCT
>NZ_CAKKTM010000113.1 GCF_920888515.1 Protofrankia sp. CiP1_Cm_nod1 | reverse complement strand
CCGCGGGGCCGACGGCCGGGCCCCCCGCCGACGGCGGCGACCGGACCGGAGCGGCCTGCGACCACGGCGCCCACAGCCAGGCGGCGCCCCCGACAGCGATCGCCAGGGTCACCACCGAAAGCACGTAACGTGATCGGAGCATCATCAGCAGGATACCCGGCCACAGTACGTCCACTACTAAAAGATATTTCTAGATTACTAAAAGTAGTATATTGATCTGTCTTCGCACCGCCGGTAGCCCGGCTCGAGGTGCCCCGGCAAGAGTCCCCGGGCAGCCCAGGCAGCAACAGGGCAGCAGCGGATAGGAGACAGGCGAGGACGAGCCCGGGCGGACGCCGCCGGCGTCGATGGCCTACCCGGCGGGCTCGAGAGCGTCCCCGGCAGGCTCGAGAGCGTCCCCGGCGGGCCCGAGAGCGCCGAGAGCGCCGAGAGCGGCTTCGACGACCTCGCGCCGGACGTCCTCCGGAACGAGCGGCCGGCCGGCGCCGGCCTCCCCGGGGCAGGTCTCCCCGAGGCAGGCGCCGGTGGCCCCGGCGCCGGCGGCAGCCAGCGTCCGCCGCTCCAGCGCGGCGCCGAAGATGCCTGCCTGCACACAGGCGACCGCGCAGCGGGCCCGCAGGATACGTGACGGAGTGGGCTCCGGCCCGGCCAGGGCGGTCACGATGGCGTCCCGGTACGAGGCGATGTCACCCTTGCCGATCCGCCGGTAGATCACTGACGGATCGTCGACGAAGGCGGACAGCAGCGCGCCCGGACCGGCCATCGCCTCGACCAGTCCCTCGATGATCGACCGAGCCGGTACCGGTGGATCAACGCGCGAGAGATCGCTCACATGGCCGAACGCCTCCACGAACGGCCGCACCGCCGCGTCCAGAATCATGTCCTTGGACGCGAAGTGGTAGTAGAGAGCGGCCTTCGTCATACCAAGGCGCTGTGCAATGTCACGGATTGATGTCCCTGCGTAACCTCGTTCGTTGAACAGCTGTACGGCGACGGCAAGGATCCGGTCACGTGTGTCCGCAGCGTGAGAACGCGGCGCGCGACCGGGCATCGTCGCCATGCACCCCTCTCCGCGGGAGGTCCGGAGCGGAAACCTGTAGCCATCCTGACAATATCCCCTCCTACTGACCGATCGGTAGACTACCCCGACCGACCGATCGCCCAGAACGCCCGGGGACACCGGCGTTCTGCGCTGACCCTGACCCGTCCATCGGCCCAGACCCGGGGGGAAACCCGTGGCATCGCTCGCGCGTTGGTGCTTCCGTCACCGCTGGATCGTCCTGCTGCTGTGGTTCGCAGCCCTGCTCGGCTTCGGGACGGCCGCATATGCTGCCGGCACGGACTACAAGAACAACTTCTCCCTTCCCGGAACCGAGTCCCAACAGGCGATCGACCTGCTCGAACGGGAGTTCCCCGCCGCCGCCGGCGAGACCGCGAGCATCGTGCTGCACGCCCGCACGGGCACCCTCTACAACCCGCTGCTCGAAGCCGACGTCGTCCCGATGCTCGAGCGGGTCGCGCGCCTGCCACACGTGGTCGCCGTGATCAGCCCGTACGACCCGCCGGGCGTCGGCCAGTTCACCCGGGACGGCCGGACCGCCTACGCCACGGTCGCGCTGGACGACCAGGCCGTCGACATCCCCCGCTCCGACCTCAAAGCGATCATCGACACCGCCCGCGCTGCCGACAGCGGGGCGCTGCAGGTCGAGATGAGCGGGACCGCGGTCGCCATCGTCGAACAGCCGCAGCAGAACACCAGCGAACTGCTCGGGGTGGTGGCCGCCGCGATCATCCTGTTCATCGCCTTCGGGACCCTGCTGGCGATGACGCTGCCCCTGGTCGCCGCGGTCATCGCGCTCGGTGTCGGGATGGCCGGCATCGGCCTGGTCTCCCACGTGATGTCCGTCGCCCAGTTCGGGCCGACACTGGCGACCCTCATCGGCCTGGGCGTGGGCATCGACTACGCGCTGTTCATCGTCAACCGGCACCGTATCGGCCTGCGGGCGGGCAAGACCCCGGAGGAGGCGGCCGTCACCGCCATCAACACCTCCGGGCGGGCCGTCCTGTTCGCGGGGATGACCGTCTGCATCGCGCTGCTGGGCATGTACGCGCTCGGGGTCACCTTCCTCTACGGTGTCGCGGTCTCCGCGGCCCTTGCCGTCTCGCTGACCATGGCCACCGCGGTCACGCTGCTCCCGGCGCTGCTGAGCTTCTACGGGATGAAGGTGCTCGGGCGGGCCGAGCGGGTGAAGCTCGCCCACATGGGCCCCGAGCCCGAGCACGCGTCCGGCTTCTGGTGGCGCTCGGCCCGCCGGATCGAACGGCGCCCGGCGGTCTACGCCGTGCTGTCAGCCGCCCTGATCATGATCACCGCGCTGCCGTTCTTCTCGCTGCGGCTGGGCACGGCCGACGAAGGCAACGGATCGCAGTCCAAGACGTCCCGGCGCGCCTACGATCTGCTGGTCGGCGGGTTCGGGCCCGGGTTCAACGGGCCGTTCAGCCTCGTCACGGAGATCCACTCCCCCGCCGGCCTCACGGCCCTGGAGACGGTGGTCACCGAACTGCGCACCGAGCCAGGGGTCGCCTTCGTCTCACCGGTACAGCCGAGCCCGAACGGGCAGGCCGCGATCGTGGCGCTGTTCCCGGCCACCAGCCCGCAGGACGCCAGGACCGCCGCGCTGCTCAGGCGGCTGCGCGAGACGACCATCCCGCGGGTGACCGCGGGCACCGCCCTGGACATCAAGATCGGCGGTGTGACCGCGACCTACCAGGACTTCTCCGACGTCCTGACCAGCAAGCTCCCGCTGTTCATGGGAGTGGTCGTGGCGCTGGCCTTCCTGCTGCTGATGGCGGTGTTCCGCAGTGTCGTCGTACCGCTGACCGCGTCGGTGATGAACCTGCTGGCGGTCGGCTCGGCGTTCGGGGTGATCGTCGCGATCTTCCAGTGGGGATGGCTCGCGAGCCTCATCGGGGTCAAGGGCGGCCCGGTCGAGCCCTTCCTGCCCGTGATGCTCTTCGCCATCCTCTTCGGGCTGTCCATGGACTACGAGGTGTTCCTGGTCAGCCGGATCCACGAGGAGTGGCTCGTGCGCCGGGACAACCGGATCGCGGTCTCCCTCGGGCAGGCCGAGACCGGCCGCGTGATCACCGCCGCTGGCGCGATCATGACTCTTGTCTTCGCGTCCTTCATCCTCGGGGCCGACCGGGTGATCAAACTGTTCGGCCTCGGGCTCGCAGTGGCCGTCCTCATCGACGCGTTCATCGTCCGGGCGCTGCTGGTGCCCGCGCTCATGCACCTGTTCGGGAAGGCGAACTGGTGGCTGCCGTCCTGGCTGGACCGGATACTGCCGAAGGTCTCGGTGGAGTCGGCCGAGGAGATCGAGGAGATCCGCAACACTCCCGTGCCCGCCGAGGTCATCACCCCCGCGGACGAGGAGGACAGCCCCCGCGACCAGGCGAGCGCGTCCACTCACACCCCACCGGCCCACCGGGCCGACCACCACGCATAGCCCGTCAGGACGTCGCGGCAATCCGTGACAATATGGACAATCCATGACAACATAGCTGAAAGCAACCAGAGGCAGCAACCGGCGCAGAGCCGGTCTGTACACGCACCATCCGCAGTTATTACGCTGCGGAGTCATGAAGAAGCAGAAGGTTGCTAAAAGGCGAGAGTTCCCGCTCGTGACGGTGGCCGCGGCCGCCGCCGGGCCCGAGCCGCCCTCTGGGCCGCGGCTGTCGCCCGGGCCGGAGCCGCGTCGACGGTGACCACGCCTCCGGCCCAGGCCGCGGACGCGGAGCAGCCTCCGCCGCTGGAGCGGGCCCGGCGGCGGCTGGGCAGGGCGCGGCTGCCGCTGCTCGGCATCGCCGTGTTCGTGCTGCTCCTGGCGCTGGCGGTGTCATGGACGGCGGTACGCGGCCTGCTCGCGCGATCGCATCTGCGGACCGCCCAGAACGAGATCGCCGCGTTGGACCAGGCGCTGCAGGCCGGCGACAAGCCGTCCGGTGACGCGCTGCGCGCCCGGGTGAACATGATCGCCACGGAAACCGCGGCCGCCCGGGAGCTGACCGGCGACCCGCTGTGGGCGCTGGCCGGCCACGTCCCGGCGGTCGGCTGCCCCAGCCGCTCCGTCCGCTCCCTGGTGACCGCGCTGGACCAGCTGCTCCAGGACTCGCGCGCCCTGTTGGACCCCACCGGATCCGTCCTCGACCTGGACGCCCTGCGCACCGGCACCACCATCGACACCGGCCGGATCGCGGCCGCCCGGCCGGCCGCCGCGTCCACGCATGCCGCGATCAGCCAGTTCCGCCGGCGGCTCGCGGCGACGCCGGGCTGCGGGGCGACCGGAGCCCGCCTCGGGCTCGCCGACGCCCGCCAGAAGGGTCTGCGCCACGCCGAACGGCTCGAGCGCGCCGCCGCCACGCTGGAGCTGGCGACCCGGCTGGTGCCGCCGATGATGGGCGCCGACGGGCCGCGCCACTACCTGCTGGTCGTCCAGAACCCGGCCGAGTCCCGGGCCACCGGGGGCATCATCGGGGCCTTCGGCCTGCTGACCGCCGTCAACGGCAGGCTTGAGCTCACCGGCATCTCCGGCAACGGCCACCTGCCCGGCGGGCCGACCCAGCGGGTGCCGGCCATGGCGCTCCCGCCCGAGCTCGAGAACATGTACGCGGACGCGTGGCCGACCCAGGTCTGGGCCAACGCCAACCTCACCCCGCACTACCCGACCGTCGGCAGCTTCTACACGGCGCTCTACCAGGCGGGCACGGGTGTGCGCGTCGACGGGACGGTCAGTGTCGATCCGACGACGCTGTCCTATCTGCTGGCCGCGACGAGGCCGGCGGTCCTGCCGGGCGGGCGGAGCGTCCCGGCCGGCTCGCTCGTCGAGCTCGTGGAGTCACGGGCGTACGCCGAGATCGGCGACGCCCGGCAGCGGGACGACTTCTTCGCCGCCGTGGGGCGGGCCGTCTACGACGCGGCCGCGTCCGACGCGGGAAACACCTCGGCGCTGCTGTCCGCGCTGGGGCGGGCCGCCACCGAAGGGCGTCTGCTGGTATCCAGCAACCATCCGGCGGAACAGGGAATCCTTGCGACGACCGCGTTGGGCGGCGCGCTCCCCGATGGTGACGGCCCTTATCTCGCGGTGGTGACGCAGAATGCCGCGGCCGGCAAACTCGACTACTGGCTGCGGCGCGGCACCGACTACCGCAGTGTCCGTCGTCCCGACGGCTCCGCGGACGTAACGATCACGATACGGGTCACGAACGCGGCACCGGCCGGGCTGAGCGCCTACGTCCGCAACCGGAGCGACCAGCCTGTTCCCGGTCAGCCTGGCGCGGGTCCGCCCGGCGCCGGTCCGCCCGGGCCCCTCGGGCAGGGCGCACCCCCGGCGGGCAACCCGGACGCGCAGAACCTGCTGTCGCTGGCGGTGTACACCGGCGTGGGCAGCGGGCTACAGGCGGCCACCCTGGACGGGCTTCCCGTCCACCTGCGCCGTGGCGTCGAGCGGGGCCATCCGGTGCTTTCGACGCCGCTGTCGGTCGACCGCGGGCAGACCCGCACGCTGGTGCTGCGGATCTGGGAACCGGTGGCCAGGCCGGTCCTGCTCCTGCGGCCGCAGCCACTCGCCGTCCCTGAAACCGTCACCACATCAGGTATACGTTCTGTCGCCCCATGGTCACAGAATCCCAGATGACACGCCGAGTAGCATAGACACGGAAAGTAGCGATCTATAAGCTGACAGTGTTCATGTTCAGGCTGCTTATACCAGCAGACCCGACAGTGGGAGTACATCCATGAGATTCCGTCGATTGGGAGCGGCTCTGCTCGCCGCCGGCTGTCTGCTGGCGCTCGGCGTGACATCGGCGTCCCCGGCCGTCGCCCAGCCCTATCCGCCCCCCTTCCGGTGCACCGGCTTCCTGGACAGAGGCACGGTGACACCGAGCCCGGTCGTAACCAACGCGTCCTTCACTTTCGGTGGATGTGGTTACGCTCCCGGCTCGACCGTCCAGCTCTACAGCAACTTCCAGTACTACGGGAGCACGACCGCGGACGGCGATGGCCTCATCCTGGCCACGCTGACGGCCCCGCCCACGCGCGGTGTGCTCAGGCTCACCGCCGTCGGCCAGGCCCCCAGCGGGCGGCTGCGGGTCACCGTTGCGATCATCCCGGTCCGCGCCGGCTGACAACCGCCGCCCAGGCCGTGTCCGACGGAGATCTGACGGCGAGTGGCTGCCCGAACGCAGCCCACGCGGTCGAAGATCCATCGGATGCGGCCCAGGGCGGTGAGCCGGTCACGCCGAGCCCCCTGCCGTCCCTCACGTCGTCCCTCACTCGTCCCGCTACGTAGCCCCCTCTACGTAGCCCCCGCTGCGTAGCCCCCGCTACGTAGTCCTCACGTCACCTGCCCCTGGCAGCACCTGCCCCTGACGAGACCGCGGCAGGAGGAGTACCTCCATGAACTTCCGGGTAGTCGCCCTCACCCTGCTGCTCGGCGGCGGCCTGACCCTCAGCGCGACGCTGGGGTCACCGGCCACCGCCCAGCAGCTACAGGACCAGCTTCCCGACTGCGCCGGTCCGGTCAGCTTCGCCTCGGTCGGCCCTGAACGGGTCCTGGCGGGCGGGTCGGTGCTCTTCAGCAGCTGCGGCTTCGCGCCGGGCAGCACGATCACCATCGACGACAACGGTGCGCGCACCCGGACCGTGACCGCGGACCACACGGGCAGCTTCGCGATCCGGCTGACCCTGCCCACCCAGGGGGACCACTATCTGACCGCCACCGGAACGCCGAAGGACGCGGCCGACACGGCGTCGTACACCGGGCGGGCCGGCGGCGCCGTCGGGGCGCAACCGGCCGATGCCGAGGAGCGCAAGGCCGTCGGCATGGTCTGGGTGGACGCCGCCGGCACCGCGGACGGCACCGACGACGCGGGCACGGCCGGGGAAGCCGGCGGGGACGCGGACGGTGCCCTGCCGGTTTCCGGTACCCAGGCCGGTGTGTTCGCGGTGGCCGCCGCGGCTCTGATCGGCGGCGGCGTGTTCTTCCGCGCCCTGCGCCGCCGGGCCCGGGACACGGACACGCCGTCACCTGCGGCCCAGGCCGTCGCAGGCGGGCCACCCCCGACGGATCCGCAGCCGCCCGGGCCATACCCGGACGACCGCGGATCCGTCTGACATGCCCTGGTTCTGTCGCCTCCTAGCCCTCTCGCCTGGAGCCGTCCGGGCTCAGGAGCTCAAGGTCGTCCACGGTCACCAGACCAGCGGCGATCACCCATTCGCCGAGCCGGACGATGTAGTCGGGCAGCCGGCGCGACGCCGGCCCCGGCTCGTCCCGTAGCAGCCCGGGTATCCCCTGCCCGGCAAGGTTGCCGCGCACGGTGGCAAGCCGGGAGCGGACATAGTTGTCGTCGCGGCTGACCCGGCGGGCGATCTCCCGGTACGTGGCGAACGGCGCGTGGTTGTCACCGGTACGCAGCCGCGGTTCGCAGAGCGCCACCAGCAGCAGGCGTTCGGTCTGGGTGAGACGGACGGAGATCTGCATCGTGTCCTGATCGCGGTGCACCTGCCGCCGGCGATGATGGACGACGCCGATCTGGTGACGCTCGCCGTCCGTGCCGACGGCGACGATGTGGAACTCGGCCAGCCCGGCGGACAGGGCCGTGCCCGGTGACACGATGTGATGGGTGTCGCCACTGGCGGTCAGTAGGAGCAGGGGATGCCGACCCGTGTTGCTGATGACGATCGCGCCTTCGCTCTCGGCCAGCGTCCCGGCCCGGCGGGAGACAAGCAGATCCTGCGGATCGGCCCCGAACGGGATGTCACAGCCGGCCCGGCCGAAGGTCAGCCGCCGGCCCGCTGCGAGATTCCATCTCCGTCCGCCCGCGATGATCCTCGCGACGACCGCCGGTGTCGCCGCGTCCGGTATCCCTCGTGGGACCATGCGTCTTCGCCGCCCCTTTCATGCCGACCCGATGAGCCTAGCCACGAAAAGACCTGCTGGCTGTCATGTCCGAATCACCTTCCAGGCCGTCTTCCGCGCCGCCTTCCGCCAGCGGCCGGTCCGGACGGTCTGCCGAGATGCCCCGTCCCATCCCGTCCCATCCCGTCCGACGATGATCCCGCGGGCGCTCCCGGGGCCCCGGAACGCCCGGACCTCGGGGGAGCACCCCTGCTCCGGTGCGGGGGCGCCCTGTTCGGGCTCCCGCGAGCCCGGCAGGATCTGTTCTGCGCCCACCGGCAGGCACCTGGAGATGCCGGGGCGTACCTCGGCTGGGGGGCCGAGGTGGGGGGGCAGTATCCGGGGGGAGAAGAGATAGCCCGAAACCGGCGGGCTGGCGACGGAGGGGGTCGCCAGCCCGCCGGTCCTCGGCGTTCCACTGCCTCCCGTATTGCCCTGGGTGATCCAGGATCGATGTTTTTGTGGCCTATATCATAGCGCTACCAGTTCCTCTGATCCCGATCCGGCCCCGGTCCGGTCCTGGTCTGTCATCGGCCTTCCTCGTCTGCCTGTCACCAATCCGACAACAGTCCTGCCGTGACGACAACCAATCACAGATCGTCCCCGCGACCAGGCATGTCACACGCGTGAACATATCCGCGCACAGCATGCGACCGGAGATGGCGGGGTACCACCAGTCCAGCCGGGCTCCCCGGCCTCCCGGATGCCCGAGGCCTCCCGGCAGCACAGGCCACCTCACGTGGTGGCACCACCAGGTGGTCACGCAGACGTGAAGCGCGCGGCGAGAACGCGGGCGCGCGGAAGGGAGCCGCATGACCACGGCACAGGAAATCATGCACCGGGACGCCGAGTGCATCGGCGAGAGCGAGACCCTCGTCGACGCCGCCCGCAGGATGCGGGACCTCGGTGTCGGCGCCCTGCCGATCTGTGGCGACGACAACAGGCTGCAGGGCATCATCACCGACCGCGACATCGTGATCAGATGTCTCGCCGAAGGAAGGGACCCGGCGGCGACCCGGGCCAGGGAGCTCAGCCAGGGCAGGCCGTTCTACATCGACGCGGGCGCGGACGTCGACGAGGTCCTGCAACAGATGATGGAGCACCGGATCAAGAGGCTGCCCGTCATCGAGAACAACCAGCTGGTAGGAATGATCAGCGAAGCGGACCTCGCGCGGAAGCTGCCCGAGGAGAAGCTGGGCCAGTTGGTGGAGGCCATCAAGTCGGGCCCCAGCGACCGCCCCGCCTGATCAGCCGCGCATAGGAACCATCCGCGCCATCCGGGTAGGTGGAGGGCGCCACCATGGCGACGCCTTCCATCTACCGCCTCGGCCAGCAGTAGCCAGCCGCAGGCAGAAAAAGAGCCGGCCGCAGGCAGAAAAAGCCGTCATCACAGCGCTTTCCACCTACGGACGCGGAACGCGTAGGTGGAAAACGCTGCCAGGGTGGCTTTTTTCACCTACTGGTTCGGCTGGGCTGGTTCGGCTGGGCTGGTTCGGCGGCGCGGATCGCCCGCAGGTTGTCCTCCTGGAACAGGTCGTAGGCGGAGATCTCGTCGGTCAGCACGTCGAGGTCCAGATCTCCCGGTTCGGCGTACGCGAGCTGTTCCACGTCGACGACGGCGCGGTAGACAAATGTCGCGTTCCCCTCCAGCCGGGGGGTCAGGGTGCCATCCGCGGCGGGCACAAGAAAGGATCGCGCGCAGCCACCCGGACTGCGGACCAGCAGCGCCTCGCCCGCCAGGGCGTGGCCGAGCCGCGAGTACACCGCGCGGGACGCGACCACGCCGGAGCCGCAGGACAGCGTCAGCCCGGCACCGCGCTCGAAGGTACGGACGAAGATCTCCCCCGGCGCGGTGAGCGGCCGGACGAACGACACATTGGCGCCCGCCGGGAGAACCGCCGGCAGGCGCGCCGCCGCGCTTCCCACCGCGACCAGCTCGTTCTCGTCGTAGTCGTCGACGACCGCGACCAGGTGCGAATTGGGGACGGCGACCCCGGTGAGACGCAGCGCCGGATGCAGCGCCGGGATGACCGTGTCGACGTGCTCGGCGCCCGTGGTCACGACCGGGACGTCGGCCGCGCGGAACGTCACCGGGGGAAGCTCGACGGCCACACTCCACACCCCGGCGGCCACCTGCGGGATCCTCTCCACCCGGAACCGCCCGCCACCTGTCGAGACGTCCAGCGCGTCGGCCCCCCGGCGTTCGAGGACAAGCCGGCCGACGCACCGCAGGCCGTTGCCGCACAGTTTGGCCGACGACCCGTCCGGATTGAAGAAGAACGCCTCCGGCACCGCCGGTGAATCATCGACGAAGTACAGGCCGTCACCGCCCAGTGGGCCCCGCCGGTCACAGACGAGCCGGACGAAATCCGCCACCTCGGCCGGTGTCGAGAAAATCCGCTCGGGCCGGCCGTCCACAACGAATATGTCGTTGCTGGAACCGTGCGCCTTCAACAGCTCGAATTTCATGCGAATCCTCCCGGCCGGCGTCCACGGACACTATATGGCCCCGAGCCGGACCGGACGTGACCACCGGTCACGCGGCCATCGTCGCCGGGTGGCCGGAGCATTCCACCCGGGCCGCCGGCCGGAGCCGGCGCGCCGGGTATCCGAGGACGGCCGGGCCACCGCGGGACGCCCGGGAAGGCGGGGCGCTGCCTGCCCGCCCGGGCACCGCTTCCCGTTCTCGTTCCGCTGGCTCTACTGTCGCTGGGTGACGTCGATGCGGACAACCGGGGAAGCACTGGCCGCGGCCCTCGCCGCGCGGCTGCCGGACGGCGCCGTGGTGACCGACCCGGATCTGCTCGTCTCCTACCGTCACGACCAGGCCAGCGGGGCGGAGGCCGGGCAGCCGGCCGTCGCCGTCTTCCCCCGGAGCACCGAGCAGGTCCAGGCGGTGATGCGCGTCGCGCACGGCCGGGGCGTGCCGGTGGTCCCCCGCGGCGCGGGCTCGGGGCTGTCCGGCGGGGCCAACGCGGTCGACGGGTGCGTGCTGCTGTGCCTGGACCGGATGGACGCCATCCGGTCCATCCGTCCCGCCGACGGGTACGCGGTCGTCGAGCCCGGGGTGATCAACCAGCGGTTACGCGAGGCCGCCGCCGCCCACGGCCTGTGGTACGCGCCGGATCCGGCGTCGCGGGAGCAGTGCACCATCGGTGGCAACATCGCGACGAACGCCGGCGGCCTGTGCTGCGTGAAATACGGCAGCACCCGGGACTGCGTGCTCGGCCTCGAGGTGGTGCTGGCCGACGGGCGGGTCACCCGGGTCGGGCGCCGCGCTCTCAAGGGGGTGGCCGGCTACGACCTGGTCAGCCTGTTCGTCGGCAGCGAGGGCACCCTTGGTGTGATCACCGAGGCCCGGCTGCGGCTGCGTCCGCTGCCCGCCGCGCCGACCACGGCGGTCGCGGTGTTCCCGGACCTGGTCAGCGCCGGCCGGGCGGTTGAAAAGATCATGAATGTCGCCACGCCGTCCCTGCTGGAGCTGATGGACGCAACGACGCTCGCCGCGGTCGAACGGTTCCAGCCCATGGGCCTGGACTCCTCCGCCGCCGCGCTGCTGCTCGCCCAGAGTGACCTGCCGGGGCAGGCGGGCGAGGCCGAGGCCGACACCGTCGTCAGCGTCTGCGCGGCCGCTGGCGCTACCGAGAGTTACCGTTCGGAGGACGCGGCACAGGCCGACATGCTGCTGGCCGCCCGCCGGCTCGCCTTCCCCGCCCTGGAACGCCTCGGCGCGTGGCTGCTCGACGACATCGCCGTCCCGCGCTCACGCATCGTCGAGACGGTCAGTGGTGTCGAACGCATCGCCGCGGCCAGGGACGTCGTGATCGGCACCTTCGGCCATGCCGGGGACGGCAACCTGCATCCGATGATCGTGTATCCGCGCGGGGATCCGGACGCCGGGCGGCGCGCGCTCGCCGCGTTCGACGACCTGCTCGGCCTCGCGCTGCGGGTCGGTGGGACGGTCAGCGGCGAACACGGTGTCGGTGTGCTCAAGTGCCGTGTCCTGGCCGACGAACTGGACCCGGTGGCGCGGTCGCTGCACACCTCGATCAAACAGGCGCTCGACCCGGCCGGCATCCTCAACCCGGGCAAGGCGCTGCCGCTGCGCCCGTGAGGTCCGCGATTTCACGGCTTCACGTAGCTTCGCCACGCCGGCGGCGGATCGCCGGCGGCGGATCGCCGGCGCGCCCGAGCACGAACACCTCAGACGCGCCGGCCGGCTCGTCCCCGCCCACCCGTACGGAGAACGATCCAGCGGAGTCTGCCGTTCGATACGCCTTTCGGCCCTGTTGGCGTACACAACGACAAAGCTGCGGCGATCTTCCTTGGCGGCCGGCGCCTGTTGACGTCAGCTACCGATTTTGTTGCTACTTGTAGTTATCGGATTGGTGCTTCAGGCTGCCGCGCGGGCGGCTACCGCCTTCTCCGCTGTCGCGCGTGACTGCTCGGCGAGTGGGATGAGATCGGCCAGGGCCGGGTTGACCGTGGCCAGCGTCAGTTCGACGTTGATGAAGTCGATGTCGGTCGCGCCGAGCGCGGTGAGCACGTGACGCAGGTAGGGCTCCTGGTAGTCGTTGCCCTCCTGGGGGGTGCCCGGGCCGTATGCCCCGCCGCGGGCGGTGATGACCGTGACCGGCTTGCCATTGAGCACGCCGGGCCCGCCCGACAGGCTGACGGTCCGGTCGACGACGACGACGGCGTCGATCCACGCCTTGAGCGTCGACGTGATCGACCAGTTGTACATCGGGACGGACAGCAGCAGAGCGTCCGCCGCCTCAAGCTCGGCGATGAGCTCCTCACGCCCGCCCCAGGCCGCGGCCTGCTCCGGTGACCGCTCGTCCGCCGAGGTCACCGAAGCGCTGATGCCGTCCCAGCCGAGGTGCGAGGGCGGGTTGGCTGCGAGGTCACGATAGGTCACAGTGCCGCCGGGGTGGCTCTCGGTCCAGGCGGTGGCGAACCGGCCGGCGAAGGCCCGGGACTCCGATGCCGGGCTGACGCTTGAGTCGATGTGCAGGAGTGTGGGCATGTGATCCCCTCGATCGGGCCGACAGTCGAGCCAACAGATGCGTGACAAAACGGTGTGCAGTCACGATCGTCTGCGACTACACGTATCACTGACAGAGAATATCTCAGATCGCAAGCAGTAGGATGAGGGGGTGGAGCACTCGGACGCGGAGGGGACGTCGAAGGCGACGTCGGGATCGGGGACCGACACCGCCGCCGCCGCTGCCGAGTTGCCGGAAGAAGTCCACGAAGACCTCGGCTGGCTGCTGACCCAGGTCCTGAACGGCTTCCTGCAGGCCGCGCAGGAGACCGTCGGGGACTTCCCCGGCGGTCTCCGCGGCCTGCACATACTGTCCGCCACCGCGACCGACTGCGCCCGCAACCAGCTGGAGGTCGCCCGCCGCCTCGGCATCGACCGGTCGGTCATGGTGCGGCTCATCGACGATCTCGAACACGGCGGCCTCGTCAAACGATGTCCCGACCCGGCCGACCGGCGTGCCCGGCTCATCCGGCCGACCGATGCCGGGCTGCGCCGACACGAGGAGATGACGGCCCGCCTGAACCTGGCCCAACGGCACGTCCTCGCTCCGCTGAACGCCGACGAGCAGGTGATCCTCACCGACGCGTTGCGGCGTGTGGCCATCGGCCTGCTCGCCTCCGGCCAGTCGCCCGAACCATGCCCGGGGGACGCGGCGGATTGCAGGTAGGGCAGGCAAGCCAGGTAAGACAGGCAAGGGCGGCCGGAGACAGAACGCTCCAGCTCACGACACGATGATCATCGGCCATCCAAAAGCAAACGATCTACCCGGGGCCGCCTTTCTCACCCCGAGAGTTCCACCTCCTGGAGCCGGCCCGGATCGGCAACGCCGGGAACCGCGTGTCGCCAGGAATCCCGCTACAGCTGGCAAATACCGCGAGAGCCGGCTAGCGTGAGATGCGACACGATGCCCGCCGACTGCCGCAGGAGGCCCGATGAGTCTGAATCCAGCCGAAACCGCTCTCGTCCTCATCGAGTTCCAGAACGACTTCACCACGGCCGGCGGCGCGTTGCACGGCGCGGTGGCGGAGGTCATGGAGCGGACGGGAATGCTCGGCAACACCGTTGCGGCAGCCGAACAGGCCCGCCAGGCGGGTGCCACGGTCATCCACGTCCCGATCTCATTCGTGGAGGGTTACGGCGAGATCAGCGCGAAGCCGTATGGCATCCTCGCCGGGGTCGTCGAGAGCAACGCGTTCGTGAAGGGTTCGTGGGGCGCGCAGATCGTCGCGGCTCTCACGCCCGCCGCCGGTGACATCCTTGTCGAGGGGAAACGCGGGCTGGACGCTTTCATGAGCACCAACCTCGACTTCATCCTCCGCGGCAAGGGCATCAGAAACGTCGCCCTCGGCGGTTTTCTCACCAACTGTTGCGTCGAGTCCACAATGCGGACCGCGTATGAAAAAGGCTTCAACGTCCTCACGCTCACCGACTGCGTTGCAGCAACCTCCGTGGAGGAACACGACAACGCCATCACCAAGGACTACCCGATGTTCTCGCATCCGGTGGTTTCCAAGGAGTTCGTCGCCGTGCTCGGCGGTGGCGGTGGCCTGGTCGACTCCAGCCGCGGTTACACCGCCTGAGCCGTATACCAGCACAAAGATCTAGCCGATCCGCCCCGCACACATGAGATCATGAGGTGACGGTGATCCGGGCGAGCTTGCGGCCGACTTTGAGGTAGTAGTCGCCGCTCCGGTCGCCGAGTTTGTCCTTGACCAGGGCCGCGAGGGGCTCACGGGCCTCGTCGGCGGTGAGCGTGATCTGCCCCTGGCCGCCCTCGGCCTCGACGACGAGGCGCAGCCCGTTCTGCTGGGCGACGCGGCGGACGTCAACGTTGCTCCTGGCGAAACCCAGCGCCTTCACCGCGTCGGTCACCGACTGCCCCAGGCCGGCGACCTCGGGCAGGTTCTCGACGTCACCGAAGGCGTAGCTGCCCTTGGACTTGCTCATCTTGGCCCCGGTGCCGTCGGTGCCCTCGATCAGCTGCGGCAGTCTGACCTCCCGCAGCCAGTCGCCGTTGTGGCGGAACCGGGTGCGGGCGAAGTCGAAGAACGGGGTGACCTGCTCACGGCAGGTGGCAAGATTGCGGGCAATGTCCTCGTCGGTCAGCGCGGGCCGCTCGTCGGAGCGGCCACTGGGATCACCGATCTTGGCGGTTATGTCACCGACGATGAACACCACCTGGTGCCCCACCGCTGGAAGCGGCTGAGGATGAGCATCGGCTCGCGCACGGTCGCGTCCGCAGCGAGGTTCGCGTTCGTGAGCAGGGCCGTGGCACGATCGACAGACGTGCTCAGTCGAGTCATCGAAGCTCTCCGGGACGCGGGATGTGCCTGCCATCCTAACGGCGCCACGCTTAGCTCATTCTTCCTGGACGAAACCGAACTTGGCATATGATTTTTATCAATTAGACGTATGTTCTTCATGAACTGAAGCAGCGGCACGCCAGCGCCCCATTCGGCCCCGCCCCACCCACGCCCCATTCGGCCCCGCCCCACCCACGCCCGCCGCCATCCGCCGGCGGACGCTGCCCCGTCCAGCACAAGAAGATCGTTACGCGATCAGGCGCACGGCGCAGAACAGCGTCGCAGCCTTTGCCAGCCGGGCATCCGAGGTCACCAACGTGAGGTCCCGAGCCTCCGCGAGGGCGACGTACGCGGCGTCGTACGCGCTGACACCAGACCGCAGTTGCCACATGCGCGCCAGCAGAAGATCCACAGGTACGGAGTCGATGCCGAGCTGCGAGAGGCGCGCGACGGCGCGGTGCGCCAGATCATCGCTGATCTTTTTTCCGAGTGCGAGCCCTCGTATCACGGAGAACACCTCGACCTGCCAGTGTTCGGGCGCGGCCCACTCGGTGTCACGCTCCAGGGCCACCCGTGCCCGGCGACCACGGTCGTCAGCGTAGACGAGCGCGTTCGCCAGGACGGAGGCATCGACGACGATCACTCCATGTCGCCGGCAGCGAACGGCTGACTGTCGCGCTCGGCACGGGCGGCCGCGAGAACGTGCGCGGCGTCCGGAGCCGTGATGCCGGCGCCGCCCCCTGCCTCGAGCTCACGCCCGACGGCGGCCAGAATCCCCTGGTTCCAGGCGAATCGGGCCTGGCGGGTGAGCAGCGCGAGCAGGAAAGCCTGGAGGGACTGGCCCTGCTGCTGGGCATACCGGCCCAGCGCGTCTCGGACGTCTTCCGGCACGTCGCGGATCGTCACAGCAATAGGCATGCCTACATAATGCCTGCATAATGCAGGCGGGATCAAACGGTGCCGACCGGCGTACGGTCCAGATCTCGCCGTGCCGCGATGGCCTCACCCGGGTGGCTTCCGTCAGGTGGGCTGTGACCAGGCCTGGGCGAGCAGTTCGTAGGACCGGACCCGGTCGGTGTGATCGTGGGTGACCGTGGTGATGAGCAGTTCGTCGGCCCCAGTTACGTCACACAACGTGCGCAGGCTGCGGACGACGGTCGCGGGCGAGCCGACGAACTGGGTGTCGATCCTGTCCGCGACGGTCGCGCGTTCCTGTTCCGTCCACGGGTAGGCCGCTGCCTCGGCTGGCGTGAGGTACGGGGTGATGCCCTCGCCTCGACGGATACTGGCCGCCCACGCGCCGTAGCCGCTGGCCAGCCGGCGGGCGGCTACGGCGTCCTCGGCGACGACGACATCCGCGGAAACCATGACGTACGGCTCCCGCAGCGTCCGCGACGGCCGGAAGGCGGCGCGGTACGCCGCGACCGTGTCGAGCACGGCGGACGGCATCGAATGATAGTTGGCGGCCAGCGGCAGTCCCAGCGCACCGGCGGTCCGCGCGCTTTCCCCGGCCCTCACCGCGCAGATCCACAGCTGCACCTGCGGGCGCCCTCCGCGGCGGGCGCCCGCAGGTGCACACCGCTGGGGGTAAGGTAATCGCCGCGGACGAACGCCTGGATGTCGCGGACCTGCCGCGTGTAGTCGTCGTCCGCGCCCTCCCGGTATCCGGCCAGCTCCAGCTGCTGGCGGAGGCGGCGGGGGTCGAACAGGAACGTCGGTGGCGCCGGGATGAGCAGGCCGTCGACCACCCGGGGCCGGGACGCGGGCCGCCCGGCCGTCGCCGATGGCCCGGCAGCCGGGCTCGTGGCGGTTCCGGCGGTTCCGGCGGTCCCGGCGGTCCCGGCGGCCGCGCCGGCGAACCTGCCCACACTCGAACGGCCCAGCCCGAGATCAACGCGCCCGGGATGGATGTGCGCGATCGTCCCGAACTGCTCGGCGATGACGACCGGTGTCTGGTAGGCCGTCTGCACCGCCCCCGACCCGACCCGGATCCGCTGGGTGGCGGCCGCGACCAGGGCGATCAGGACAGCGGGCGCGGCGGATACGACGCTCGGGGCCAGGTGGTGCTCGGCGAACCAGTACCGGGCATAGCCGAAACGCTCGACGTGCCGCGCAAGATCGAACACGTTGCGCAACGCGTTCCCGGCCGTCGAGCCCGAGGTGAGCGGCACGAGGTCGAGCACCGACAACGGGACGGGTTTTTCCGAAGGCATGTTGGCCAACGCCTTTCCAATCCACGGACATTACTTTCCGTTATTACGATCATGCAATATGCACATACTCATCCGCGGAGCTTCTCCGGTTAAATTTACGTATCCACGGATCTTTTGATGTGTCACTTCCGCACATGCGGATTTCATGGTACTCTCTGCCCTGCGCGGTTCGTTCGATCAACGAAAGCGGGACGGCTCCAACGGCGGGGCGGCCAGCAACTTTGATCCAGCCCCATTCCGGGAACCTCGCCCCGCCAGTGTCCCCGACCTTTTCGACCGGAGTCGTTTATCGGCCATGACTTCTTGATCTCCCGCGCCACCCGGAAAGGTGGCGGGAACCACCGCGCCCAACAGCAGGCACATCCACCCGCATCATCGGACAGGCCCTTCTTCCGATCATTATCCGCGCTGTCCCAGGGCCCTGCCCCGATGCCGGGAACAGCACGCCGCACCGGGAGTACCAGCTATTTCGTGGAGGCACGACGCCATCACCACGAAACAGGCCGGTCACGGCCGGGGCACAGACCCAGCACCTGACACCGGCGGCCGTGTGCGCGGCGACCGATGCTCACCTGGCATCCGCGGGCCCGGCGGTACCCGGAATACGAGCCTCCCGGCCATACCCGCCGGCGCCACGATTGCAAGCCGGGCCCACACCCACGGCTTTCCTGTGTTCACACAGGGAATTCACGCCGCATACCGGTGCCCGTTCCCCGGCGCGGGCACCGGTATGCCCGCCCATGGGCCATCCACAAAACGAGAAAGCTGCCCGCCGTCCGCTGGAACCGTGGGACGGCCTGTTCAGCACGCCGGTATCAGATGAGGAGTGATCATGGAAACAGGCCTGGTGGCGACCCCGTCCGACGCGCTCACACCGTCCGCGCGGGAGTTCTTTCTCCCCGAGCTGCCGCGTTCCCTCCCGTTCGCCTATCATCCGAAAGCCGCGCAGATCGAGTTCGCCTCCAACGGCTGGGTGCGGGCATACCTCGGCGAGTGTTTCGCGACCGAGGAGGACCTGCTGTTCTTCCTGCGCCAACGGAACGGGATCTACGGCCCGCTCACCGTGCCGGACGCCGACGAACAGCGGGCCGTCGACATCGCCGACTGGTACCAGTACGTGACGGTGATCGACAGCTTCGTCTCGGACCGGTCGGCCCTCGGCGCCGACGACACCGCGGCCAGAGAGATCTTCACCGGCATCCTTGCCGACTTCCGCGCCGACGGCGACGGCGACGACGGCCGCGGTGACGGCCGTGGCGGCGGCCCGGCCGACAACTCCGCCTACGGCCGGGCGGCAAGGGACCTGTGGCGACGGATCAGCCCCGGCCTCAGCCCGGCCCAGATCTCCCGGTTCACCGCCGCGCTGGAGGCGTTCCTGCGCGGGTGCGCCACGGAGATCCACGCCAAGCTGACCGACAGCGTCCCGGACTACGAAAGCTGCCTGGCGGTACGGCTGGACAGTTTCGGCTGCGACTTCATCGAGCTGATGACGGAATACGGCACGGCCGTGGACATGAGCGGCCTGCTGCCGCAGCTCGTCGAGGTCCACCTCCACTGCCGCCGGCAGATGATCATAATCAACGACCTGCTGTCCTGGCGGAAGGAACACGCGCAGGACGACAAGATGACCGTGGTGCGGGTCCTGATCGAACGGGACGGGCTCAGCCTCCAGGACGCCGTCAACCAGCTGTGCGAACTGGTCGCGCACCATGAGAAGGCGTATGTCGAGGCCCGCGACAAGCTGCTGTCCGGACCACTCGGCGAACGCGCGGACGTGCGTGCCTATCTCACCGCGGTGGACCATCTGATGGGCGGCAGCCAGGAATTCGAATACCTGACTCCACGCTATTTCGGCGACGGGTCGGTGTGGGACGGCTCGACCTCGGGATGGCTGGACCTCGACGCGCCCGTCACACGTTTCCGGCCGCGTCCCCGGCCCGCCGGGACGGCCGGCGAACCGGCGGCTCCGACCGCCACCACGGCGACGGCGGCGGCTCCGACCGCGGCCGCGGCG
>NZ_CAKKTM010000112.1:7835-9172 GCF_920888515.1 Protofrankia sp. CiP1_Cm_nod1 | reverse complement strand
TCTGACCCGGCGGGCGGATGCCCTGTTCGAGCTCGCCGACGCCGTGCTGTGCACGGACGGTCCGGTCCGTGACCTGGTCGGCCTGTCGCTGGCACCAGAGCATCGCCGGGGGCACGGCGCGCTGTACGACGCGGTGAACCACGGCCGGGTGGAGGTGGACCGGCTGCGACGGTCGCTGGCCGGGCTGCCGCTCCCACGAGCCGCCGACGGCCGCATCGTCCTGGGCGTGGACGTCAGCCCCTGGCTGCGTCCGGACGCAGCCACCAGCCCGCAGCGGCTGTTCTGCCACACCTACGGCCGAGGAAAAGGCAACGCCCAGATGATCCCGGGCTGGCCCTACTCGTTCGTCGCCGCCCTCGAACCGGGCCGCACCTCGTGGACGGCACCGCTCGACGCGGTCCGCCTCGGCCCCGACGACGACCTCACCACAGTGACCGCCACCCAGGTACGTGAGGTCGTCGACCGGCTCACCACCGCCGGCCACCACACCGCCGGCACCCCGAACATCCTCGTCGTCCTCGACGCCGGCTACGACGTCACCCGCCTGGCCTGGCTGCTGGCCGACCTGCCCGTCGACCTCGTCGGCCGGCTACGTTCCGACCGGGTCTTCCACCTGCCCGTTCCGCCCCGCCCGCCACGCGCCTCCGGCCGGCCGCCTCGCCATGGCCCCGAGCTGCGCCTGGGTGACCCGGCCAGCCTGCCCGCCCCCGCGCTCACCACGACTACCGACACCAGCCGGTACGGCACCGCGGCCGCCACCGCGTGGGACCGAGCCCACCCCCGGCTGACCCGCCGCGCCGCCTGGGAGAACCACACCGACCAGCTTCCGATCATCGAGGGCACCCTGATCCGTCTCGTCGTCGACCACATCCCGGGCGAACGGAACCCGAAACCGGTCTGGCTGTGGTCCTCCACCATCGACGCGAGCGCCACCGACGTCGACCGCGCCTGGCAGTCGTTTCTCCGCCGGTTCGACCTGGAACACACCTTCCGGCTGTTCAAGCAGACCCTCGGCTGGACCGCCCCGAAGATCCGTGACCCTCACGCGGCGGACCGCTGGACCTGGCTCGTCATCGCCACCTACACCCAACTCCGGGTTGCCCGCACGCTCACCGCGGACCTGCGCCGCCCCTGGGAACGACCCGCCGAACCCACAAGGCTGACTCCAGCCCGTGTCCGCAGGGGATTCCGGAACCTCCGCCCGAAGACACCGCTTCCAGCCCGCGCGCCGAAACCCACCCGACCCGGCCCCGGCCGCCCACCCGGTCGCACCAACCGACGACAGGCGATCATCCAACCGGTCGGGAAGACCACGGACAGGTCAACAGTCACAGGAT
>NZ_CAKKTM010000112.1:0-7465 GCF_920888515.1 Protofrankia sp. CiP1_Cm_nod1 | reverse complement strand
AAGGCTACCGCATGTGGTGGCAGCGCCGCCCCACCCGCGCCGACCGCACCCGGATCGTCGGCCCCCCGCCCGTACGCGGCGCCTGGCGGCACATCTGGAAACCGGCCCTGGTGGTCACCGCCCTCGTGACCGCGGCGATCGGCTGGGCACTGCCCGTCCTCGGCGTGTCCCTGGGTGCCTTCATCCTGATCGACATCCTGGTATGCCTGGCACGTAGCCGGTCACGAGGGCAGCACGAGACCTCGGCCGCCTGACCGGAGCGGCGCTCGCGACGAGCTGGCCGTAGCGGCACGGTGCCGCACACCGCGGCGGTCAGCTCGTCGCCCAGTCGTTCCAGGCCCTTCCCGGGGTAGGCACGACCGGAGCTGTGGGACGGCGAGCCGGTCGTCGCGGGCACCGTCGCGCCTATGGAGGAGGGCGGGCCGGCCGTCCCCCGAGCCATGGCCTGCCCCAGCCTCACCGTGCTCGGCAACACCCTGCGGTTGCGGCGTTTCTCACCGGCTGCACCGCGATGGACAGTTCGCACCTGAGACGTCCTCGACTGGCATTCCGGCGAGTAGCAGCCCGGGTGGTCCAGCCGTCCCTACCGAGCCGAAACAGCACGACAGTGGCTAGAGCGCCGGTCAAGTAGCGCGGATCCCATCCATGACCATCCGTACAGGCCATGATCCATGGATAGTTTGTCGTTGTGTACGCTTTTTGGCTGCAAAAACGTACACAACGACAAAATTACGCTGATCTTCTTCGGTGGCCGACGTCCATCGAAGCGTGCCGCCGCTCAGGGGGGATACGTATGGGGTTACCTGACCGGCGCTCTAGGACCGCGTCGCTGCCGGCTACATGCTGTAGTCGGCAGCGGCCGTTGTGTCGGAGGAATCGAACCAGTCGATCAGCCTCTGACCTGGGCATCTTCCCGTCAACCCAGCAGCGGAACTCATAGAGTACACCTATTTGACCAGGTCAGGACGTTATAACTCATCGTGGTGGAGGTGGCGGGAATCGAACCCGCGTCCTCCGGCCCCGCAACAGGACTTCTCCGGGCGCAGCCTGCTTGTTGTTTCTCAGCCCCACCGGTCACGCAGGCAAGCCGGTGTGGGCTCAGTCACTGTGAGGTGTTCCTTGCCGATCCCGTGACCGGATCAGAAGGTGATCCTCCTGGCGACGCCAGGTCCTGAGCCGGAGGCACTCTCAGGCTGACGGCTACTTGATCCCGCTCAGGCCGCGAGGGCGAAAGTGCGGGGTGTAGCAGACTGCGACTTGTTGGCAGTTGTTTCTTCGAGCGGATCGTTTACGAGATAACCGCTCATCCTCGGCCCGCTTCCCCTATCCCGACGTCCGAAGTCGAAACCGGTCACCCCCGTGTCATGTTGGTTCATATCACGCTAGCCGACACGTTGATCAACATGTCGGTCAACGCTGCTTTCATGTTCATCCTACCCGAGTCGCCGCACCATGACACGCCCTGGTCAACGTGACGCGCCCTGGCCCGACGCCAAACAGCCAACGTCGAACGTGCCGGACGTGTTCCCGTCGGCGCACCGGCTGGTTCGGGCGGCACCGGGTGATCCATCAGAGATCTTGAAAGGCCGGCCGGCGAACTCAGGGGACCTCAGTCGTCGCGGCCCTTGGCCCGTCGTCCCATGGCCCGGGAGACCTCGCGTGACGCGTCCCGCTCGGCGAGCACCTGGCGCTTGTCGTAGGTCTTGCGCCCCCGGGCCAGGGCGATCTCCACCTTCGCCCGGCCGTCCTTGAAGTACAGGGACAGCGGGACGAGGGTGAGGCCGCCCTCCCTGGTCTTGCCGACCAGCTTGGCGATCTCGTCGCGGTGCAGCAGCAGCTTGCGACGCCGCCGCGGGGCATGGTTCGTCCACGTGCCCTCGGTGTACTCGGGGATGTGCGCGCCGTGCAGCCACGCCTCCCCGTCGCTGATCTGCGCGAAGGCGTCCACCAGGGATGCCCGGCCCGCGCGCAGCGACTTCACCTCGGTGCCCTGCAACACGATCCCGGCCTCGATGGTGTCGAGGATGGTGTAGTCGTGCCGGGCACGCCGGTTCTGCGCAACCAGCTTCCGGCCGGTCTCCTTGGCCACGTTCGGGGTACCTCATTCTTTCCCTACCAGGTTCCACCGAGGTTACGCCGCCGCCGACCAGCCACGCGGAAGCACAGCGATCACGCCGCCGCCGGCCGTCCGGCGACCCCCTGAGGGTCGGCCAGCCTTCCAGCCCGCTGCCTAAACACGCAGGTGGCGGCGTAGCGCGACAGAAGCCATCGCCGCGGACGCCCCGGTGCCGACCAGCAGGACGCCGGCCACGGCGGCCCACACCGCGTCCCAGCCGAAAAGCGGGAACGCCGTCTGGCGGGCGAACCGGTGATCGACGAGGTAGATCTTGCCCGCGATCAGCGCGGCCGCGGCGAACAGGCCACCGACCATCCCGGCGACGGCGCTCTCCAGCACGAACGGGGCCCGGATCGTCCCGTTCGTCGCCCCCACCAGACGCATGATCGCGGTTTCCCGGCGCCGGCCGTGCGCGGAGACCCGGATCATCGTGTAGATCAGCGCGAACGCGGCCAGCGCCTGGACCGCGGCGAGCGCGAACGCGCCGATGGTGCAGGCGTCCAGGATCCGGTAGAGCGGGGCGAGCAGGGCACGCTGGTCACGGACCCGGTCGACCCCGTCCCGTCCGGCGTAACCGGTGATGATCTCGCCGGCCCGGCGCGGGTCGGCGAGCGTGAGACGGAACGAAGCGGGCAGGTCGGCCGCGTTCACCCCGCTGACGATGTCGGGTGAGTTGCGGAAGTCGCGCCTGAAGCGCTCGAACGCCTGCGCCTTGTCCTCGTAGCGGACGGCCTGCACCAGGGGGTCGGCACGCAGGTCGGCCGCGAGGGCGTCGCGTTCGGCGCCGGAGATGTTGTCGTCGAGGTCGATGACGGCCTGGATGCGGTCCAGGAGGAAACCGTCGACGGTGTGGGCCTGGGCCCGCAGCAGCAGCCCGGCGCCGAGCAGGGTCAGGCAGATGGCCACGGTGACGATCACCGCGACGGAGGTCGCCAGGTTGCGCCGCAGGCTGGTGAGGCCGATCGCGAGCAACGCCCCGGCGCGCATCCCGGCCATGTCCTCGCTGCCGCTGCCCGGCGGCCTGGGAAGCCGGAGCCTCCCGAGCCCGCCGAGCCCGCCCGAGCCGTCCGGCCCGCTCTTCCCGTCGGGCCTGCCCGAGCCGTCGGCCCCGCTCTTCCCGCCCGGCCCGCTCTTCCCATCCGGTCTGCCCGGCTCATCCGGTTCATCGGATAGGCCTGGTTTGTTGGGTTTATCAGGCTTACCGGGCTTGCCGGGCTTTGTGGTCACGGCGTCAGGGGGCCGGCTCGTAGCCGCCGGATGCCTGGTCACGCACGAGCGTCCCGTGCTCGAGCTCGACGACCCGTCGGCGCATGGTGTCCACCAGGGCGGCGTTGTGGGTGGCCATGACGACGGTCGTCCCCACCCGGTTGATCGCTCCCAGCAGGTTCATGATCCCAGCTCCGGTGGCCGGGTCGAGGTTGCCGGTGGGCTCGTCGGCGAGCAGCACCTGGGGACGCGCGACCAGGGCCCGGGCCACCGCGACCCGCTGCTGCTCGCCGCCGGAAAGCTCGTCGGGGTAGCGGTTCTCCTTGCCAGCGAGCCCGACCAGACCGAGCACCTCGGGCACGACCGTGCGGACCACGTGCCGCGGACGGCCGGTGACGTCCATGGCGAAGGCGACGTTGCCCGCGGCGGTCCGGTCCGCGAGCAGCCGGAAGTCCTGGAAGACACAGCCGACCTGACGGCGCAGCAGCGGTACCCGACGGTCGGGGATGCTCGCCACGTCCCGGCCGGCGAACTCGACCACGCCGGAGGTGGGCCGCTCCTCCCGCAGCAGCAGCCGCAGCAAGGTGGACTTGCCCGAGCCGGACGGGCCGACCAGGAAGACGAACTCCCCTGCGGTGATCTCGAGGCTGATGTCGTCCAGGGCGGGCCGCGTGCCGCTATGGTAGCTCTTGGTCACCGATGTCATACGTATCATCGCGGGCACTCCCGGCTTTCGCGGATCTCCGGGCACGCGGTCGTGCCCGCCCCCGGCTCCGGACGGGCGGATGCCCCGACCGCCGGCGAAACGATCCCCGGGCGCGACGGCTCCGCCCTCGCTCCCGCCCCTTCGCTCAAAGCCATGATCGTATATCCTTTAACCATAGAGCATCAATGTTGACACACTGCGTCATCATCAGATGCTAAAACAAGATCTCTTTTAGTTACCCGACGCACATGTCCGGATGTCGACATGTTGGTGCGCGGTGCACGCCGACGGATGCACGGCGCGCACTGCCGATCACGCGCCGGCACGTTGCCCGCGGGCCCGCCAGCCGCGACCCGGGCACACTCCGACAGGAAACGGACACGGCACGACATGACATGACATGACACGGCCACGACCACGACCACGACCACGACCACGACACGACACGACACGACACGACGTTGACATGGATCAGTCACAATTCAGTCGCGCTCCGGTCACATTCCGGTCACATTTTGGTCACGTTCCGGTCATGGCTCGGTTGTGCTCCAGCCTCGGGCCGACCGCGGACCGGTCACGGTTCGACCGTGGTCTGGTCACCGTCCGCTCTGTCATCGCCGGTGCGGACGAGCGTCCGGTGAGCGGGCAGGTGGACAGGGCCGATCGCTCGTCAGATAGTGGAACTTTCCTTGGCCGCCAGACATTGTGCGGGGCGGACAGGCCGTGCACGCGGCGGCCGGCTGTTCGTCACCATCGCGCGCCAGCCGGACACAGGGCAACCGGACGCAAGGGAGGTCGACGGCATGTGCTGCGAGGACCTGGTATGCGCCCGATGCGCCGGGCCAGTGGCCGAGGCCCGGTGCCCGTCCTGCCGGTCGGCTCGTGACTCGATGCACCACTCGTCCTTCACGATCACTCCGCAGCTGCTGATCGCCGTTGTCGCGGTGCTCCTGATGCTCGCCCTGCTGGCCGCCCATCACGGCTGAGCCAGGGCGGACAGCCCTCCCGGTCGCTTCCAGGGCACGTGCGGCGTGGGCGCGACGTTGGACGGGTAGCCCGACCGGACGCGACGCACCGTCGCCGGCCGTCAGGACATCGACCGTGAGGAGAGCGGATGCCGTCTGTCAGCATGCCGCGGCCACGCGGTCGCGCCGGCCGGGCGGCGGGCGGTCACGGTCCCGCCCGTGCGGCCCTGCGCGCCCGCGCGGCGGTAGCTCTCATCGGCCTGGCCGGGATCGTCCTTGCCGGCTGCGGCTCGACCGGTACCTCCCAGGCGGACGATCCCGCGGGCACGTCCACCGGCTCCGGTCAGGGTGGTTCGCACCAGGACGGCTCACAGCGGCCGGAGACGGTTGCCAGCGGGCTGCGGGTGCCCTGGGGCCTGGCGTTCCTTCCCGACCGTTCCGCGCTGGTGGCCGAACGTGGCAGTGGCCGCATCCTGCGCGTGCCGGCGAACGGCGGCACACCCACCGAGGTCATGCGCATTCCTGACGTAGCGGCCGGCTCCGGTGAAGGCGGTCTGCTCGGTCTGGCGGTCTCCCCCGGCTATGCCACCGACCATCTCGTGTACGCCTACTACACCACCGCCACCGACAACCGGATCGTGAGATTCCCGCTGCCGTCGGGTGACACACCGCGGGCGGCCGTCGAACCGATTCTCACCGGGATCGCGAAGGCCACCATCCACAACGGTGGACGTATCGCCTTCGGCCCCGACGGCATGCTCTACGCCAGTACGGGTGACGCCTCGGAAAAGAGCAGGGCCCAGGACGCGTCCAGCCTGAACGGCAAGATTCTGCGGATGCGTCCCGACGGTTCGGTACCGGCCGGCAACCCCGGCCCGGATTCGCTCGTGTACAGCCTCGGCCATCGCAACGTCCAGGGCCTGGCCTGGGACTCCGCCGGTCGGCTGTGGGCCACCGAGTTCGGCCAGAACACCTACGACGAGGTCAACCTGATCCAGCCCGGACACAACTACGGATGGCCCCTTGTCGAGGGCAGGGGTGACACCGACGGCGGCCGCTTCACCAGTCCCTTCGTCACCTGGAAACCCGCCGAGGCCTCCCCGAGCGGGGCCGCGATCATCGGTAGCACCCTGTATGTGGCCGCGCTCCGCGGCGAGCGGCTCTGGGCCGTCCCTCTTGACGGAAAGGGTGCTGGAACACCGCACGCTCTTCTGGACGGCGCATTCGGGCGCCTGCGCACTGTCGTGGCCGCTCCCGACGGATCCCTGTGGATTACGACCAGCAACACGGATGGACGTGGCTCACCACGTGACGGCGATGACAGAATTCTGCGTCTCACCTCGTTCTGACCGCCGCGAACCGGTCCCGGCCACCATGAGCCGGCCCCGGCGGACAGTCTGATGACGTCCCGGCTGTCGAGATCTCCAGGCGGATACGGGCTGAGGCTGCCCAACCGCCGCGTGACGCTGCGCGCCAGCGCATCCGGCCCGGGCCCCACGGACGCCCGGAGGACGGGCCACAGCGCGACCGGTCGCGACACGACCGGACGCGACGTCTGTGCTCTCGGCAGGCCCGGGCCCCCGCATGCCGGCGATCCGTCCGGCGATCCGTCCGGCGCGGGCTGGACGCTGCGCTACCCCGCCGGCACAGTGCTGATCGTGGCCGGCATCCCCGGGGCCGGCAAGAGCACACTCATCCGGCACGTGTTCGGCGACATCACGGACCCGGGCCCGAAGCCGAGCCCGGAGCCAGGCTCGGACCCGAGGGCACGGACGCGGGGCGCCAGGCCGCTGATCCTGGACTCCGCCGACATCCGGACCGCGTTACGGGCCCGCCTCGGGCCGCGCCTGCCGTACCGGCTGTACCGGCCCGCGGTACACATCGCGCACTACGCCCGGATCGCGTGGATGACGGCCCGGCACGGTGAGAGCCTCGTCGTCCACGAGTGCGGGACGCGGCGATGGGCGCGCCGGGCCATCACCGGGCTCGCCCGAGCACGCCACCGGCCCGCCCATCTCATCCTGATCGACGCACCGTCGGCGGACGCGCTCGCGGGACAACGGGCCCGGGGCCGGACGGTACGTTCCCGCGCGTTCCGGCGCCACGAACGGTCGTGGGCCCGGCTGCGGGCCGCGGGCCCGGCGGCGCTGTACCGCGAGGGCTGGTCGTCGGCCCGGGTTCTCGACCGCCGCGACGCACGCACCCTGAACGCGATCCGTTTCGGCTGAACGGCGGAACGCCCGACGGCGCCCGGCGGGCCCGGCGCGGGGCGTGATCACGAGCTGTCGGGGGCGAATCCGAGTGCCTCGTCCGTGGCGTGCATGACCTCGTCGAAGTCGAGGCCCATGCCGAGCAGCAGGTCCACCGCGGCCGAACGGACCTGGCCCACGATCACCACGGCGGGCAGCGTCTGTTCCGGTGACAGCGCCCGCGCGGCCAGCCGGACGGCCCGCATGGCGCTGCGGTGCGCGT
>NZ_CAKKTM010000111.1:10658-20243 GCF_920888515.1 Protofrankia sp. CiP1_Cm_nod1 | reverse complement strand
GCCGGGGGCCAGGCGACGGGGGGGCCTGCGACGGGGGGCCGGATGGCAGCTCGCGGCTGGTTGCCGGGCCGGCGGCCAGCGTGACCGCCGGCCGGTGCCGGTGCTGGGTCATCGTCGTGGCTCCGGTTCTGCTCTGCGGTCCGGGCCTGGGAGCGGCCGGACTGATGATCCTGATCGGGCGTCGGCCGGGTGGCCCCGCGGGGCCACGGGATCAGAGCCTCGCCGTCGCGGGATCAGAACTCCTTCTGCCGTAAAGTGTCAATCTCATTCCTTACCGTGACGACATCCCCGATGACGATGACGGCCGGCGGCTGGATGGCGGCCTGGGCGACCAGGGCCGGGATGTCGGCAAGCGGGCCGGCGACCACCTGCTGGTCACCACTGCCGCCGTCGCGGATCACCGCTGCCGGGGTCGACGCCGGGCGCCCACGCTTGATCAGTTCGGCGGTGATCTGCTCCAGCGCGCCGATGCCCATGAGGATGATGATCGTCCCGGGGCCGGTCGCCACGGCGTCCCAGTCGACCGTCGAGCCCGGATGCGACGGGTCGACATGGCCGGACACGATCGTGACGTCCTGGGTGATCCCACGGTGGGTGACCGGGATGCCGGCCAGTGCGGGCACCGCCGTCGCGCTGGTCACCCCCGGGACGACCTCGCAGGGCACCCCGGCGGCCGCGCAGGCCAGCGCCTCCTCGCCGCCGCGGCCGAAGACGAACGGGTCGCCGCCCTTGAGACGCACCACCCCCAGGCCACGCCGGGCGCGTTCGACGATCACCTGGTTGATCTGCTCCTGGGTGAGGTTGTGGCCGTGCGGCGCCTTGCCAGCGTCCACGATCTCGACCTCGGGCCGTAAGCCGTCGAGCAGGGCCCGCGGGGCGAGCCGGTCGACCACCACCACGTCCGCTCGGCGCAGCAGCTCCAGGCCCCGGACGGTGATCAGATCGGGCCGCCCCGGGCCGCCGCCGACGAGCGCCACCCAGCCGCCCACCGGGCGCTGGGCTCGCGCGTCCCGGTCCCGGTCCACGTCTCGCTCCTGGCCCCGCTCCTGGCCCCGGTCCTGATCCCGGTCCTGGCCCCCGTCCTGATCCCGGTCCTGATCCCGGTTCCACTGCTGGTCCCGGTCCGGGAGCTGGCCTCTGCTCCGCTCCCTGTCCTGGTCCGCGGTCCCGCCTGGGCGGGCTGCCCCGCGTAAGGCACCCGCATGCCCGTCGTCGCCGCCATGCCCGGCCGCCATCGGTGGATCCGTGTCGAGTCTGCCCACGATGAGAGTGTGCGGCCTCCGGCGCGGAAAAGCCGTAGGTAGGTCCCGTCGTGATGGCAGCGGCTGCCACACCTGTGACCTGCGCGTCCGTAGGTGGCAACCGCGGCCGCGGCGGAGGTTTCTACCTACTGTCCCGCCGATGCGTCCTCTGTCCCCGCCGATGTGTCCCGCTGATACGGCGCAGGCCGCTGAGTACGAGGGCGACCATCTCGTCGGTGTCGTCCGTGGCGAACAGCGTTTCGTTCTCGGCCTGGTCGAGGCCGTTGGCGAGCGCCTCCGGGCCGGCCACCCGCAGCTCGGTGAGCAGGCCGTCGTAGTCGACCGGTGTGCCGGCGCGGGCCGCCTGCGCCACCAGCTCGGCGTATCCCGGACGGGCCGCGAGCTGGCTGTCCAGCTCCAGGTCACGGGGCCGCCCGCCGGTCACGGCCTCGATGACCCGCTCGGTGCAGCCGCCGAAGCCGCCCAGCAGGAACAGCGGCCGCCCGGCCCGCAGCGTGAGCACGGCCTCCTCGAGCAGGCCGGGGTAGAGCCCCGCGCCGACGACGACGGCACCGCCGAGCATCACCCGCGCGTCGGTCTCGGTGGCCATGCGCTCACGCATGGCGGTCAGCGCGCGGGCCCGCTTCCAGCGGGCCACCACCGCGTCACCAGCGCTGCCGATGTTACCTGGGTCGTCCCGCAGATCCGGGTCGTCAGGACTGATGTCGGCCGGTGGCGGCACACCGACCACCGTCGCGACGTCGACGAGCTCGGCCTGTTCGTCCACCCCGAACCGCAGGAACAGGTGCCACGCCAGGTAGTCGGTCACCCGCTCCGGCCCGGGCCGGCCGGGCAGGTCGTAGGTGTCGACGAGATCGAACAGGACCCGGCTGTACCCGCCGGCGCGCAGGTCACCGCCGTAGGCGAGGGAGCCGCCAGCGGCCAGGACATGCCGGGCGATCTCGACGAACGCGTGCCGCTGGTGCGGCACCCCCAGGCCTCGCCGGACCAGGTCCGGGCTGTCCGAGATCGAGACGGCCACCCGGATGTCCGCGAGCGAGCTCACAGCAACCTCCTCGCGCGCTCTGTCACCACCGGGCCCGTCGCGGGCCCCATCATGTCGGGAGTCATGTCAGGAACAGCGGTCATGTCGAGAACAGCATCGTCGGCGTCACCATCCGTAGCGAACCGTCGAGCTTCGCCAGCACCCGGCTCTCCTCGGTACCCAGCGGTGGATCAGGATATAGAAGATCGACTGGGGACGCACCTCCGGCGGAATTCCGTGGCAGATCAAGCAGCGTCAGCAGTTCGGGTGGCCGGGCCAGCAGGAACGCGGGCAGAGCGACACCGTGCCGGCCGCACATCTCGGCGGCCCGCAGCGGGAAATACCGGTGCCTGAGCGTCTCGGTCAGCAGAACGCCGACCAGACGGTCGAGAACCGCTCGCGAGTCATGGTGCCAGCGGACGGTCGGAACGTTGCCGAGATACGGGAAGGCGCGCGCCGAGTGGTCCGTGAACGCGTCCAGGACAACCACCGGCATGGACGCGCGCTTCGCGCCGAGGAGCTCCCGCTGGCACCACGGCCGTGAACCATACGAATCCGAGTTCACCGCGAGCAGCGCGCTACTGGTGGCCGCGGCGTCGAGAACGTCGGCGAAAGAGTCCCCACCGGATATGTGGTGCGCGTCGAGGAAGTCGTCGACATCGGTCTCGAGCCGAAGATGCCGGGCCACCTGCCTGGCGATGTCACCGCCATCCGCGGACGCGTAGCTGATGAACACCCGGACCGGATCCGCGGCACCGATCTGACGGCACACCCGGTGGACGACATGGTTCAGCAGGACCTGCTCACGAAAACGCGCCGGCAGCGTGTGCAGGTCGACGACGTCGACGTCGGCCGCGACGGGGACGCGGGCGAAGTTGGGAGTGAGCGCGAACGGCAGCAACCAGTTACCGGGCCCGGCGCCGACAGCGCGCAGCAGTTCCGCGAGATAGTCGTTCCAGCCGGCGCCCACCAGGGCGTTGTCGATGAGCAGGACGATGACATTGCGCTCGGCCAGGCTGAGATCGACAGGTGGTGGCACGTCGGCGGCCCGCCGCGCGCCACGGCCGTCCGGGTGGCGGTGCAAAGGCCCGCCAGCCGACCAGAAACGCACCGGAACTCCCAGCGAGCGGGCGGCCGGCCGCGACGGGTCGGCCGTCAGATGCGTGAAGACGGCGTCGGCGAGCTGGTGGGCTTCCGCGCCGGCACCGGAACGCCAGACCACGTGTACGACGACGGGCGGCCGCGGTCGCCCGGCGGCGCTCACCAACGGTCGTCAGTCGGGTCAGGATGCATTCCGGCACGATAATCCGGTGCCGCATTCGGGCACCACGGCGGGGGTTAGGAGGGCCGGTCCAGCGCCAGGACGGCCTCTGCCAGGACGGACGGCCCCTGCCGGGACGGCCGCCGGGAGGCGGACACCCCCGGTGGGCGAACGGTCTTCGGCGGCGACGCCGGCCGTCAGCCCGCCACTCGTCCGCACGACATCCCACGTGCGCGGCATGCGCCCCGGGCGTTTCACATGGCCCGGCCGGTGGGCCGCTGGGCCGCGGCCGGCCGGGCGTCCGCGACGCGTTCTCCGGCGCCGGAAACAACGGGGCACGCCGAGAACAGCCCGGTCACGTCGAGAAGAGCATCGTCGGTGTCATCAGCCGCATCCTCGGCTCGAACTCGTGTAGCAGCCGCGTCTCCTCGCTGTCCAGCGGAGGATCGGGATAGACGACGGTCAGGTCCACCTCCACCGAGCCGGCGCGGCGGCGCAGCTCAAGCAGCGTGAGCGGCTCGGGCGGCCGGGAAAGGCAGCAGTACGGCCGGTCGACCCGCCGCAGCCGGGACAGCCAGGCCACCTGGCGGGGAAAATACCGGTGCCGGAACGACTCGGCGAGGAGCAGGCCCAGCAGCCGCTCCATGACGAGCGGCGAGTCCGGTCTCCAGCGCAGTATCGGAATGTTCCCGAGATAGGGCGAGCGACGCTCGTCGCGGTCCTCGACCGCGTCCAGCAGAACAATCGGTCCGAGTTCGCGCTTGGCCCTGATGACCTCGTGCCGGCACCATCCCCGGGAGCTGTAGGAATCGGTCACGATCGCCAGGAACGCCGACGCGGAAATCGCCCGGTCTATCGCCTCGACGAGCCGTTCACCGGCGGCGATACTGTGCACGTCGAGAAAGTCACCGACGTCCGTGCACTCGTGCAGATATTTGCGCACGGCCAGCGCCACGCCCCGGCCGTCCGTCGAGGCGTGGCTGAGCAGTACGGTGAGCGGGGAATTGTCGTCGGTGACATGCCGGAAGAGCCGGTGCAGGATTTTGTTCACGAACACCTGGTCCCGCAGCTCGTGGGCTGCCTCGTAGAGCCTGAGGCAGTTCACGTCCGAGATCGACGAGGTCCGGTCGACCTTCCGGGTGAGCAGCACCGGCAACAGCCAGTGACGAGATGACGCCGAGGTCATGCCGACGAGCTCGGCGATGTAGTCGTTCCAGCCGCCGCTTATCAGCCACGCGTCGACAAGCAGCACCACGATGTTGCGTTCGGCCCGCTCGAGATCGACGGCTGGCGGCGGATCGTCCCGTCCGGGCGACCGCGGATTCGGCGTGGACGTCCAGAAACGGACCGGCACACCGAGGCCTCGCACCCGCGGGCGCCACGGATCGGCGCACAGGAACTTGAAGGCGACGCCGGCAAGATGCTCGCCGAGGCGACTGCCACCGTGCCAGACTACATGCACCGCAACAGGCAATCGCCTGTCAGCGGTTACCAACGGTCGTCAGCCGAGTCGGGATACACCCCGGCACAATAACCGGGCGGTCATGCCCGTCCTGGGGCCACGTGCCAGACCGTGGCTCCGGCTATGCGTCAGGGACACGTGCCAGAACCACGCATCAGGACGCGGCCCTTCCCAGTGCCCGGGCCCGGCCCGTCTCGGTCTCGGTCTCGGACGGACAGGTGAGCGGATACGGACGGGGGTTATCCCTGCCGCTCCGTGGTCCGCCGCCAGCGGATCTCCGCGTCGATGAACTCGTCGATGTCGCCGTCGAGCACCGCCGCCGTGCCGGACGTCTCGACCTCGGTCCGCAGGTCCTTCACCATCTGGTACGGGTGCAGAACGTAGTTGCGGATCTGGGAGCCGAAGGAGACGTCCTGCGGCCCGCCGGTCAGCCGCTGCTTCTCGGCGGCCTCCTCGGCCCGCCTGCGTTCGAGCAGCTTCGCCTGGAGCACCATCATGGCCGCGGCCTTGTTCTGTAGCTGGCTGCGTTCGTTCTGACAGGTCACCACGATGTTGGTGGGCAGATGGGTGATCCGCACCGCGGAGTCGGTGGTGTTGACGCCCTGCCCGCCCGGCCCGGACGACCGGAAGATGTCGATCCGCAGCTCCTTGTCGTCGATCTCGACGTGGTCGGACTGCTCGACCGCGGGTGTCACCTCGACCCCGGCGAACGAGGTCTGCCGCCTGTTCTGGTTGTCGAAGGGGCTGATCCGCACCAGCCGGTGGACGCCGTGCTCGCTGCGCAGCGTCCCGTACGCGTAGGGCGCCCTGATCTGGAACGTGGCGGACTTCAGGCCCGCCTCCTCTGCCTCTGAGGTGTCGAACACCTCGGCGGCGTACCCGTGCCGTTCGGCCCAGCGCAGATACATGCGCAGCAGCATCGCGGTCCAGTCGGCGGCATCCACGCCGCCGGCGCCGGCCGAGAGCTGGACGATCGCGTCACGCTCGTCGTACTCACCGGAGAGCAGGGTGCGGACCTCGAGCGTGGAGATGTCGCGGGCGAGCGTGGGCAGGTCGTTCGCGGCCTCGGCGAGCAGGTCGTCGTCCCCCAGGTCGAGGGCGGCGATGACGTCGTCGAGACGCCGGCGCAGCGCCTCGACCCGCGAGATGTCCCCACGTACCGACGACAGTCGCCTGGTCACGACCTGGGCGCGTTCCTGATCGCTCCACAGCTGTGGGTCCGCTGCCTCGCGTTCCAGATCGGCTGCGCGACGACGGAGAGCTTCGAGATCAAGAACGGCCTCGATGCCGGCAAGCGTCGCGTCGAGAGCCTTGATCTCCTCTGTGATGTCGGCGGCCATGAGACCCACCTTACCGTCGGACGCACCGCACCCCCAGCCGTACAGATCTTGCCTCTCCGTTGCCTCCGGTTCGCCGCGCGACGCGGATCACGGCCCGTCGGTCGCCACGGAACGTAACCGATGATAACGGGGAAAGATCGCGGTACGCGGGAAAGCGGGCGCGTGGGGGCGCGCGGAGGGAACATGGGGGCATGCCCAGCCCAGCACGGCCGGGGCCGCGAAACCGTGGCGCACACGCCTGCCAGCCCGCCGCGACCGAGGCGATGTCATCCGGTGGAAACACCGAGGCGCCAGCTGAAATAACAGGGAAACAATGTTACGAGAAAGCGACGGTGTTACAGCCAGGTAATTTACCCCGGCCGGCCACACCGCCGACACGGCCCGCCCGGCGGCGTAATACCCTTGTGAGACACACAACACACCGCCACATCCCGGCACGGAAGCGGCAGGCGTTCCGAAACGCTATCGTTGGTAACGAGTGGCTTCTTCGGCCTGGAAGTGGTGACGTCGCATGCGCCCTTCCAGGGCTTGTCGGAATCGGCACCGGTGAGCACGGGAGCTCCGCCGCGCGTCGTCACCCTCGGGTGAGTCGTGGCCCTTGGCGGACAGAAAGAGAACCACGGTAATACGCCCGCCCGAACCCGAAGGACGCCGACATGCCTGAGCCTGCCGACCGACGACGGGTGCTCGCGGCCACCGTGGCCCCCATTGTCGCCATGACCGACCAGGCAAGCACCAGCGACCTGCACGAAGCCTGCGCACGGGCGCTGGAACAGGCGCTGGACAGCTACGAGACCGCCGACCTGGCCGACATCGTCTCCGGCCTGACCAGGCTGGAGGAGACCATGCGCACGGTGCCGCGTGCGCGGCGGCTACGGGGATCGGTCGCGCTGGACTGGATGCGGCTGCACGCCGCCGTGACCACCACCATGGCCGGAGCCGCCTACGACCAGGGCCGTCACGGCGACGCCGTGTCCCTGGCCGACCGGGCCGCGACGGTCGCCCGGGCCGCCGGTGACGGGCCGCTCGCCGGCCGTGCGCTGACCGTCCGCGCCCGGGTGGTCCGCCAGCACAACCCGGCGGTGGCGTTGCAGATCGCCGATGCCGCCGGCCGTATCGCCGGCACGAGCCCGGCCCGGGCGCTGGTCGCCGGCAAGGTCTCGGCCAGCTCGTATGCCGCGGTCGGCGACGTCGCCGGGGTCCGGCGCTCGGTGGCCCAGGCATGGAAGATCATGGAGCTGATGGACAGCTCCGCGCACGGGCGTCCGGGATTCGCCCTCGACACCTACTCCCCCGCCGACCTCGCGCTCGCCTCCGCCGAGGCGTTGACCACCGTGGGCGTCGCCGAGGACGCGGACAGCCACCTCGAGCGGGCGTCCGAGATGATCGACGACAGCGGACAGACCGGGATGGTGGTCGCGGTGCACATGGCGCGGGCCCGGGCCGCGCTCAGCCGCGAACGTCCCGACCCCTACGAGGCCAGGCAGCACGCCTCCCACGCGGTGACCCTCTCCCTGCAACGGCCAGCGGAATGGGTCGCCCGGCTGGTGCACGACATCTCCGCGCTCGCCACCAGGCGCACCGGCCACGACCTGGACGACCTGATCGCCACCACCTCCCCCTGGTTCTGACGGGGGTTGCCATGGGCCTTTCCAGGAAGGCTCCCGACGAGGCGCGGCCCGCGGCCCGGACCGGGGCGGGCGGTGCCGTCACGGCAGATTACCCGCGGTACCGCCTGCCGTAGCGGCTGGTGTTCATCGGCTGGTGTTCCGCGGGACGCGGGGGGCGTGGCCGGGCCGTAGCCGGGCCGGCGTTTCAGGGCGCGGGCGGGCGGACGAGTGACTGGGCGTCCGCGCTGGCCGTGACGGTCAGCGGGCCGATCCCCAGGATCGCCACCACCGGCAGGGTCACCGTGCGGATACCGGTCACCCGGACCGTCGCCGGCTCCACCAGTTCCGCGGTCAGCGTCGTGCGCCCGGACGGGTCGGCGTCGCTCTGGTACTGCGCGACGGTCGCGGCGACCGCCGTCAGCGGCAGCCGCTGGAGCTCCCCCGTCGCGGTGTAGATCGCCGTCTCGTCGACGCTCTGGGCCGCGGCGAGCGCCGCACCGTCCGCGGCGGAGGCGAGCGAACGCCTGGCCAGGTACACCACGGACACGTCGGTCACCACGAGCGCCAGCATCAACGCGACAAGAACATAGCCGAGGGTGAGAATCAGGATCGATCCCTCGTCCCGCACCCGGTGGCCTCCCGGCCCCCGGCGCATGGGACGTTTACACAGGTCAACGCACATCCGCGTCCCCTCCGGTCCGCAGCCAGGCGGCACTTGGCCCGCGGGCTGCCCCACCAGGGCCCGCGACGGCCACGATTTTCCGCGTCCGATCCGCCGCTCATCGGTGAGCGCAGGCTTTTCAGTTTCTCAAAGGGGCCGGAGCGCTCCGTTCAGGACCCCGCTCGCGGAAGCGCACCGCACCCAGTGCCTGGCCGATACCGAGCGACAAGGCCGGCTGGGACGACCAAGAAGACCACCGCGGGACGGCACACCTACGAGGATGTCGGGGAGCTGCTGGCCGAACTCGTGCTCACCGGCGAGGACATGGATCGCGCCCGCGAAACCACCGCCGGCCACATCCGTGCATGGCGATGGCGATGGGCACCTTGCCCAGGCCGCGGCTCCCGTGCCACATCAAGCGGCTGCTCCTTTGAGGATCCTGGCTCACGCCCCCAGCGGATCCGGACCGCGGGATGATCAAGAAACCATGGAGCATGGTAAGATGCGAGGAATCTGTTCACAGGCTGTCCAGGATGGGAAGGGGGGCCGAGATGGACCACGAGCCGCCGGCCGTTCTGGCCGATGTCGAATTTGTCGACCTTTCCCCTACCGCGCAGGCAGCGCTCGACGAGGCACTGGCCGAGGCCGATGCCGGCCACACCGAGCTGTACGACAGCGTCGAGGAGTTCGACGCGTCCCTGCGAGCGGCCGTCGTCGGCGACCTGGTCGAGTATCCCCGTACGGCCTGACCCAGACTTCTGCTCTGTGGCAGAAAGAGTATCGTGCGTGTGTGCCCACATTCGAGCGGACCTTACGCTTTCTGGACATGTACCGCCGTCTGACTCCCGCCCAGCGTGAGCGATTTCTGCGCGCACGGGACATGTTTCTCGTCGACCTCCGTAGCGGGAACGGGTTCCGCAAGGGGCTACGAGTCAAGGGCGTACGGACCCGACCAGGAGTGTATG
>NZ_CAKKTM010000111.1:0-10248 GCF_920888515.1 Protofrankia sp. CiP1_Cm_nod1 | reverse complement strand
TGACGTGGGCACCCGACGGTCGCGCGACGTTTGCCTACGGACCGTCCAAAAAGACCGATGAACCACACATCGTCTGGCTGGAAGTCGGCACCCACGATATATTTTAACAAAATTATCCAGCGGCGCGGGCCACCCATTCGATCCAAGTGATAGCGTATTAATGAATGCGACATTCCTGGCCATGACAAGGGCGCGGCGAGACCACGGACAGCAGGGAGAGTCGGCTGGCGATCCGCCCGATGTCGGGCGGCAGATCATCGCCGTGGAGCACATCCACCAGCGGCGCGGACGCGACGAGGAACAGCCGCACGTCCTCGTCGCAGAGAATGTCGACAAGATTGGCGAATCGTTGCCGGGCGTCCCGGCCGACCTCCGCGAGACGCGGCAACCTGGAAATCACCCAGGTCGTGAAGCGGCCGGTGAGAATCAGATAGTCCGTCGCGGACCTGGCCGTGTCGCACAGATCGAAGAAATCGAACCAGACGAGGTCGCCGCGGGCCGCCAAGGCCCGGATCCGCCGGTCGCCCACGTCGAGTGCGGTGGTTTCCGCCTCGGCCGGGGCCGTCAGGCCGGCGTCATGGAGCTGGGCGTCCGTGCCAGGCCACATGTAGACACCGGTCTCGAACCGCGACCGGGGCTCACCCGACCAGGACCGGCCGCGGTAGTCCCGTGAACCGGCAAGCTCGACCACGTCCATCGTCTGTCCGATCTTCTCGATCATGGGAACGAAGAGATGATGATAGATCGGACTTGGCAGCAGACCATCCGGCGGATAGTTGGACGTGGCCAGCAGAGTGATCTTCTTCTCGAACAGCGACGTGAACAGCCGGCTGACCAACATGGCATCGCCGGCGTCATGGACGTGAAACTCGTCGAAACACAGCAGACGGCAGCCGGCGAGGAGCTCCTCGACCGCGAAGTCCACCGCCCGGCGTTTCTGCCGATGCCGGGAAAAGGCCGAATGGAACTGGCGGAAGAATTCGTGGAAATGCACCCGGTGCTTCTTGTCCGTCGGCACGCTCTCGTAGAACACGTTCATCAGCCAGCTCTTGCCCCGGCCGACCGGCCCCCAGAGGTAGACCCCGCGCGGCTGCCGACCGAACGGGCCCCGCCACCGCGACACCTCGGCGCCGAGCTGGGCAAGCCGGCCGGCGACCCGCACCTGTGCCGCGTCCAGCTCGAACCCGGATCGCCCAGCGGCATCCTCCAAACGCTTCACGAACCGCTCCACGTCCGCGCGTTCACCGGCCACGAGCACACCGGTTGCGCTGTTCCCCGATCGACGCGGCCTGGACCGAGCTCGGGGAGAACATCCTGCTCGAGGTTGTGTCGGTCGAGTTCGGCGACAGCAACCTGATCGTCTCCTGACAGGCCCAGCCCCGGTCGTGCTGTCCCACCGGATCAGGACCTGCCCGGCCACCCATATTCCCGGAACAGTACAGCGGTTTGCTCAGAACTCCTGTTTCAATTATCAGAACCATGAGACCGCCGCGAGTCGGAGTACCATCATCAATCCTGGCCAGAGGGGTCCTGAAAAAACCTCCCAGCGATCAGCCACCGGTGCGGGCTTCCCATTCGGCTCGGGTGATCGTGTAGATGGCGCTGTCGGTCTCGTGCAGAGTTTCATAGCGCTCGAACGTCATGCCCAGTTTCTCGGCGACGCGGATGGACTGCTGGTTGTCCCGGTGCGGGATGGCCACCAGCCGGTTCACACCGTGGTTCGCGAACGCCCAGGTCCCGGACGCGCGTGCCGCCTCGGGCGCGTACCCGCGCCCCCACCAGGGCCGGCCGATGAACCACACCAGCTCGATCCCGGGCCATCCCGGCTCGTACCACAGCCCCGCCCGGCCCACCAGCGCGCCGGCGGCCCGCTCCACCACCGACCACGAGCCGGCCCCTTCCAGCTCCCACGCGCCGATGTTGGCCGCCAGGTTGTGCCACATACTGTGCCGATCATGATTACCGACATACCGCCCGAACTCGGCGTCGGACCAGATGGCGGTGGACGCGTCAAGATCTTCACGACAGATCGGCCGAAGCACCAACCGCCCCGTCGTCAACGTGGGGATGTTCACGCGTCGCCACCGGCAGAAAACACACGGATGCGGGCAACTGTGGCCATCCACCGCGCCGGAGGAGATGTGCTGATCATCCCGTCCAGCTCCACCTACAACGTGTATGCGGGAGATCGATGAGCGGGAAACCATCCCGACACGTCCAGTACGATCATGCCCTCCGTCATCGTGCCATAAACAGCCGCGTCAGCACTATAACCGGCCGGCCGCACAACCGACGCACGAACAGGAGACGCCACCAAGACACAGCCCTGCAAACCTCTGCCCGGGCAGCCTCCGAAGGATGCGGCTCCACTGCTGTCAGGGCAGCGCTGGATTCACATCCTGGGTCACCCGCCGAGCGGGATGCTGGCGACGTCGACCAGGCCTGCATGAAAGCACGTGATTCCGGGAATTCAGCGGATGGCCAGAATCTCCTTATGCCGCGGGGGCCTGGGTGCGGTCGCGGCGGTAGGCGTCCACTACGACTATGAATTTTCCGTTGACTGTGATGTCGGCGAGGCCGGTGAACAGCCGGGCTGTTCCGGGTAACGCCGCGACGGAGCGGACGCACACGGTGAAGCGGGAGCCGGGGGCCAGGGACGCGGCGCCGTCGCCGGGGTTGCCGGCGCCGCAGTCCGCTCCCTCGGGCGCGAAATGCAGCTCGGGGGCGCCGTCGAGGCCCTGGTCGGCGAAGGCCGTCTCGGCGGCGACCCGGGCGCGCGTGAGGGCCTGCTCCTCGCTGTCGGCGGTGGCGTACGCCCGGCCGGCGGCCCGGGCGGCCTGGGTCACCGCGAACGCGGCCCGCTGGACGGCGAACACGCTGAGGAAGAAATAGACGAACGGGATGAGCAGCAGGACCGACAGGCCGACGAACTCGATCAGAGCGGTGCCGCTGTCGTCGAGCGGGCGCGGCCGACGCTGGTCGCCTCGCCGGCCCCACTCACGGAACCGGCGCCATGCGCGATGTAGGTGCCACTCGCGGTGCGGGCGCGGCAGGCGTCGCCGAGCCCGACCTGGCGCCCGCTCCCGCGTCTGATCAGGGTCCGTCTGATCAGGGTCGGGGCCCGGGCGGAGCTGGTGTCGTGGGGGCATGTTCACGGGGTCTCCTTGACCGCGTGGCCGACGACCGTGATCGTCGTCTTCGCGCCTCCTGGCAGGACCGTCAGCGGTACGGCGACCCGGCAGCGCACCTCGACCAGGGGCACGCCGGACGCGCCGGTCGTGGCGGCGCTGGTGCAGCGGGTGTCGGCACGCCCGGGGATGGACGACGCGATCAGCCGCTCCGCGTAGGGGCCGCCGGAGTCCTCGGGCATGTTCAGGTTCGCCGCGTGCCGGGCGCCCTCGGCGGCGTCCGCGGCCAGGGTGTTACGGATGTGCAGCACCACGCCGACCTGGACGACCCCCAGGAACAGGAAGAGCAGCAACGTCCCGACCAGCACGAACTCGACGACCGCCGAACCGCGCTCGGACGCTGAGCCTCGCTCGGAGGTCAAGGCGCGCTCGGACGTCAAGGCGCGCTCGGACGTCAAGGCGCGCTCGGACGCCGGCCGTGGCGCTGCCGCCCGGGCGCGCAGCCGCGCGGGGAAACCCCCGAACCCGCGCCCGCTCGCTGCCGGGCACGCCGGAACGGGTCGATGCTCCCGCGAGGAGAACAGCGGGGAGAACAGGCGGTCCCGCACCGGGAACAGGGTGGCGATCTTGAGCCTTCGCGCGGGAGGCCCGGCGCGGTCAGCCGTTGCCGACCACGGAGTCGATCGCATTGGTGAAGACATCGCGCAGCTGGGGCACGGCGACCGCCATCAGGGCGACGACCAGGGCTGCTGTCATGACGGTGACCATGACCCAGCCGGGCACGTCCCCGCGGTCACGGCGGTCACGGCGGTCACGGCGGTCGCCGCCGGCCTGCCCGGCCCCTGCCACGAGCAGGTCTCTCCCGGCCCGGGACAGCCTCTCCCGCTCCAGCACCCAGCGGCTCACGAACATCGCGAACACACGCACGGCCAACAGCTCCTTCGCATTCTTCCGGGCTCTTCGAGCCCTTCGGGCACTTCGGATACGCCTCTGCTCGGCGGACAGCGAGAAAATCTCCAGAAAATCACCGGCCGTCATCACTGGGCGTTGAAGGAAAGACTGACCAGCGCCGGATAGAAAGCGAAGATCACAGTGGTCGGCAGGACGAAGAACACCACCGGCACCATCATTGCGATCTCCTTGCGGCCGCCGGCCTCCAGCAGCTGGCGTTTGCCCGCCTCCCGGACGTCCACCGCCTGCGCCCGCAGCACCTCCGCCAGCGGTGTGCCGCGTTCGATGGCCACGGCCATGCCGTCGACGAACCGGGCCAGCGACGGCACCGTCGTCCGGGTGGCCATGCCCTCGAGTGCCTGGACGAGGGTGGCCCCGGCGCGGGCGTCCGCGAGAGCCAGCCGCAGCTCACGGCCGAGCTCCCCGTGGGAGAGCCGGCTGACCCGCTCCAGCGCGCCGATCGGGCTCTCCCCCGCGGTCACCGCGAGCGCGAGCAGCTCGGCCACGGTCGGGAACTCGATCAGTATCCGTTCCTCGCGTTCCCGGATCGCGCGCGTCAGCCACCAGTCCCGGGCGACGATCCCGCCCGCGACCCCCGCGACGACCATGGCGACGCCGACGATCGGCGGCGGCCCGACGCCGGTGAGCGCCCGCACGAGCAGCAGGAACGCGCCGACAAGCGCGCCGGCCACGGAACAGATCACCTGTTGGACCCGGAACTCCTCGATGGACGTCCGTCCGCCAGCCTGGGTCAGCCGCCGGGTCAGGGCGGCGCGCCCACCGAGGAAACGGTCGAGCCGCCGGGCCGCGTCCCGCACGAAAGGCCGCAGCAGCTCCTCCAGACCGCTACGGGACGACATCGTGCTCCGCGGACGGTCGGCGAGCAGCCGGGACTGCGCCGGGGCGTCGCGCAGGTAGGGATCCATCCGGTCGGCCAGCCGGATCCGCCGGACAACCGGCGACCGGCGGATGATGATGAGCAGCCCGAGCCCGGTGAGCAGGCCGATCAGGGCGCCGGTCGCCGCCGGGCTCACCGCGGGCTCCCCGAGAGGCTGCTCCCCAGCACCCGGCCTTCCTCGGGCAGCCGCCCGATCCATTTCATGATCATGTAAGCCAGCACCGACACGCCGCCGCCGGTCGCGAGCACGGCGACGCCGGTCGGGCTGTCGTAGGCGCGCACGGTCTCCCCGCGGGTCGCCAGCATCAGCAGGACGACCCACGGTGCCGCGAGCGCGAGCCGGGCGGCGTTGACCGTCCAGCTCTGCCGGGTCTCCAGCTCGGCGCGGGTGCGCGCGTCCTCCCGCAGGAAGGCCGACAGCGTCCGCAGCAGCCGGCCGAGGTCGGTGCCGCCGACCTCCCGCGCCATCCGCAACGACTCGATGATCCGGTCGGCGACCGGGTCGGCGAGGTCGTCGGCGAGCCGGTCCAGGCTCGCCGAGAAGGAGCCGGTCGCCCGGTAGTCCTCACCGAAGCGGGTGAACGCGGGGCGCAGCGGGACCGGGCCGCGCACCCCCACCGACGCGAGCCCCTCCGGCAGGGACATCCCCGCCCGTACGGCGCTGGCCAGGTTGTCCACCACGTCCGGCCACAGTTCGCGCAGGTCGTGCATGCGGGTGCGCCGGCGCCGCACCACCATCGCCCGCGGCAGCAGGGCGGCGAAGACGAAGAACGCCCCGGCCAGCGACCAGGTGGCGGTGAAGGCAAGGACGAGCAGGCCGACCACCAGGCCGGCCCCAACACTGATCATGAGGAGCTGGTCGGGGCTGACCCCCGGGATACCTGCCTGCGCGAGAAGTTCCCTGGTCCGCACCCGCCATCTGGCGGTGCCGGGGTCACGCCGGACACGGGGACGGCCGCTGGTGACGACGAGAAACAGGCCGAGCCCGAAGAGCAGGCCGAGGAAGATACCCATCAGCCCTCCCCTCCCCGGATCTCGAGCCATGATCGTTCGCCCAGCGGGGACCGCTCGAGCAGCGCGGCCCGCTCGGCATAGCCGCGATCACGATCACGATCACGAGCGCGGTCACGGTCACGGTCACGGTCGGTCGCGGCGAGCAGCGCGGGCAGGTCGTAGCCGGCCTGGGCGAACCGTTCGGCATGCGGGGGGTAGCCCTCGGCCCGCACCAGGGTGCTGCCGTGCGTCCGGTAGATCTGGGCGATCTCGATGACGTCCCCCTCGGTACGCCCGGGCAGCGCGACGATCTCGGTGACCCGCCGGCGCCCGCTGGCGTCCTTGGCCAGGTGGACGACGAGATCCACGCTCGCGGCGACCGTCGGCACCACGAAGGCGTGGCTGACGTTCTCCCCGGCGAGCAGCGGCAGGGTGCACAGCTTGGTGACCGCCTCGCGGGCCGAGTTCGCGTGCAGGCTGCACATGCCGGGCAGGCCCGAGTTGAGCGCGATGAGCAGGTCGAGGGCTTCCTCCTGCCGGACCTCGCCGACAATGATCCGGTCCGGGCGCATCCGCAGCGCCTCCTTGACCAGGCGCCGCAGCCGGATCTCCCCGGTGCCCTCCAGGTTGGCCTGGCGGGTCTGCATGGCGACCCAGTCCGGCGCCCGGAGCTTGAGCTCGAAGACCTCCTCGCAGGAGATGACCCGCTCCCGCCCGGGCATCGCCGAGCCCAGGCAGTTGAGCATCGTCGTCTTCCCCGCCTGCGTCCCACCGGCGACGATGATGTTCAGCCCGGACGCGACGGCGGCCTCCAGGAAGGCCGCGGCCGGCGCGGTGATCGTGGACAGGGCGACCAGCTCGTCCAGGCTGGCCGCGGACAGGACGAACTTGCGGATGTTGACCGACCAGTGGGCCCGGGTGACATCGGGGATGACCACGTGCAGGCGCGAGCCGTCCGGCAGCATGGCGTCCACGAAGGGGGTGGAGAGGTCCACCCGCCGCCCGGAGCTCTTCAGCATCCGTTCGACGAGGTCCGCGACGCCGTCGGCGGTCAGGATCGTCGTGGTCAGCTCGCTGCGCCCGTTACGGGCGACGAACACCCGGCCGGGCTCGTTGATCCAGATTTCTTCCACTGCCGGGTCGTCGAGGTGGCGCTGCAGCGCCCCGAATCCGGCGACCGCGTCGTGGACGAGCCGGGCGGTGGTGGAGCGGTCGACAATCGGCGGCAGATCGCTGGTGAGCGCGCGTTCCTCATATTCGCTGAGGACGTCCTCGACGAGCTGGCGTATGCGGACGGGCTCCTCGACCGGGTCGAGGGAATGGCGCCGGACGAGTTCGCGCACTTCACCCTCGATGAGAGAGGTGGCGTCCATCCAGTCACCACGTGCCGCCACGGAAGACCGATCCCCCCTGGTTATGCGTTCGGAGTGTTGTCAGCCGGACAAATACTACGAAACATAGAAATCAGGTCGCGTCCGATCAAGCAGTCGACACCGTGCCCCTCCGCTCGCCGGTCGTCCGAAAAATCACGATCGGACCACCTTCGGCTTGTACCACTCCGCTGCCCACCGGCGGCGCAAAAGCAAGATCACACCACCTTCGGCCGTTCTCCCCCTGGCCCCGGCAGCGCGATAACAAGATCGCATCGCCTTCGGCTGGAGGGAGGTGGACGCCCGGCGACAATATTCGCATGGCCGTTGCGGTCCACCCACATCGGGCCACGGGGAGCCCAACGGCGGCAGAAAACGATCACATGCCCAGGCGAACATCCGTTACTCTCCGCATCCATCACCCGGCTGGCCGGGCGCCGGGCGGGAAAATGGCCGGCCCGCTGTCGCGACATTCGGGAAAACAGCCGGAACGGCCCCCGGCCGCCAGGTGGCCGCGGACCGGGGAGGACGCTCCACCGGCCCGGCCGGAAAATCCCGGCAACCACTCCCCGGTGGAACTGGCGCCAGCGTCGGGCCATATCCGCGCGCATCGCGGCGGCAGCGGCCCGTCCGGCGTTCACGGGACGCGGTCGTAACCGGTGGGAAACACGCTGGCTCGTCGCTCGCGCGGCCGGCTGCCGGAACCGTGACGAGCGGGCCGCCACCGTGGCGTATGCGCGACCGATACCGGTTGACATGCGAACCCGCTCGCCCCGAAAGAAACAGGATCATCCGCCGGCCCACGGAGCGGCACCCACGGGACCGCCCGGCCCAGGCCCGAGAAACGTCCACGGGAACGGATTGTCAGAATTTCCATAAATCATTCGATATCAATTCTGATACCAATCAGAAATATCAGCGACCGGTACTCGGAACCGGCCCGTAGCCATATTCATGACCAGCGCACCCGGCCGGTCGGTGCCACCACCGGCCAGCGGCGGCGCGGACGCACCGGAATCGGCTGCCCGCCGCGCCCGGGATGGCTTCGCAGGACGCCGCGGACAGCCCGTGGACGCCCCTGCCACACCCGGCGGCGGTCGGACATTCAGTGACGGACAGTAACATTTCGATCAGTCCCTGCCCCTGGACGACCGCATATCCGCCCGGCCCGGGCGACCGCGGACGCTGCTCCGCGCTACCTGGTCCGCGCTACCTGGTCCGGCGGTCAGACCCGGCCGCGGTGGTGGCGTTCGTGGAGGGAACCGGCCTGGCCCACCCAGTCGTCCGAGACGATCCGGTCGCCGAAACCCTCCAGGACGCTGCCGAGCCAGCTGACCCCGTCCTCGTTGAGATCGGCGAGCTGGCGGAAGCTGACGATGCCGAGCGCGTGCAGCCGTGCCTCCACGACTGGGCCGATCCCGACGATCTCCTTGAGATTGTCCCGGCGGGCGCCCTGCACCGCGGCGGGCGGCGGGAGGGGGCCGGAGCCGCCACCGGGGCCGGAGGAACCGGACAGCGAGGTCAGCCCGGCCAGCGCCACTGAACCCGGCAACGCGGCGGGCGAAGCGCCCATGGCTGCGCCGGAGGAGCTACCCGGAGTGGCCGACGCCCCCGCGGGCACCGGGCCCGCATGTGCCGAGGCCCCGGATGCCGCGCCCACGGGCGCTGTGCCCGGGGAACGGCGATCCGGCTGGGCGCCCGGGACGGGCCGGGCGGTGAGCACCGGCACAACCGCGGCGACAGCCGGATCCTCCTCGAGGAACTCGGGCTCCTCCGCCGCCGGCAGCGCGAAAAAAACATGATCGCGACTTCGCCGACCGCTGGGGCCGCGGCCATCGGGGAGGGCGGAGGACTGGCCCTCCCGGGCCTCGCGGGCCTCCCAGACGTCACGGAGATCGGCGTTGTCGAGGTCCTCCGCCACGCCAGCGGCCGGCCCACCGGCCTCCGCGTGGGTGGGCTGCCCGCCGGCAGCGCCGGTATCCGGCTGGCCCGCCACCACGGTGTCCTCACCGACAGCCGGCTCGAGGGCAGCCGGCTCGAGGGCAGCCGGCTCGAGGGTGGCCGGCTCGAGGGCAGCCGGCTCGAGGGTGGCCGGCTCGAGGGTGGCCGGAACATCCGGCCGGGCGGCAGCCCCGCGGGCGGATTCGATGGGGTGGCCGGGATCCGGGAGATCCAGTTCGACGCGGGCGGTGCGTGTGTGCTCGGACACGGCCGAGGCCTGTTCGCCGCCACTCATCTGGGCGAGCAGCCGGACCTTCTCGGCGGCCCACTCGGCCTGGTGGCGATCAAGCCTCGTCGTCAGGGTCGCGACCTGGCGCTGGGCCTCCTCGGCCTCGGTACGCGCCATCGCCAGCCGGGAGGAGAACTTCGCGGAGCGCTCCTCGGCCTCGGCGAGCTGCCTGCGCAGCCGCACGGCCTCGGCCGCGAGCGCCTGGACGTTCTCGGCGTCCGACGGCACCGCGTCGTCGGGCTCGCCCGGCTCCTCGGCCCGGGCGAGGGCCTCCTCGAGCATCCACACCCGGTGACCGGCGACAGCGGCCTGCCCCTCGGCGGCGGTGACCCGCTGTTCGGACTCGGCCGCCTGCCGCTCGGCGGTGGCCAGCCGGGCCGTGAGCGCCGCCTTCTCCAGCAGCCACTCGTCCCGCTGATGATCGTCCCTCCGATGATCGTCCTGCTGGCGATCGTCCCACTGGTGATCATTCGGCTGGTGGTCGTCCCGCTGGCTCGATGACCGCGTGCCCGCACGCGCGGGCGGAACGGAACCGGTCCCGGCGCCGACAGCCGATGGTCCGGCCCCGGCGGTGTCCGGGCCGCCGTCGCCCGGGCCGCCGTCGCCCGGATCGTCGTCCCGTACGCGGGACGCGGGACGGAGGGCGTCACCGCCGGCCGCCGGCGGACCGGACGGGCC
>NZ_CAKKTM010000110.1 GCF_920888515.1 Protofrankia sp. CiP1_Cm_nod1 | reverse complement strand
CCGGAGCGGGCCTGCCTGCCGGCGGCGTCACAACGGGCAGCGGCCCGGTGCCGGGGGCGGGCAGGGCGGTGGCACGCCGTATCTCCTCGACCCGGCGATGTACGGGGCCGAGGAGGAACACCCAGGTCAGCAGTGCACCAACAGCCAGCGCCGCCGCCATGAGCACCAGAATCTGGCCGGCGAGGTAGAGCACGGGTGATCAGCCTCCTTCCCGCGGTGCGCGCCGCGGGGATCCGCACCGGTACGGGTGGCAGCCTCCGGCATCATCCTGGGTTCCCATCATGGCCACGAAAGTCCTCCGTGGGTGCGCCGGGCGCACCCTGAATCCATCACAAAAGTATCGCGAAGCGCGGTCGCGATCTTTCCGGGTGGCGGCAAACCAATAGGCGCATGGCGGCTGTCCACGCGCCCGGTCACGCCGGGTACGCTCGCCGACGGCCCCGGCCGGAACATCCCCCGGGACGGTCCGGTATCGAACCATTCCACAGCCGTGTTCCGAACGTCCAGTTCCAACCGGACGACCAACGGGCGACGGTGTGGTCCGAGTGTCCGCCATGGCCGGAACAGCCATGTCAACTGCCAAACAGTCCTGTCAACTGCCAAACAGCACTGTCGGTCGTAAAACAGCACGATGCCACCGGATGCGGGCCGCAAGCGGATAGCATGGCGTCCAGGTCGGCACGCCGCCTCGGGCCCCGCGGCGCGTCGGCCCGGGGCAGCGGTCCCGGCGAGAGGTTCTGGCGCGGAGGTCCTGGTAGGAGGCCCTGGCAAGGGCCCTGGTGAGGAGCTCAGCCCATGTGCGGGTAGGCGACCTGTCGCGGTGGGTCGAACGTCTCCTTCAGTGCCCGCGGGGAGACCCATCGCAGCAGATTCAGCGCGGAGCCGGCCTTGTCATTGGTGCCGCTCGCCCGCGATCCGCCGAACGGCTGCTGGCCCACCACCGCGCCGGTCGGTTTGTCGTTGATGTAGAAGTTTCCGGCGCTGTACCGTAGCGCCTCGGTAGCGGTGGCGAGCGCGCGGCGATCCCGGCCGAAAACCGCGCCGGTCAGCCCGTAGGGCGAGAAGTCCGTGACATCCCGCAATGCTGTGGTAAAAGCGTCCGAACCGGGCCGTCCCGGAGCATCGTCGTAGATATGCACGGCGAGTACCGGCCCGAAGTACTCGGACGTGAACACCTCGTGTGCGGGATCGGCGCACACGACGACCGTCGGTTCCACGAAGAATCCGGTCCGGTCGTCGGCGCCGCCACCGACGAGCACCGACACGTCCGGGTCCGCGCGCAGCCGCGCGAGCAGGGCCGACAGCCGGTCGAAGGCCCGCCGGTCGATCACCGCCCCGCCGAAGAGGCTCAGGTCGGACACGTCACCGTAGGTCAGCGCCGCGGTCTGCGTGACCAGCTGGTCACGAAGACCCGACCGCCACAGCGAGGCGGGCAGGTAGGCGCGGGACGCCGCCGAGCACTTCTGCCCCTGGTACTCGAAGGCACCCCGGACCAGCGCGACGACGAGCGCGTCCGGGCCGGCGCTGGGGTGGGCGACGACGAAGTTCTTCCCGCCGGTCTCGCCGACCAGCCGCGGGTAGTCCCGGTAGCCGTCGATCCCCTCGGCCACCGTCCGCCACATCGTCCGGAAAGTCGCCGTCGACCCGGTGAAGTGCACCCCGGCGAGCTCCCGGTGCCGCAGCGCCACCGCCGAGACGGCCGCGCCGTCCCCGGTGACCATGTTGATCACCCCTGGTGGGAGGCCCGCCGCCGCCAGCAGCGACATGGTGTGCTGGGCGGCGAGCTGCTGGGTGGGGCCCGGCTTCCAGACCACCGTGTTGCCCATGATCGCCGGAGCGGTCGGCAGGTTCGCCGCGATCGAGGTGAAGTTGAACGGCGTCACCGCGAGGACGAACCCCTCCAGGGGACGGTAGTCCATGCGGTTCCACGTGCCGGGCGCCGAGAGCGGCTGCCCGGCGACGATCCCACGGGCGGCGGCGACGTTGAAACGCCAGAAGTCGATCAGCTCGCAGGCCGCGTCGATCTCCGCCTGGTAGCAGCTCTTGCTCTGCCCGAGCATGGTCGCGGCGTTGAGGGTGTCCCGCCAGCGCCCGGCCAGCAGGTCGGCCGCCCGCAGGAACACCGCGGCCCGGTCGTCCTGGGACAGCGCCCGCCAGCCGGGCGCCGCGGCCAGCGC
>NZ_CAKKTM010000109.1 GCF_920888515.1 Protofrankia sp. CiP1_Cm_nod1 | reverse complement strand
GCCCAGCACCAGCTCGTGCCGGTGCGGGGCGACCACCTCGAACGGCTCGCCGGCGCCCGGGCGCTCCCTCCCGGCGATCACCAGCGGCAGTTCGGCGCGCTCCCCCGCCAGCCGCTCCAGCGCCGCCCGCAGGCTGGCGCGCTGCGGGCTGCCCGGGGCATAGGCGCGGACCGGCTCGTTGACCGGTTCCGGGACGACAGCGACGGCATCCATCCCAACCCACCCTCCGAAGCGCTGGAAACCGAGCATTGGAAACACCGCGCCGGGACGCTCGAGGGGCGGGCCGGCCAGCCCGCGGCGCCCCTCCTGGAACGCTCCCAGACCAGGCGGCCCGCGGCCGTCCGCGACGCGCAGGAATATGTTCGCGCCTCGGGCGGCCGCCGTCCGCTGTTGTCCGCGCTCTGTCAGGTCCCGGTTCGGGTGCCGGGCCGGGCGCCGGGCCTGTGCCCGGGCCGCCCACAGGCGTCAGACGAGGTCCGCCAGCTCCTGGGTGGCGTACCAGAGCAGTTCGTAGCCGTCGGCGGTGTCCACCACGAACGCCGCGTCATCGCTGCCGAGGTCGGCCGCCACGATCGCCTCCGCCGCGGCGGCCACGGCGGCGACGGCGTCGACGGCGTCCACGTGGACGGCGGCGACGGCGGCCAGGGGCACCGGGCCGCCGATCTCGACGACGCCCCGGTCGAGGTCGTTGCGGATCCGCAGGCCGGAGTCGTCCACGTCCACTGCGAGGACCACCCGCCGGCGGGGCGCGCCCGGGTCGACGTCGAGCAGCCGCAGGCTGGCGCGGGCCGCGTCGAGCAGGAGCGCGTACTCCATCTCCTCGATGTCGGAGTGGGCATACCACTCCCGGACGGCGGGGGTGACCGCGAAGCCGAGCCCCGCCGGGACCGCCCGGTCCGCGAGGACACGCCGGGCGGCCGACAGCGTCGACGGCAGGTAGACACGCACGCTGCCAGTGTGCCGTGCGGCGCTCGACGGCCCGCACGCCGGGCACACGGAGCCAGCCGCCAGGACGGCCGACGCACGAGGGCCGGACGGGTCAGCCAGCGGCCGCCAGACGGCCGTCGGCGCCGGACGAGGCCGTGGGCACGGATGCCGTTGGTGAGGCCGTGGACGGCGTGCCCGTGGACGGCGTCCCGATGCCGGCCTCCGCCAGCGCCGCCGCGCTCGTCCGCAGCGAGGTCTGGAAAACCTCCTGCCGGCGGCTGAGATCCATGACGTTACCGCCGATGATCTCCAGATCCTCCGGCCCCGGGCAGATCACCGTGACCTTCGTCCCGGTGGCCCGCAGCAGTTCGGTCTCCCGGATCAGCACCCTGGTCGCCAGCCGCCGCATCTGGCGTTCGAGCCGGGCCAGCGCGCCCCGGGGCTGGTCGAAGCCTAACGAGCAGGCGGGCGCGAGCACCACGACCTCGTCGAGACCGGCGTCGACGAGCAGGTCCACCGATGTTGGCGACCGCGTCCCACCGTCCACATAGGGCTGCCCGTCGATAACGACGGGCGCGTACCATGACGGGATCGCGCACGACGCCATCACGGCCTCGGCGATCGACGCCCGGGGCGCGTCCGGCGAGCCGAACACGACCCGTGTCCCGGTGTCGTAGTCCATCGCGACGATCCACAACGGCGCGGGAGTCGGCCAGGTGGTCACGGTGGCGCCCACGGAGGACACCAGGTCGCCGACGGCGGCCAGCGTCCCGCGGCCCTGCGGGAGCAGGGAGACCAGGGCGACCAGCGGGGTCACCCGGCGTGGGTGCAGGGCCGAGGTGGCGAGCAGCCGACGCGAGCCGATGCGCATCCGCGGCCGCGGCGGGAGAGCCGAACCGAGGCGGGTGTAGTCGAGGACCGGATCGCCGAACAACGGCTCGCCGTATTCGGAGTTGACCATTGTTTCGACGCTCGTGCCAAGGCCGATCAGAGCCGCCAGCACCGCTCCGGCCGAGGTACCGACGGTCATGTCCATGTCGCGGACGTCGACGCCGGCCGCTTCCTCGTAGGCGCTCAGGGCACCGATCATCCACGCCGACCCGAGCACCCCCCCGGCGCCCAGTACCAGTCCGCGGCGGGGAACCCTGCTGCCAGCCATCAGCCACCTCCTGCTGCGCGTCACAACCTGCTGTGCGTCACAACCCCCCGGTACATGCCCCCGCCGCCAGCGACAGGGACCATGCCGGCGGCAGCGGTACACACCTCTGGCCCGCCGCGCACGTTCTCGTGGCTGGCCACCGCGCCTTCCCAGCATGCGGCACGCCAGGAACCAACGCTGCCCAGGAACCGACACCGTCCTGGAGCCGACCGGCACCGTCCCCAGGGGACGACCGGCACCGTCCAGGGCGGAGTCAGGGCGGAGTCAGGGCGGCCGGCGCGGCAACGCCCTACTCGGGAACCTCCTCCTCGCCGAAATTCGTCTCCAGCACGCCCCACCCCCGCAGCCGTTCGGAGAACTCCTGCGGAGTGGTGTCGTGCAGAAGGGCCAACGCCCTCAGGTCGCCGTCCCGGATGGAGAGGACCTGTCCGGCGTAGTCGTCCCGCTGGCGCTGTATCTGCGCCACCCACCGGCGCACCAGCGCGGACGAGTCCGGTGGCGCCTCAGCGAGTTTCTTCAGGTTGAGGACGGTGCGGTGCCGGTGCTCGCGAGGAGGTAGCGCCTCCTCCTCCGGCAGCAGCGCCGAGACCGGAACGCCGTAGAACGCGGCGAGTTCCGAGAGCTGGTGAACGCTGATCATCCGGTCGCCACGCTCGTAGGAGCCAACCGCCGCGGTCTTCCAGCGCCCGCGTGACTTCTGCTCCACACCTTGCAGGGACAACCCCTGCTGGATCCGTATGGCCCGGAGACGAGCTCCCACGGCCTTCGCGTACTCCCGACTCATCCGATACACCCCCCGTCCACCTCAACAGAGCACTTGGTGATCATTTATCGCTCCCACCACTGCCCCACCACTGCGGTGACGCAGGTGCTCACACTAACTGAACGTTACCCGAAAAGGATAGCTACATTTGATTAATGCAATTAGTCATCTGATCGTCACCATGGTTACTTCCCGTAAGATCTCTCCCCTCGCCAGAAGTGAAATCCACCCGAGCGGCACCGGCGCCACGCTGCGAACAGCATGATGATTGCTAACAGCTATCTTTTCTCTACGATCAGTCACTCAGACAGGCTGCCCCGGAACCGCAGTCCGTAACCGTTCCGCTGGCTGGTTAGAGGAAGATTTGCTTGTAAAAACGGCATTCCCGGCAGAGGAAGGTCGCCCGGATCGGTTACTCTTCGTATAAAATTAGCGGGACAAGTCATACTAGATCAAAAAGCGTCCGAAGCCGGGCGCGACCCGTCGGCCCGCGGCCCGCGCAGCCTCGTCCATGCGGCCGGCCCCAGCCGCCCGCACGGCTCGTACGCACAGATCACTACAAATCGTCCTTATATGATCACATTCCGCGCACGATGCACGGCGTGCTGACAGGTGCCGGCCGTCCAGGCGCCGCCCGCGCGGTCGAACATCCGTCGGGCACGCTCCGGCGCGGCCCGCGCCCGCGGGCCGTCAGGGCAGCCGCTCCCCCCGCCCCCGGGCCGAAGCCCGGCGCGGCCCGCGCCCGCG
>NZ_CAKKTM010000108.1:3098-5367 GCF_920888515.1 Protofrankia sp. CiP1_Cm_nod1 | reverse complement strand
CCGTCAGGGCAGCCGCTCCCCCCGCCCCCGGGCCGAAGCCCGGCGCGGCCCGCGCCCGCGAGCCGTCAACGGTGAACGGGCGAGCGCCGGCGGCGGCCCCGCACCGGACGCCCCGCCACCCGCGCGGCCAGCTCGCTGATCGCCAGCCTGGCCGGCGACGTCGGGGCCACATCCCGCAACAGCTGGCCGGCGGCCTGCGCGCTGTCCATCGCCGCGACGTCGAGCGGTATCGCGGCCACCGGCTCCATACCGACATGGCGCACCATCGCCCTGGCGACCTCCCGGCGGGCGTCCTTCCCGACCGCCGAGGCGCGCAGCCGGTTCACCACGACCCACGGATCCGCACCGGGCACGGCCTCGCGCAGGTCCGTCAGCCCACGCACGAAACGCACCAGCCCGACCGGCTCCGCGCTTGCCACGGCCAGGATGCTGTCGGCCGCGGCGAGCACCACCTGGGTCGCGCCGTTGCGCCGCGGCGCGGACGTGTCGAACGACAGCTCCTCGTCCATCTCCAGGCAGAAACCGCAGTCGACGACGACGAAGCTCGCCAGCCGCCGCGCCAGCGCGAGCACGACCTCCACCGAGGCCGGACGCAGCTCCGGCCACCGCGACGGACGGGCGATACCCGGCAGGATGCGCAGCCCCCCACCCAGATCCCGGCACAGCAGCGCCAGCCGGGGGACGTCGAGAACCCCCTGGTTGGCCGCCCGGGCGGCGGCGGCCAGGCCGGGCGCCTCCTCCAGCAGCCCCACCAGCTGCCCGATCGCCCCGCCGTAGACGTCGGCGTCGACGAGCAGCGTCGGCATGCCCATGGCGGCGAGCTCCGCCGCCACCCCCAGGGCCACGGTGGTGCGGCCCGGGGCGCCGGTCGGGCCCCACACGGCGATCACCCGGCCGTCGCCGGGCTCGGCGAGAGCATCGGGCGGCGGCTGGTCGGCCACCGGCGTCAACGTCGCGAAACCGGGCGCCGGTCTGCTGTACGCGGCGGGCAGCAGGCCGGCGACATGATCGGTGCCGGTGAGCGCCCGGACCGCTTCCACCACCGCCGACGCCACGATCTCGGCCGTCGCGTCGGTCGTGATCACCGCCGCGACACCGAGCTGGCGCAGCCGGCGCTCGCCGTCCTCGTCCCCGGGGGTGATCAGGCCGACCGCCGCGACCCCGGCCACGGCCAGCCGGGTCAGCGCGTCCCGGTCCAGGCGGCGCAGGTCCGCCGAGAGCAGCGCGGCCCGCGCCGCGCCCGTCGTCGCCGCCGCGAGCAGATCGGGCAGGTCGACACACCGGCGGACCACCGTCACCCCGAGATCACGGCGGTCGAACGCCGTGACAAGCCCGGACTCGACGACCGAGTTGGTCACCGCGGTCAGGATCGGCAGGCTCATTGCCCGAACCCCGGCACAGCGCTCGGACCCGGCCCGCCGACCTCACCCCGGGAACCGCGCTCAAGCTTGACGACGTCCACCCGTTCACTCTGGGACGCCGCCACCACGTTGATGGCGAGCTCCACCGGCACCCGCAGCGTCAGCGCGTACGAGCCCGCCGCCAGCGTCGTCCGCGCGACGAACTCGACATCGTGCAGCACCAGCACCTCCGTGCCGGCGCTGCCGGTCTGCACCACCGGCACCTGGCCGGCAGCCTGCGCCGCGCCCGCGCCCGCCGTGCCCGGTGTGCCAGCGCCGGTGCCCGCGCCGGTGGCGGCGCCGGTGGCGGCACCGGCACCCGCCGGGCCCGACCGTTGTAGGACGAAGACGTCCACGTGATCGCCCGGGGTGAGCGCGGGGGCTCTGCCGTCCTTGACGACGATCGAGACCAGCCGAGTCGGGCGTACGTCGTCACGCACGAAGTCAGCGCCGCTGAGCAGCTCCCCGGCGGACACCGGACGGGCGAGCATCGTCCCCACCAGCTCCGACCGGCGCCCACCCGGGAAGTAACGGCTCGCGGTCGCCGAGCGCAGGTAGGCCGAGGCCGTGGTGAGATCGGCGGCGGCCACGACATGCCCGGCCGGGAGGTCCGCGGCCGCCACCACCCAGTCCTGGCTGCCATCGGCGGTCGCGAACAGGCGGGCGCCCACCACGACCGACACCAGTACCAGCAGGACGCCCACCAGCAGACGGGAGTCCCGCCAGCGCGGCGGGGTGAGCCGGCGGGCCGGCGGCGACGGTGCTGTCGGCGGTGACGGTGGGGCAGCCGGCTTCTCCGAGACCGCGACAGCGGGGGTGAGGTCGGTCACCGGCGGACCTCCTGTAGCTTGTGTCCCTCCTGGCCGGCG